>JAUXGZ010000090.1 GCA_030621785.1 Gammaproteobacteria bacterium | reverse complement strand
TGGGTGTGGTTGACACCACCGTAGTTCCAGTGCCGGCAGCGGTCTGGTTGTTCGGTTCCGGTCTGGTAGGCCTGGTTGGCGTCGCGCGCCGCAAGAGCGCCTGAGTACCACCACCAGCCGGTGGTGAATCGATCGGCGAGGGCATCCGTGTCCTCGCCGACGTTCGTTTAGAGATGCGGATTTCCTGAATTTCCGTGCTTTCCCCGCTGATCTGAAGCTGCATTTTCCCGCCGCAAATTCGTCCTGAAATTAATTTCCTGTTTGTAAACTATCTGTAAGTTCGCCGGTGTTAGCCTTTTCCTCAATCGCATTGGAAGTGCATCTGGTTCCGGGGCGAGGGGGCGTTAATCACGGAAAAAGAGGAAACAATTATGAAACTAGCGACAACAGGAAAATTGTTTGCGATCGTGGCAGGTACATGTTTTTCAGCCATGGTCTCCGCGGCGACAACGATCGTCTTTGCGCCAACCGACGGCGATGTGAATACCTTTGACCTGTCAGGCTTTGTCCCGACCGGCCACACGACCTTTGAGATGCTGGATCACAACCAGGGGCTTTCGGGGCCGGCTATCGTTCTGGCGGCTTTCGATCGGGTGGTCTTCGCGGAGAGCGGTGGTCTCTGGACTGCGACCAACCTCGCGGGCGATGTTCTTAACCTGGGCGATCGCAATCTCTTTCAGTTAGCCGCAGCCGTTGGCAAGGGCGCTTTTGAAACCGCCACAAGCGCCAAGGAACTGGCCTCGAACTCCTGGATGGTGAGCTTTGGCGCCGAAGCCGATAGCCTGGGTGTGGTTGACACCACCGTAGTTCCAGTGCCGGCAGCGGTCTGGTTGTTCGGTTCCGGTCTGGTAGGCCTGGTTGGAGTCGCGCGTCGCAAGAGCGCCTGAGTACCACCACCAGCCAATGGTGAATCGATCGGCGAGGGCATCCGTGCCCTCGCCGAAGTTCGTTTAGAGATGCGGATTTCCGTCACGCTTCCTGCGGGGCAGGTTCGCACCGCTCCGCCAACGGCCGTCAGGCCGGTTCTATGCGGTTTTGTCCATGTTGAGCACCGCAGCCAGTTCCTGCATACCGTCCAGTGCCTTGTCAAAATCATAGTTTTCGATGGCATCCGAGACTTTATCCAGAATAGTATGATATTGCGTTCCCTGTAGCAGGGCATCGAGTTCCTCGACGAGTTCCGCCGCGCTGGCATCGTCCTCACGAATACGCCCGGTCAGCTTGTCCATCAGCGGCCCGAGTTGGCTGTAGTCATTTGCAGCCGTGGTTTCCGCTGCAGCGTCCTCACGGAACATGGCCTCCAGGTCATCGGTTACGGGGGCCAATTCAGCGCCAACGGCGGTTAGAAGAGCAGTGACTTCGGTTTCGGGCCGGCCTTGCAGGCAGGCGTCTTCCAGGCGGGCCGCTGCCTGCTGGATACCGCTGGCGCCGATATTTGCGGACACGCCCTTCAGGGTATGCGCCATGCGGGTCGCTGCCTCGTGGTCAGCATCGTGCAGTGCGGAACGGAACTGTGCTACAAAATCATGCTGGCTGTGGTAATACTTTTTCAGCAGCCGGCGGTACAGGGGCAGATTCCGCTGCGCGATCTCCAGTCCTGCATGGGTGTCAATTCCTGCCAAAGAGGGCAGTTGTGGAGGTTCTGACGCCTGTGGTCCCGAGTCGTGCGCATGGACCCCGGGATGACGTGAACCAGGATCGGCAGTTTCCGCCGGCTTGACCCATTTCGCCATGGTGGCGAACATGTGCTGGACATTGATGGGCTTGGCAATATGGTCGTTCATGCCCGCCGCTGTGGCCTTTTCCCGGTCACCGACCATGGCGTTGGCGGTCATGGCAATCACCGGCAGGTCCCTGAAACGCTCCTGCTTGCGTATCTCCCGCGTGGCGGTATAACCATCCATCACCGGCATCTGCACATCCATTAGTACTGCATCGAAGCTCTCTTTATCCAGGACATCCAGTGCCTCCTGACCGTTGTTCGCAACGGTGGTACTGATGCCGGCGTTACGCAGTAATTCCAGCGCAAGTTCCTGGTTGATTTCATTATCTTCCACCAGTAATACCCGGGTGCCGCGCAGCCTTGAGGTCACGGCCAGCTCTTCCTGGTGGCGTTCGCTGAAGCGCACCCGCGTATGCCGCTGGTGCCCCAGGGCAATCATGATGGTATCCAGCAACATCGACGGGTTGAATGGCTTGGTGAGGACTTCCCGGTAATCGGTGCCTTCCGCGGCATCGGCCAGCTCTTCCTTGCCGTAGGCGGTAACCATGATGACGGGCGGCAGCTTGCCCAGCTGTGGATTGCTCTGCAAAGCCCGAACGGTCTGTACGCCATCCATGCCGGGCATATGCCAGTCCATCAAGATCAGCTGGTAGGCATTTTTTTGCTGGCTCGCGGCCATGGCTTCTGCAATTGCCGCCTTGCCGCTGGCTACCATGGTTACCGCAAAATCCATGGATTCGAGCATGGTGCCGAGAATTTCCCGGGCACTGCTGTTGTCGTCCACAACCAGGACCCGCATACCCCGGACATTCAGCGATGGCATCGGCCCCGAGTCCTGCTGTGCTTCCTTGCTGCGCCCGAAGCAGGCGTTAAAGATAAATCTGCTTCCCTTACCATGCCTGCTTTCCACGCGGATTTCGCCACCCATCATTTCGGTAAGGCGTTTGGAAATGGTCAATCCCAGTCCGGTGCCACCGTACTTGCGTGTCGTGGAGCTGTCGGCCTGGTTGAAGGACTGGAACAGGCGCTCCTGCTGTTCGGCGGTCATGCCAATGCCACTGTCGCGCACGCTAAACTCGAGTTTGACCTGTTCGTCGTTCTGTTCGAGGGCGCGGATGGCTACCACGATTTCGCCCTGCTCGGTAAACTTGACGGCGTTGTTGCCGAGGTTGACCAGTATCTGCCCCAGGCGCAGCGGGTCCCCCTTCAAGGCCATGGGCACATCGGGGGCAATATCGAACAGCAGTTCCACGCCGCGCTCGCCAGCCTTCAGCCCCACCAGGCTGGCCAGGTTGTCCATGACGTCTTCCAGGTGAAAATCGATGGACTCCATGTCCAGTTTGCCCGCTTCGATTTTGGAGAAATCGAGGATGTCGTTGATGATGCCGAGCAATGCTTCGGCCGAGCGATGGACCTTTGCTATATAGTTGCGTTGTTTCCGGTCGAGATCTGTCTGCAGTGCAAGGTACGACATACCGATAATGGCGTTCATCGGCGTGCGCACTTCGTGTGACATGTTGGCGAGAAAGTCGCTCTTTGCCTGGTTGGCCCGGTCGGCTTCTTCCATGGCAGCCTGCAGGGCCCGCTGTGCCTGCTTGCGCTCCTCCAGGCCGTGAGCCATGTGAATGGCCACACAGATGCCGTTTTCCGCTTCCTTCAGCCAGTCCAGCTGTTCTGTCGGGAATGCGGTCAGTGCACCCAGTTCGAGTACACCGATGGTTTCATCGTTGAGTACCAGTGGAAAAACCAGTACTTGTGCCGGAGATACGGCACCCATGGCCAGCAGGATCTTCTGGTAGCCCGATGCCTCATTGATCGTCCTGTGCTCGCGGTTCAGGGCTGCCTGACCGATGACGCCTTCGCCGGTTCGCACCAGGTGCGCTCCCGCGTCCTGTGGCAGGCCGTAGACTGCGGCGCGCTGAAACTCTTCTGCCGAACTGCGAACGTACAATGCACCGGTCTGGAAGGACAGGGTGGAGGCCAGGCCGGTGAGTATGTTCTCCGCCAGTTCCGACATCTCCTGCTCGCCACGCAGACGATCACCCAGCCTGCCCAGCGCGATCTGGTCGCGGTTCTGGTTCTCGATTTCCCGGTTGATTTTCTGCAGTTCCTGCTGCTGCTGTTCCAGTTCCCGGGTGCGTTGCCGGACACGTTGCTCCAACTCATCATGGGCCTGCTCCAGGCCCCGGGTCATGGCGTTCAGCGCCTGGCTCAGCTCGTCTTCCTTAGAGCGCGGCTCCAGCCTGGAGGTGTAGTCGCCGGCAGCAATCTGCTTGGCCTGAGCAACGATCTGTTTCAGACTTTCGGTCATTTCCGCAATACTGTTACCGAGCAGATCATTGTTGCTGGCCGGCTCGATGTCGACCCGGAAATTACCGCGTGCCACTTCGCTGATAATCGATACTTTCTGTCGCAGCGACTCGGCCATGCGGTTGAACGCGGCCTGCAGTTGCCGGAATTCGTCCCGGCTGTTTTCCCACTCGCGGCTGTCCTGCTGTTCGGTGTAGCCGATGTTTCCACGGGCAATCTGGCCGGCCTGCTGGACCACGGTTTTCAGTGGTTTTAGAAGAACGCTGATGAACAGCCACGACAGCAGGGAAAACAGCAGGACTGCTCCCAGCGCAAGCGCCGACTGCAGTTGCAGGTACTGGTACAGCGCCTTGTCTTTTACCTTTTCGGGTATGGTGTATACCAGCACCCATTTCCAGGGTTCGAAGGAGCGATACAACGCCCACCATTTTTCACCCTGGTATCGGTAACTGGATTCCCCGTTGTGGTTTTCCACCAGCGCATCGATCAGTTCGACCGGCAGTTGACTGCCATCCTCTGCCACGCCCTGGGGTGCAATGACCGTACGGCCCTCGTAGTCCACGACCAGGGGGTAGGCGTTGCCGATGGTACCGAGCTGCTTGTAGTTCGCGCCGCCCTGCAGGGTCTCGCGGTAGATATTCCGCAGGGTATCCTTGATGCGCTCCCGGGCTTCTTCCTGGCTATCGAGCAGGCCCTCGAAAAACTGGTCGTCCTGGAAACGGGCCGCTTCTATGAGGGTTTCCAGTTTGGTACTGAAATTCCTCGCATTGAGGCTGTCCACCTCCTGCTTGAACAGGAACCAGGCAACCGAGGAAAACAGTATCGCCAGAGCCGCAATACTGGAGATAACTGCAAGAATGAACTTGACCTTGACGCTCATCGCAGGAGCCATTCCTTTGGGCCCGGCGAATGTGTTTGCGGTTTATTCAAAACGCGCATTCCACTCCTGCATGATCTGTTCGTAGCGGCCGTTTTTGCGGATTTCGGCAAAGCCCTTGTCGAACAGCGCCCGGATACGCTCGCTGTCCGGGAATGTTCTGGAGAAGGCCAGGTAGACATCGGCGACGCTCGCTTCGCCGACTACTTTCAACAGGTCTGTGACCTTCATCTTCTGCAGAAGATCTTTTGCCACCATATCGTAGACCACGACCACATCGGCGCGATCAGCCAGGGTCTTGCGGATCCCGACCTTGTCGGATGACGACAGTATCCTGTCAATGCGGGTATCGTTGTCGATTTCGTCTCCATAGCCGTAGCCCTGCACAAGCGCGACTTTCAGTCCGTCAAGATCCTGCACCTTGCTGATCTGACGCTCAAACGTCGTTTTGGCGAAATACAGGGATTTCGCCTGGAACAGGGGTTGTGCCGGCCAGGTGTAGAATTTCTCCACCCCCGGTTCCCGCGGGGTATTGAAAGCGGCCAGTCCCTTGCCTTCACGGACCTTTGCCATGGCGCGGTCGTAGGGCATAACGTCGAATTCGACTTTGACACCGACCGCCTCAAAGGCGGCACGCAGCAGATCGATACTGATGCCCTCGACCCGGCCCGATTCCATTTTGCCGGTGTACGGGTACCAGTCATCCTCGGCGAGCAGGGTGATGGTCTCGGCGCGGGCCTGGAGCGATATCACCAGCGCCATGCATAGCAGTAAAAGTAATTTTCTCATTGGTTTTTCTCCCGGGCAGGATCCTTGTGGTACCGGTTTTGCTGGAAAAATGGACACAATTCATTGTCCACAGCATCGGCTCCGGGGTCAAATGAACGCCACCCGTATCGTCCGGTGGTTTGCTTTCCCCGTGTCGAGCAGGTGCAATTCTGCTTTGTTCAGTCATCCATGGTCGATAGCCAGGCGAAAATGTCCTGTAATTCCTCATTGCTGAAATCGTTCAGCAGTTCATCCTCTTCGGGATCAGAAGGATCGTGGATGCGAATTTTGTTGCGGTATTTTTCTACCTGGCGCCAGAGATAGTTGGTGTATTGCCCGGACAGCATGGGTACCGCCTTTTTGTTGTCTCCTTCACCTGTCCTGCCATGACAGGAGGCGCATTCCTTTCGATAGGTTTTCCCTCCTTTTCCGGTGTCACCTTCAGCACGCGGGATCTGCATCAGCTTTTTCGATTCGAGCAGGCGGGCATAGGCATCAAAGCCGGGAGCTTCCGTATCAACCGCTGAAAGTCTGGTTTTCAGTGTGATTTCAGCCAGGTAGCGGGAGATATCCTGTATGTCATCGTCCGGCATCTGTCGCTCATCCATATATTGCGCCATCGGCAGATTGAGACGTTTTCTGTCCCGGAACAGGTGCAGTTGCAGGGCCAGGAAATCCATTGGCTGTCCGGCGAGCCGGGGATACTCACCTTCCTTGCCGCCTTGACCGAACTCACCGTGGCAGCCCGCGCATACCTCGTTTATTTCTTCGCCGTTGTCCACGTCATACTCGTAAGCGTGCAGAGGGCTTGTACTGGCACAGGTGAGTGTTACGAGAAATCGAATTACGAGCTTTTGCATGCCACATACTCCGGGTATGGTGTTAGCCAATTTTACCCGGCCCCTTTGGGTCTCATTTCCCGGGCAGGAAATTATCTTAATTAATGCAATAAAAACATATTATTACACTTATATTATCGATTTAAGCTTAGGTTTTGTGCCGGGTTTCTGTGCGATTGGCTCCGCTTCTTTACCCAGGTGCGACAAAATGTCGCGATTCCTTGATCTTTGTCAAGGAGCTTGCCGCAACTCGATGGCATTGTACGGCACCGCGTATGTGCGCGTCGAAAAGAATCTGGTACTTATCCGTCATGGGAGAAGGATATGAAATTTAAAGCAAGACGTATGTGTACTGCGCTGGCAGGCATGAGTCTGGGGCTGACACTCGCGGGCAGCGCCTGGTCGGCAGCAACGCTCGAAGATGTCATGAAAGAGCGTGGCCTGACCCAGAAAGACCTGCTCGCCGCAGCAAAGACTTACACGCCTACCGGTGGGCGGGACGAATATCTGGCGTTCAGTTCCGGTGGTCAGAGCGGGCAGGTCATCGTGTATGGCATTCCCTCCATGCGAATTTTGAAATATATAGGTGTCTTTACCCCCGAACCGTGGCAGGGCTACGGCTTTGACGATGAGTCCAAGGCTGTCTTGCGCCAGGGCAACATCCACGGCAAGGAAATCAACTTCGGCGACACCCATCACCCGGCCCTGTCCGAAACCAATGGCGATTACAACGGCCGCTGGTTGTTTATCAACGACAAGGCCAACCCGCGTGTTGCCCTCATCGACCTGCACGATTTCGAAACCAAGCAGATCGTCGTCAACCCGGTGTTCAAGTCCCAGCACGGCGGTGTGTTCGTTTCCGAGAATACCGAATACGCCATGACCGCAGCCCAGTATGCTGCACCTTTCGAGAACGAGTTCGTGCCGCTGGAAGAGTTCAATGAACGCTACCGTGGCGGTATGACCTACTGGAAGTTTGACAACGAAAAGGGCCGTCTCGACCCGGCGCAGTCGTTTACCGTCATGGCGCCGCCCTATAGCCAGGATCTGTCTGATTTCGGCAAGGGCCCGTCGCATGGCTGGTCCTTCACAAACTCCTTCTGCACCGAGCGCTATATTGGCGGTATCGAGCGCGGCCGTCCTCCCTTCGAAGCCGGCTGTTCCTCCAAGGATACCGACTTCCTGCACGTGGTGAACTGGAAGAAGGCTGCCGAGGTTGCAAAGGACAAGAGCAAGACCAAAGTGATCAATGGTCACACGGTGATCCCTATGGAGACTTCCATCAAGGAAGGTCTCCTGTACCTGATC
>JAUXGZ010000037.1 GCA_030621785.1 Gammaproteobacteria bacterium | reverse complement strand
GCTTCCATCTCGGTCTCGAAACCTTCCATATCCAGGGACAGGCTGCGTTCGCGGGCAATATCTGCGGTCAGGTCGACCGGAAAACCGAAGGTATCGTAGAGCCGGAAAACCGTAGCGCCGGGAATCACCGTGCCATCCAGCCCGGCAATGGCTTCCTCGAGGATCTTCATGCCGTGATCCAGGGTCTCTGCAAAACGTTGCTCTTCCTGTGCCAGCACACGCTCGACCTGTGCCCGTGCCTGCACCAGCTCCGGGTAGGCATCGCCCATTTCATCACACAGCGGTCCCACCAGCCGGTGGAAAAAGGAGTCGCGGATACCCAATTTGTGTCCATGGCGAATCGCACGCCGGATGATGCGGCGCAACACGTAGCCGCGTCCTTCGTTGGCGGGGATCACGCCATCCACAACCAGGAAGGCACAGGCACGGATATGGTCGGCGATCACTCGCAACGACTTGTTCTCCAGGTCGTCACTAGCCGCCAGTTCCGCGGTTGCCTTGATCAGGTTCTGAAACAGATCGATTTCGTAGTTGTTGTGTACGCCCTGCAGAATCGCCGCCAGGCGCTCCAGCCCCATGCCGGTATCGACCGAGGGTTTCGGCAGGGGGTGCAGCTCGCCGGCAGCGTCGCGGTCGTACTGCATGAACACCAGGTTCCAGATCTCGATATAACGGTCACCGTCTTCTTCCGGCGTCCCGGGAGGCCCTCCCGGAATCCCGGCGCCGTGGTCGTAAAATATTTCCGAACAGGGGCCGCAGGGGCCGGTATCGCCCATTGACCAGAAGTTGTCCCTGGCACCAATGCGCGAGAAGCGCTGTGGGTCGACCCCGATTTCTTTCAACCAGATATCCGCGGCATCGTCATCGTCCTCGAACACGGTAATCCACAGCCGCTCCGGCGCAAGCTTCACTACCTCGGTGAGGAATTCCCAGGCAAACCCGATAGCCTCGCGCTTGAAATAGTCGCCAAAACTGAAATTACCCAGCATTTCAAAAAATGTGTGATGGCGGGCGGTGTAGCCGACGTTTTCCAGGTCATTATGTTTGCCACCTGCGCGAACACAGCGCTGCGAACTGGTTGCGCGCGCATAGTTGTGTGTCTCCCGGCCCAGGAATGCGTCCTTGAACTGCACCATACCGGCATTGGTAAAAAGCAGGGTCGGGTCGTTGGCAGGCACCAGCGGACTCGATGACACGATGGTGTGGTCCTTGCTCTGGAAGTACTCCAGAAAGGCTTTGCGGATATCGGCGCTGCTGTTCATGCGCGAAAAGGTACAGATAGACAGGATAACTTACAAGATCTCAAACGCTTATTGTGTGCTTTCATTCCTGGAAGGCCGCCCGGATCTGCTCACCGGAAAAGCCCCGCTGCTGCAAAAAGCGCATTTGCCGGGCACGCTCCCGGAATTCATCCGGATGATGTGCCCCAAAACGCTTTTCGCGCTGTTTCATGGCCGACTCCACCCACACCCCGGACAGATCCGCCAGACCGGCATCAGCGCCATCCGCACTGATGCCGCGCTCGCGTAATTCGGCCCGTATTCTGACCGGGCCATAGCCACGTTCAAAACGCCCGTGTACAAAGAGCTCGGCAAAGCGCTGTTCGCTGAGGAGATCCTGCTCAACCAGTTCATCCAGCACCGTCGTGATCAGCCGCTCATCCAGATCCCGTGCCAGCAGCTTGTTGCGTAATTCCAGCGAGCTATGCTCGCGGCGCGTCAGCAGCCGCAGGGCAGTAGTGTAGATCTGTTGGTATTCCTCGTCGTTCACGGCCTTTCCCCGCAGATGCCCTGCCGGGCGAGCCGGCTTACTCCACCTCCGCCTCTTTCAGTTCTACGACGTTGTTTTCCCGGGCGGATGGCAGCAATTTTTCGCGGACCTGTGCCTCGATTTCCTGTGCTGTGGCCGGATGCTCTTTCAGGAAGTTGCGCACATTCTCCTTGCCCTGCCCGATGCGGTCACCGTTATAGCTGTACCAGGCGCCGGCTTTGTTAACAATGTCCTGTTTGACCCCCAGATCGATGATCTCGCCCAGACGGGATATGCCTTCGCCGTAGAGGATCTCGGTCTCGATCTGCTTGAAAGGTGGCGCCATCTTGTTTTTCACGACCTTGATGCGCGTCTGGTTACCAATGATCTCGTCGCCTTTCTTGATGGCGCCGATGCGTCGGATATCCAGGCGTACCGAGGAGTAGAACTTGAGCGCATTACCACCGGTAGTGGTCTCGGGGTTACCAAACATAACGCCAATTTTCATGCGGATCTGGTTGATAAAAATCACTGTACAATTGGTGCGTGAGATATTCGCCGTCAGCTTGCGCAGTGCCTGGCTGAGCAGGCGGGCCTGCAACCCCATATGCGAATCGCCCATCTCGCCCTCGATCTCGGCCTTGGGCGTCAGCGCTGCAACTGAATCGATAACGATCATGCCCACGGCGCCGGAGCGCACCAGCATGTCGGTAATTTCCAGCGCCTGTTCGCCGGTATCGGGCTGCGAAACCAGCAACTCGTCGATATTGACGCCCAGTTTCCGAGCGTACTCCGGATCGAGCGCATGTTCCGCATCGACAAAAGCGCAGGTCTTGCCCACCTGCTGGGCCTCGGCGATGGCGTGCAGCGTCAGCGTCGTCTTGCCCGAGGCCTCGGGCCCGTAGATCTCGACCACGCGGCCGGTGGGGTAACCACCAATGCCGAGACCGATATCCAGCGCCAGGCTGCCTGAAGATGTGGTGGGAACCTCCTGCACCGGCCGGTCACCCAGCTTCATGACCGAACCCTTGCCAAACTGTTTTTCGATCTGCCCAAGTGCTGCTGCCAAAGCGCGCTTCTTGTTATCGTCCATATTCAGAAATCCTCGTCTGGTGATTACCGGTTCAAGCCAACCTGATCCGGAGTATGCAACATACTACTGTAAAAATAAACAGTGTTTTTGATAACGTCTATTTCAGCGGCCAACGGTCCAGTACCCGGTACTCTACGCCCCCGCGAACCGACACCGATTCCACCAGCACGAAATCCCGGACGGGCCAGTGGACCGCTTCCAGCCCGCTACGGCTTTCCGGCTTTCTGACCTTGCGTGCAAGGGTTACGTGCGGCACATAAGGACGTTGCTCCAGCGCAAACCCGCAGCCCGCCAGCACTTGCTGTAGCTGTACCACCAGCTCCGGCAACACGGCTGGAACTCCGCTCGGTCCCAGCCACTGAACCCGCGCGCGCGACCAGCCGCCCAGGCAGTCGAGCGTCAGCTCAAACCCTTCCGCCACTACCCCGGCTGCCGCAGTGCGGCTACATTGCAATTCCTCCGCGGTGCACCCTCCCAGGAACACCAGCGTCATATGCAGATTCGCGGCCGCCACCGGGCACCGGGTCCAGTGATCGGCCGCACAGGCCAGCTGCATACGCACAACATCGTCCGGCCAGAGGGCAAAAAACAGCCGGTGTTTGTTCTCCCTGGACGCGTTCACACCACTCCGGCCAGCAACTCCGACAACTCCTGGAGTGCCGTTTCCACCGTTTGCAGACGCACCGCTTCACGGTCACCGTCGAAACGGCAACAGCGGGTCGATAGCTGGTTGTGGGGACCGGCCCAGGCGAACCAGACGGTACCCACCGGTTTGTCCGCCGACCCGCCCCCCGGCCCGGCAACACCGCTGACCGCCAACGACCAGTGGGCATGGCTGTTGCGCAACGCGCCCAGCGCCATTTGACGCACCACCGGTTCGCTCACCGCTCCATAACGGTGCAGCGTGTCCGCCGACACATCGAGCATCTCCTGCTTGGCCGCGTTGCTGTAGGTCACAAAACCGCGCTCAAACCAGGCGGAGCTGCCGGCCAGATCGGTGCATACCTTGGCGATCCAGCCACCGGTACAGGATTCTGCCGTCGCCAGACACTGCTGGCTGGCGGATAAGTGATCGGCCACACGGGTAACCGGGAATACCAGCCGTTTGTTCATGTATCCATTTCGTGGATCGTGCGAATCACGCCACTCACCCACTGCGTTGCAGTTTGGGCCTGTGCCTCGATTCGCAGCACCTCGACGGTTGCGGTCAACATCGAAAACAGCGCCTGGTCGGCCTCGATATGCATTTCCAGCAGGTCGCCACAGGCCAGTGGCTCCTCGGTCAGAAACAGCACACCGCCGGCACTCAGATTCCGGCCACTGGCGATAAAGCGCTGGCCGCTGGCCGCGTGCTGAAGATGCACAGCGCAATCCAGGCTCACACGGATAAAGTCGCGTTTCTCTTCGTAGGGTCGCTGGTTCGGTAGCATCGAATCCTTCCCTCTGCCAAAACTATTGATTAACAGAGCCGACGCCTCAGTGCAAGCTGTAGCGCCGCCTGGAATCGGGGTAAACTCCCGGCCATGTCCGCAGTGCCCCAGGCCACCAAACACACGCCCATGATGACGCAATACCTGCGCATCAAGGCCGAGCACCCGGATATCCTGCTGCTGTACCGCATGGGAGATTTCTACGAGCTGTTCTACGACGATGCCCGCAAAGCAGCAGAACTGCTCGACATTACGCTCACCAGCCGTGGTCAATCGGCCGGCGAACCGATCCCCATGGCCGGCGTACCGGCACATTCCATCGAACAATACCTGGTGAAGCTGGTCCGCCAGGGCGAATCAGCCGCTATCTGTGAACAGATTGGTGATCCGGCTACCAGCAAGGGACCGGTAGAACGCAAGGTAGTACGCATCCTGACACCGGGCACGCTGACCGAGGAAGCACTGCTCGAGGAACGCCGCGACAACCTGCTGGTAGCGCTACATCGGGACAAGGAGAATTTCTTCGGCATCGCCTCGCTGGATCTGGCCGCCGGACGCTTCGTAGTGCAGGAATTCAGCGGCGACAAGGCACTGGCGGCAGAACTGGAACGCCTGCAACCGGCAGAATTGCTGGTCAGCGAGGACCAGGTGACCGAGCAGGCCCTGCAGCAGCGCTGCGGCTTGCGGCGCCTGCCTCCCTGGCATTTCGACACCGAGAGTGCGGTGCGCCAGTTAACGCAGCAGTTCGGCACCCGTGACCTGAGCGGCTTCGGCTGCCAGAACATGCCGGTTGCCATCGCTGCCGCCGGCGCCTTGCTGCAGTATGTGAAAGAAACCCAGAAAGCCGCCCTGCCCCACCTGCGCGGCCTGCGCACCGAGCGCCATGAAGACGGCGTGATCATGGATGCCGCCACGCGCCGCAACCTGGAACTGGACCGGGCGCAATCCGGCGAACGCGAGCACAGCCTGCTGGCGGTGCTCGACAAGAGTACAACGGCCATGGGCGGCCGCATGCTGCGACGCTGGCTACACCGGCCGCTACGCGACCGCAAAATGCTGGCACAGCGTCACCAGTGTCTGGACACCCTGCTGCAGGCACGCCTGTTCGAGGCCCTGCGCGAGCAGCTGCGCGGCAGCTGCGACCTGGAACGGGTGCTGTCACGTATTGCCCTGAAATCGGCGCGACCGCGTGATCTGGGTGCCCTGCGCGACACCCTGGCGCGATTACCGCAGCTGCAGGCCGTACTACGCACCGCCAGTGACCCGCTGATGGAGCACCTGTCGAAGCACATCAACGAGCACCCCGGCGTACACAAATTGCTGCACAGGGCACTGCCCGACATCCCTCCTACGCTGGTGCGCGACGGCGGCGCCATCGCCCCCGGCTACGATGCCGAGCTCGATGAACTGCGCCGGCTCAGCGAGCATAGTGACCAGATCCTGCTGGACATGGAAAGCCATGAGCGTAAACGCAGCGGCATTCCCGGCCTGAAAATACGCTACAACCGGGTGCACGGGTACTATATCGAGGTGAGTCGCAGCCGTTCTGACCAGGTGCCGGACAACTACCAGCGACGCCAGACGCTGAAAGGTGCCGAGCGATTCATTACGCCGGAGTTGAAAGAGCACGAGGACAAGGTGCTCAGCGCGCGCAGCAAGGCGCTGGAGCGGGAAAAACGACTGTACGACGAACTGCTGGATAAACTGCTGGAACAGCTGCAGCCACTGTCAGCCTGCGCGGAAAGCCTCGCCGAGCTGGATGTCCTGACGACCCTGGCGCAGCGTGCCGATCAACTCAGCTGGTCACGCCCGGCACTGGCCGGTGAACCCGGTATCCGCATCCGTGGCGGTCGCCACCCGGTTATCGAACAGGTTTCGACCGAGCCGTTTGTTCCCAACGACGTACTGTTCGACGAACAGCGCCGCATGCTGATCGTGACCGGACCCAACATGGGCGGCAAATCCACCTACATGCGCCAGACTGCGCTGATCGTACTGCTGGCCTGCATCGGCAGTTTCGTGCCGGCTGACCAGGCCGACATCGGCCCGGTCGACCGGATATTCACCCGAATCGGCGCCTCGGATGACCTCGCCAGCGGCCGCTCGACCTTCATGGTGGAAATGACCGAGACCGCCGACATCCTCAATAACGCCAGTCATAGCAGTCTGGTACTGATAGACGAGATCGGGCGTGGAACCAGCACCTACGATGGCCTGGCGCTGGCGTGGGCGGTGGCGCGAAAGCTGGCCGAACTCGGCGCCTGGACACTGTTCGCCACACATTACTTCGAGTTGACAGAGCTGCCGGACGAGATCCCAACCATTGCGAACGTGCATCTGGACGCGGTGGAACACGCTAACCGCATCGTATTCCTGCACACGATAAAGGAAGGTCCGGCCAGCCGCAGTTACGGGCTACAGGTTGCGGCACTGGCCGGCATACCGGCTGACGTACTCGAACAGGGGAAAATTATTCTGCAGGAGCTGGAAGCGAGCCCGGCGCACGGTGATCGGCAGCATCTATCGGGCGGACAGATCGACCTGTTTGCAAAGCCACAGGAACACCCGGTGGCCGATGCCCTGCAGGGTATCGAACCGGACGAACTGACACCGCGTCAGGCGCTGGAACTGCTGTACAAGCTAAAACAACTGGTACAGGATTCAGCCTGACAACGCGCCGCAGTTACTCAGGCCCAGCGTAGGCGGATTGGTGGAGAAAACGAAGGGGGCGGCTTTTTCAAGCGCCGTGAGACCCAGCAACATTCGCGTATCACGCGGGAAAACGGCCGCCTCGACATCGGTCAGCACGCAATCCCCCCCCAGCACCAGGCGCTTGATACGGTAAATCGGCAGCCGGTGATGACTGCCATCCGCCATGACACCGGTAAGCTCGCCAACATAACTGGCATTTTTGGTCTCGACCAGCCGCTCCAGTGTGCGTTCGTTGATGGTGGTATAACCGGCCCCGGTGTCGACCATAAATTCGGCGTCGCCACTGCCGGCAAGATGCGCGTCGACGTAATACGTCGCCAGGCTCTTCTGATTCATGGGGATGATCTTCATCAAGGTTGCCTCGGCCATGACGGCCACCGGCAGCACGCCGACCAGAATTCCCGCAAACAATTTTTTCAGCAATCCACCCATCAGTCCTGCTTTGTCGATTTCGTCGGTTCGTTGGCCATGCAGAACTTATCGGCCCGGCTTGCGACAACCTGAGCCCGGGCCTGAATGTGTGGCGCAGCGCGAGTATTAGACCTATTATTACGCCCTGAAATATCAGGAGAATGACATGACCTTTGTGGTTGGCGAAAACTGTATCAAGTGCAAATACACCGATTGCGTGGAAGTCTGTCCGGTAGATTGTTTTCACGAGGGTCCCAACTTTCTGGTAATCGATCCCGAGGAGTGTATCGACTGCACGCTTTGCGAGCCCGAGTGCCCGGCCGAGGCGATCTTCCCGGAAGATGATCTGCCTGCCGGCCAGGATGCGTTTCTCGAGCTGAACGAGGAACTGTCGCAACTCTGGCCCGTCATCACCCAGATGAAAGATGCGCCCCCGGATGCCGACGACTGGAACGGCAAGGAAAACAAACTCGACCTGCTGGAGCGCTAGTCTGAACAGTTGAACAGGCGCTGCTCGCGGATAATCCTGGCCACCTCGTCTGGCACCATGCCTTCCCAGGCCGGGTCACCACTACGGATTTGTTCCAGCACAGCGTTTGAATCGATGGCAAGCTTTGCGGGATCCAGCGCACTCAGCTCACGGATATAACCGTTCTCCAGCAAGTGCCGGTACAGGTGCTGCAGATGCTGCGCCACGCTCAGGTTATTTATCGTCGTCACCGCGCCACTCTGGTGATCGATTGCCGGACAGACATACAGGCGCAGGTCATTCCTGAACAAACGCCCGAACGATTCCAGGATGCCACCTTCCAGATCGGAGTAATATTTCTCGTCGAATAGCTGCAACAGGGTCGGCACACCCAGCGCCAGCCCCACCGGCATGCGGGTGTACTGGAACAGGTAGGAAGCCAGCCGATAGAATTCACCGTAGTCGGAAATCAGCACGTGCTTGCCGAGGGCGCACAGGATTTCCACGCGCTGAAGAAAATCCTCCGCGTCGATGGTATCGCCCTCGGCAAGGTTATGCAGGGTCATTTCACTCAGCACGACGACATCATCCCGATCGACGTCGATTTCCTCAAAGAAGCTCTTGCAGGCGCATTCCAGCAGCTCCATGGTCAGCCTGGTGGGTGGACGGAAGCGACCGCGCTCCACCAGCACCGCCTTGCGGTACAGTACGTCGGCGGGGTGCACGACACTACCGTCGGCCTGAAACATGGCCGCTCCGCACAGTCCGCGCTGAACCAGACGCAGGGCCATCAGGCGATTATCAACGTGCTCGAACGCCGGACCACAGAAATCGATCATGTCGATATCCAGCAAATCGGTGCTGAGTCCGTCGAGCAGGGATGCCAGCAGGGCATCCGGATCCTGGTGCAGATACAGTGCGCCATAGATCAGGTTGATGCCCAGCAGACCCAGTGTTTCCTGGTCCTGCAGGTTTTCCTGACCCTTGAGGGACACGTGCAGGTCGATCTGCGCAGGAATAGCGTGCGGTGACGTCTGAAAACATACCCCCAGCCAGCCGTGCCCGGGCTGCTGGCGACTGAAACTGCAAGCCGTAACCGTATTGGCAAAGGCAAAAAAGGACAGCTCCTCGCCGCGGCTGCTGCCGAGACGTTCCTCCAGCAGATGGTATTCGTGATCCAGCATGGAGCGCAGCCGGTCACGGCTGACGTAGCGTGAAGTAGGACCATAGATGGAATCGCTGAACTGCATGTCATAGGCCGACATGGCCTTGGCAATGGTACCGGCGGCACCGCCCACCATGAAAAACCAGCGCGCCGTCTCCTGTCCGGCCCCGATCTCGGCGATGGTTCCGTACTTGTCCTTATCCAGATTGATGGCCAGTGCCTTCTGGTGCGTGTCGAGGATGGTCTGTCCCATAAGCGTATTTTCCCTGGCGGTTGTCCCGCCGTATCAACCGCGTATTATATTCACTTGACGCATATCAATGTCTGCATTTAGCTCCTGATCGAAAATCGACCCTCCATCGGACACCGTGAGCGCGAACCATGCACAGAATCCAGGTTGTCATACTATCCACATTGGTCCAGGCCGGGCTGTTGACACTGGTGCCCCCGTCCGTTGCGGCAGATAGCGGGGCACAGCAACACTATGCCGAATGGGCCATCCACAATAACGGCATCACAGCACCACTGGATGGCCTGACCGGAGACCCCGAACGCGGCCGGCAACTGGTCATCGACAGGCGCAAGGGCAACTGCCTGGCCTGCCACCGAATGCCGATCGAGGGCGAAGATTTCCAGGGCAACCTGGGGCCGCCACTGGCGGGGGTAGCTACGCGTCTGTCCGGAGCCGGGATCCGTTTACGCATCGTAGACCAGCGCCAGGTCAATCCCGGCACCGTGATGCCGGGCTACTATCGCGATCCTGCCCGGTTTCACCGCGTGCCTGAAAAATTCAGTGGCAAGACCTATTTCACCGCCCAGGAAGTGGAAGATGTGGTCGCCTACCTCAACACGTTGAAACAGGAAGCCGGAAATGAAAAATAGAGGCTGGACCGGAACATTACTCGCGCTGCTTGCGTTCATTAGCGGGGCTGTGCACGCGGAGCCACCGCGTTCCGGTTACGCCTACCTGACCCCGGAATCACGCGCCATGCAGGACGATGATTTTGAAAACCCCGGCATGGTCAGCGTCGAACAGGGCGCCGTGCTGTTTGCCGCAGCGGGCGAAAATGGAAAATCCTGCACCTCCTGCCACGCCGGAGATGCCTCCGGACTGGATCCGGCACGTATTGCACGCTACCCGGTCTACAACGACGCGGAGCAGCGACCGCTTACCCTGCGCGACCGCATCCGCAACTGCTGGACCGGGGCGCTTGGCAACCCGCCACTGGCGTACACCGGCCCGCAGGCCATTGCACTGGAAAGCTTCGTGCGTAATCTGGCACGCGGGCAGGTCGTTAACGTGGATTTCAGCGGCCCGCTACTCAGCCACTACGAGGCCGGTAAAAAGCTGTATTACACCCGCTTCGGCCAGCTCGACATGTCCTGCAACCTGTGCCACGACGATCACGCCGGGCAGCACCTGCGGGGCCAGTTACTCAGCCAGGGACAGACCAACGGCTTTCCCGAATACCGCCTGGCAAAGGGCAACATCACCGGCCTGCACCAGCGCATGAAACAATGCTTTGTAAAGTTCAGGGCCGTGCCCTTCCCCGCCGGCTCGGACGAACTGATCGACCTGGAGGTGTTTCTGGCCGCGCGTGGCAACGGCCTGAAAATCGAAACTCCGGCCGTCAGATTCTGACCACGAACAATCCGCGCGACTACAACCCGGTCTGGGCGTCGAGCATCTTCGCCAGCGCTTTTGCGGGGACATAGCCCGGTGCCACGTCACCATTTTCCAGCACCAGGTACGGCGTACCGCGCAGGCCCAGCTGCTGGGCAAGCTCCATCTGCGTCTTGACCGGGTTATCACAGGTCTTCATTTCTATGGACTTGCCCGCCTTGGAATCCGTCATCGCCTGTTTGCGATCATCGGCACACCAGACCGCCACCGCCTTGCGGTAGGACTCCGAATCAACCCCGGTGCGCGGGTACATCATGTAACGTATCTCGATGCCGGCATCCAGATACTGGTCCATCTCGCTATGCAGCTTGCGGCAGTAACCACAATCGATGTCGGTGAACACGGTCACTTTATGTTTGACCTTTTCCGGAGCGAACACGATCATCCGATCTTCACCGATCGCGTCGATCGCGCTACGGCGTGCCTGCTGGCGGCTTGCGTCCGTCAGATTCAGGCGACTTTGCACGTCGATCAGGTCACCCTGAAGCATGTATTTGCCATCGGCGCTCATGTAGACCACGTTCGGGCCAACCACAACCTGATACAGGCCCTGCACGGGCGTAGCCTGGACAGACTCCGGCATGAGTCCGCCCAGCGCATCACGGATAGCCTTCTCGTCGGCGGCCTGATCGGCCGAGGTGGAAAATGCCATAAACAGGGCCATGCAGCCCAGGGTACTCTTTACTACTGATTTCACGATAGTTTTACACCTGAATTAAAATAAAAGTCGAACACCGGCGGCTGCTTCGGCCGCAAAACCGGTGCGGGGTTCACTGTGCCGGGAACGCCGGCCATCAACCCCGCGGGTGATGGTCCTGGTGCAGCTGTTTCAGCCGCTCCCGGGCAACGTGGGTATAGATCTGCGTTGTCGACAGGTCACTGTGTCCCAGCAACATCTGCACCACCCGCAGATCAGCACCGTGATTGACCAGATGGGTCGCAAAAGCGTGCCGCAGGGTATGCGGCGACAACGGACCCGGTATTCCGGTCTGCACGGTGTAATGGCGTATACGATACCAGAAAGCCTGACGCGACATAGTCGTTGCCTTGCGGGAAACAAACAAATAGTCACCGTGCCGGGTTCCCAGCAGCGCCGCACGGCCATTGGCCAGGTAGCGACTGACCCAGCCAACCGCCTCGTCACCAATCGGCACCAGGCGTTCCTTGCTGCCTTTACCCAGCACCCGCACCACGCCCTGATTGAGGTTAATGCGCTCGGCCGTCAGCGTCACCAGCTCGGATACCCGCAGGCCGCAGGCGTACAGTAATTCCAGCATGGCGCGGTCGCGCAGGCCAATCGGCTGAGAAACATCCGGCGCGGCCAGTAACGTCTCCACATCCGCCTCGCTCAGAGTATGCGGCAGTGGCCGGTCCATACGTGGCGAGTCGATATTGGCGGTAGGATCATCCTGGCGCAAACCCTCGCGCACCAGGTAGCGATAGAAACGCCGCAGGCTGGACAACAAACGGGCACTGCTGCGCAGCGCTCGCCCGCGCTGGTACTGTGTACCCAGAAAACCCAGCAAATCCCCGCTCCCCGCCGCAGCCAGCGAGCTGGAACCATCCTGCTCCCGCAACCATACGGCGAGGCCGTACAGGTCACTCCGATACGCCGACAGGGTATGCTCGCCCAGCCCGTTCTCCATCCACAGGGCATCGGCGAACCGGTCGACCAGGTCGCTATCAACAGCCGGACAACGCTCCGCGAGCGATGCTTTCCGGCTTTTTTTACTGACTGGCGGCATGCGCGAACCCTATCACACGAATAGAGCAGCTGGCAGCTGCGCATGGTACACTCCGGGCAATTCGCAGGCTCTTTCCATGACCACACCAGACACCCCTCCCGGCCGGGAAACCAGCATTCTGATACTCGCCGGCGGGCGCGGCTCGCGCATGCAAGGGAAGGACAAAGGACTGGTGGAACTGGCAGGAAAACCCTGTATCGAACACGTGCTGGCACGCCTCGGCACGCAGACTCCCATCCTGATCAGTGCCAATCGCAACCTGGAACAGTACCGCCGTTATGGTTTCCCGGTCATCGTGGACAGCCTGCCCGAGTTCCCCGGACCGCTGGCGGGTTTCGTCTCGGCCCTCGATATGATCGGCAGCCGCTATCTGCTGACCGTACCGGTGGATGCCCCGTTCCTCTGCCCGCATTACGCGCAGCGCATGAAATCCGCCATTGAACATGCGGGTACAACAGCGGCAGTGGCGGAATATAATGGCCGCATGGAACCTGTATTCAGCATATTGCGGCACGATACCGGTGGCTCTATCCGGGATTACCTGCAGGCCGGAGGACGTTCGGTCAGCAACTGGCTGACGGCCGCAGGCGCCCGACGGGTCGACTTTGCCGATTGCCCGGAGCAATTCATCAACCTCAACGAGCCCGCCGACCTCCAGCGTGCCGAGCGACACATGGGCTGGCCGGCATGACGTCTGCCTGGACAAACCCTCCGGTACTGGGGTTTGCCGCTTTCAGCGGCAGCGGCAAGACCACGTTGCTTGCCAACGTGCTTCCACTACTGGCGGGACGCGGTCTGCGTATCGGCGTCATCAAGCATTCCCACCATGACTTCGAAATCGACCGGCCCGGCAAGGACAGTCACCGCCTGCGCAAGGCCGGTGCCTGCCAGACACTGATTGCATCACCCTGGCGCACAGCCTGGATCGAGGAAAACAGCGTATTGCAGGAACCCCGGCTGGAAACGCTGCTGCAGCGACTGGAACGGGATACGCTGGACCTGATTCTGGTCGAAGGTTTCCGCCACGAAGATTTTCCCAAAATCGAAGTCCACCGCCGCAGCACTGGTAAACCACTGCTGCACACGCAGGACCCTTCCATTATTGCAGTGGCCTGCGATACACCAATGGACACCTCCCTGGCCCTGCTGAATCTCGATGATCCGCCCGAAGTCGCCGAATTCATCGTTCGCCATATGCAAACCACCACCACCGGAGCCACCACATGAATGTTTCCACTGCGGACTGTTGCGCTGAGCCAGGACAGAAGTTGCTCAGCGTCGAAGCCGGCCTGACACGCATCCTCGACGCGGTACCCGTACTTGCCCGCACCGAGCAACTGCACCTGCGCGCTGCACTGGACCGGGTACTGGCGGAAACCGTCACGGCACAGTATGACGTGCCATCGTTCGCCAATTCGGCCATGGATGGCTATGCAGTACGTAGTGCAGACTGTAACACCCAGGGAGAAATGCAGTTGCAGGTGGTCGGCACCTCATTTGCCGGCGCTCCCTTCAATGGTCGCGTCGAGCGCGGACAGTGCCTGCGCATCATGACCGGTGCCGTAATGCCGGATGGCGCCGATGCCGTGCTGATGCAGGAGCATGTACACCGCAAAGAGGATCAGATTTCATTCAGTACCGGCTCCGTATCAGCAGGACTCAACGTCCGCTATGCGGGCGAAGACACACGCAGTGGTGATACGGTACTGGAACCCGGTGTCCGGCTGGGGCCTGCCGAACTTGGCCTGCTGGCTTCCGTCGGCGTCGCCGAGGTACGCGTGACGCAGCGCCTGCGGGTGGCGTTCTTCTCCACCGGGGACGAACTCTGCAGTGTCGGCGTGCCGCTGGAAAAAGGACAAATCTACGACAGCAATCGCTATGCCCTGTATGGCATGCTGTCGCGGGCCGGGGTGGAATTTTTCGACCTGGGCGTAATCGCCGACCAGCGCGACTCGGTGCGTGACGCCTTCCGCCAGGCGGGCAATATGGCCGACCTGGTGATCACTTCGGGCGGCGTGTCCGTGGGCGAGGCTGATTATGTAACCGAGACACTGGAAGAACTGGGACAGATTGATTTCTGGCGCATGGCCATGAAACCCGGCAAACCACTGGCATTCGGCCGCATCGGCAACGCAGCATTTTTCGGCCTGCCCGGCAACCCGGTATCGGCGATGGTTACCTTCTACCTGTTCGCCCTGCCCGCCATACGCAAAATGCAGGGCCAGACAGCCCACGATGCCCTGCTGTTCGAGGCGCGCTGCGAGACCACATTCAAAAAGGCCGCCGGACGGGCGGAATTCCAGCGCGGCATCCTGAAGCGCGAAGCTGACGGCAGCTGGTCGGTGGGTACCACGGGAGTGCAGGGTTCACACGTGTTAAGTTCCATGGCAAAGGCGAACTGCCTGATCCGGCTGCCCGCAGAAAATGCCGGTGTCGAGGCCGGACAGATGGTAACCGTGCAGCCCTTCCTGGACTTTGATTATTAGGATTTTTCCTTGTTCTGCTCGGCGATATCGGCGCGAACCTTGTCCATATCCAGCGACCTGGCCTGCTCGATGAGTTGATCCAGAGACGAACCCGGCAAGGCTCCCGGCTGCGCATAGACCAGGGTCTGCTCGCGAAAGATGGCCAGCATGGGAATGGAACGTACCTGAAACCTGGCGGCCAACTCCATCTCCTCTTCGGTATTGACCTTGGCGAAGACCATTTCCGGATTTTTCTCCGCAGCCGCTTCAAATACCGGCGCGAAACTCTGACAGGGGCCGCACCACGAAGCCCAGAAATCGATCAGAACGAAATCATTCTCATCGATAATCGCCTGGTGGTTCTCACTGTTCAGTTCAATCGTTGCCATGTTCAGATGCCTGCCTGTAAATCCTGGAAACCAGAAACGCAGTCTAACAGCAACTGCGAATCAACAGCGGAGGGAAACTACCGGAAAAAGACAGGAATTTCAAGAATCAGCGACCGGGTCCGCTTCCGGCATGGCGACGTTGCTCTGGTAGGTCGCATCCAGCTCCACCCGGTTGCGTCCCAGCTTCTTGGCGCGGTACAGGGCCTTGTCCGCACGTTCGATAAACGCACTGGCCGTCTCTCCCGGCTTGTACAGCGACACCCCGGCGGAAAAGGTCGGCACCGGAATCATCTCTTCATCCGACTGCCAGCGGGTTTCCAGGGCACGTGCCTTGACCTTGTTCAGCGCCCGCATCGATCCTTCTTCCACGGTATTCGGCAGCAACACGGCAAACTCCTCCCCGCCGTAACGCGCCACCAGATCGTGGTGCCGGAAAATCGAGAGGATGCTGCGGGAGTAGATCTTCAGCACCTCGTCCCCGCCTGCGTGACCATAACGGTCGTTCACCTGCTTGAAATGGTCCAGATCGATCAATGCCAGCGAAAGCGGAAATCCGTAGCGTTGTACACGTGCCACTTCATCCTCGATGCGACGCAGAAAGGCGCGGCGATTGGGTAATGCGGTGAGTTCGTCGGTCAGGCTGAGCAGCCGTACGCGCGTAAGCTCGTCACTGAGCTGCCGGCTGTCGGACTCGACCTGCTGCAGATAATGATGCGTGCTATCGAGATTCTCAGCCAGCTCGTGGTGTCCCCGGGTAAGTTTCTCGATTTCGCGGATCAGGGTCCAGCGCAGGTCTTCCAGATCCTTGCCGGTTGGCGAATGCCGCAGTTCTCCCAGCACCACCTCCAGCAGCACGCCGAACTCCTCGTTTTGCGAAATGCTCGCCATGACCTGATTGGCCAGTGTGGACTGGAGCCGCAGGATATCCTGCCCCGGGGAATCGGCACGGCTGCGGGAGTCCAAATCCGCCATGCCCTCCTCGTCATGGTCATCATCCCCGCTGCCGGGCGCCTCCCGGGTTGCGGTGGAGGAGCCGGAGTCACTGCTATCGGCTGCATCGTCGGGAGGAACACCAGCCGCGGCCGGAGCAGTAACGGCGCGGGCAGGCTGCAATACCGGCTCGGCAACATCGTCCTTGTCAACCACAATGCCGAATGCTTCCAGCAGGGGACTGATCGCGGCCTGCAACAGCCCGGCATCCAGTCGCGGCAAGGACTCGATCTGGCTGGCATACAGCTCGATATAGTCGTTCAGTGCATCCAGGTCAGCGGCGAACAGCGGCGGTTCCAGACGCGCCTGCAACAGACGGACCTGAACCCTGAAGGTGGAATTTTCATCCAGATGACTGGCATAGGCGTCGAGCAGTCGGTGCACCAGCGTGACGTAGCCATGCTGGATCTGTTGCTGACTGTGGGCTTCGTCATCCAGCAGGCGCTCTACCTGGCGGTAGATCAGCACACCGGCCGGTGTGGCACGCAACGCATCCAGCAGGCGCAGAACCCTGTACGCGCCAGTCACATGTGTACCATCAGGGTGCGAAGCGTCCATGGTTCAATTTAACTCCAACAGCGCAGATATCAACTAGACGAAAGTACAGTCCTGCTCTGGATACCGGCAGGTTTGATTATTGCCTTTTACATCAGCCGAGTTTACTGAAAAACTCGCGCGTCTGCCGGATACGGGATGCTCGCTCGCAAATAATACGCCCATGAAGGGCTACCCGGGCTGACAAGGCCGGCGTAATCGCCGGCCCCGTCATTCCCGGTTGTTCGTGCGCGGACGAGAATCAGCCCAGTTCGGCAAAAATCGCGTCGCGTATTTCCTCGACCTTGCCGATACCCTGAATGCGGATATAGCGCGGAGCGCCAGGTCCGCCCTCGCCGGCCCAGCTGGAATAATGCTCGATCAGCGGTTCGGTCTGGTCGTGGTAGACCTTCAACCGCTGCCGTACCGTATCTTCGCTGTCATCGTCACGCTGTATCAGCGACTCACCGGTCACATCGTCCTTGCCTTCATCCTTCGGTGGATTGAACACCAGATGATAGGTCCGGCCCGATGCCAGATGTACACGGCGGCCACTCATACGACGAATAATTTCATCGTCGTCCACATCGATTTCCACCACTGCATCGATGTCCACGCTCTGCTCCCGCAACGCCGCAGCCTGCGCCAGCGTGCGCGGAAATCCGTCAAACAGGAAACCATTGGCGCAGTCATCCTGCGCTATCCGTTCCTTCACCAGACCCAGGATTATGTCATCGGATACCAGACCGCCGGCATCCATTACCTTTTTTGCCTCCACACCCAGTGGCGTACCTTCCTTGACCGCCGCACGCAGCATATCGCCGGTGGAGATCTGCGGAATACCATGCTTATCCTTAATAAAGTTTGCCTGGGTGCCCTTGCCTGCACCTGGTCCGCCCAACAGAATAATGCGCATATCAACTTCTCCTTTGAAACATCAACGTACCTGGCCGAAGATCCTGGTCCGGCTGCCGGTTAAACCGTCATTATCCCCGTTTTCGACAGGGGCATACAAACAAACGAATGGAACGCGGGCTAGTTAAGCTGGATACGCTGCCCCCAGGGCACCTGCGCCCGACCCTTGACCAGCCACAGTACCGGAAAGCCCGGCTCGATTTCCGGAAACTCACCTTCGGCATCAGTGAAATAAGCCAGCAGGTCAGGACACAGGCCTTCGCGCTCCAGCCACTCGAAGACCGGAGTAAAGCGCGTGCCACCCCGCCCGTGGATGTTCGCCGGCATACAAAACTCTTCCCATGGCTCGAAGGTCCAGGGTCCGTTCTCACACAGTTCGGCGTCACAGCTGTGCAGCACGACACGAGCCCGCATCTGCCCCTTGATCGCATTGATCTCGGAGACGAACTCTTCCATTTCGGCATCCTTGACCGAGCCGCTGGTATCCAGCACCACAACCAGATCAACACGGGCACTTTTCAAGGTTGGAAGAATCGCATTGCCTTCCCGGCGGGATGGTCGCTGGTAACTGTAGTCGTCGCGCGCCGTGGCGGTCATATAGCGCGCCAGCAGCATGCGCCAGGGCAGCTGCGGCTGCAGCAGGTGCTCCACCAGGCGAGCCATGGTTGCCCCCAGCTTGCCCGCCTGCTGGGCCTGCTGGGCCGCACCGGCCAGGCGCTGACGCCACTGCACAGCCAGTTGTTCGCGCTCGGTCTCCCCCAGCGGCTGCGGGGCGGCACCGGACCCGGTTTCGTCCGGGTCGCGGTCCGCGGCTTGCGGCTGGCTATCGCCGTTTTCCGACTGCCCGCCTGATGAATCACCGGACCGGTTGTCTGCGCTGTAAAAATGGTCGTCGTGGGTCTCTTCTTCTGTATCGTCATCGATATACGGGTAGATTTCTTCCGCCATCATGCCCTCGAAACCACTTTTCAGCAGAATGCCGGGGGGCGGTTTCAACCCGTCCTGAATCAGCAAGGGATTGATGGCAAGGTCGCAGGCGACGTCCCAGCGATTACGCACCCGATGCTGTCGCCGGGCAAAATGTGACAGGGCGCAATGCAGGGCCTCGTGCGCCAGTACAAACTGGGTTTGCTCGAGCGATAATCCGCGGATGTACTCCGGATTGTAGTAAAGCGCACGGATGTCGGTACCGATGGTCCTGCAACGTTCCGGTTTGACGGCTTTGGCCGGCAAACGCAACACCAGCGCCCCCAGGAACGGCTTGTCCAGGATGAGCCGGGTGCGGGCCGCACTGAGCTTGGTTTCTATATCGTCAGACATTCGTCGTCAGACTCAATCCATGTCGAACAACATCACATCGGCGACGGCCTTGGCCCATTTTGAAAACTGCGGCACCTGGAACAGCTCCTGGCCAACTGCACGGTGCATATCCGAAATCAGCATGACGCCCATCTCGCGCTGCGGGAACCGCCCGGCGTAATCGATAATGTGGCCGTAAACTGTCTGTGCGTCACCATCCTCACCTACCCGAATGGCGCGTCCGACCAGCGATGATGCCACGGCGTATTGCAGATCGACCTCCTTTGGCACCGATACCTGCTCGCCGCGGGTAATAGCATCGATGTCCGGCAACTTGTCGAGGTTATCCACAAAAGCATGCAATTCAATACCGGCGGCGGGCCCGACACAGGCCTGCAGCGCCTCTACCAGTACCTGCGGGTGAGCGCCGAACTTCTGCAGCGCACGGTGGGCGAACTCCCATGACCGCGGTGAGGGAAAGGCTACCGGATTATGCGCAGGATCGAACTCGAACAATAACTCCGGGCGAAAACGCAGGAAAGCAATCAGGCGCTCATCAACCCGGTTCGCGTAGGCCCAGGCCACCCAGTCGTCCAGATTCACATCCAGTTCGTAGTGCGAGAACCGGTTAGCCAGCGGCGCCGGCATGCTATAGGTCACACCGCGGTCACCCTGGCGGTTGCCCGCAGCGAAAATAGCCCAGCCGTCCGGCACCTCGTAGGCACCCAGGCGGCGATCCAGGATCAGTTGGTAGGCTGCCGCCGACACGCTGGGTGGCACCGACGTAATTTCATCGAGAAACAGGATGCCCAGAGGCCCATGGCGTTGAGCATCCGGCAACATCGAAGGCACCGCCCATTCAACCTGGTCACCAACGCGGAACGGAATACCGCGCAGATCGGTGGGCTCCATCTGCGAAAGCCGCAGATCGATAACCGGAACCTGATGTCGATCAGCAATCTGCGCCACGATTTGTGACTTGCCGACACCGGGTGGCCCCCACAGCATCACCGGGGTATGATGACCGGCCTGGACACTCTGAAATTCCGTCTCAAGGACGGTCAACAACCGGGACGGGCGCATGTCATTCCACTACCAAAGTTCTGCTGTTTAACGAGATACATATGGTACAGGAAATCCTGGTCGGCCCCCAATTCCCCTGCAACTGACCGAGGGTTCAAAGATCCGTCCGCCCGAACCGGGGAACTCCACACCCTTGTCGCAGTATGGAGTGCGGCTCAGAAGTGCAAAGCCGTCTTCAAAATCGATGGCTGCGGCCTGAGCAGCAGCCTGGGGAAACAGGAGACTAATCTGGAATGAAAGAAATTGAGGTAAAACCTTGTCAAGCACTTTATTCAGTTTTTAGCTGAATAGTTACGTTAGTTCAATGTTTGAGATTCACGATTTCATAGATATTTATGAATCATTTATGAATATTTCACCGGAGCATCTTACCGCTATTGTCG
Organism: Gammaproteobacteria bacterium; assembly: GCA_030621785.1. Taxonomy (GTDB): domain Bacteria; phylum Pseudomonadota; class Gammaproteobacteria; order DSM-19610; family DSM-19610; genus Thiogranum. The sequence continues at coordinate 11 of JAUXGZ010000037.1, read as the reverse complement.
AAAAACTACAG
>JAUXGZ010000071.1 GCA_030621785.1 Gammaproteobacteria bacterium | reverse complement strand
ACGGTCGCCGGCAAACGATCACCATAGCGCCCGTAGAACCACTTCATGATAAACGGCGGCAACAGCGTGGTAAGTGCGATCACTATTACCATGCCTGCATAGATTTCATTACTGAATATGCCGCTTACTCTTCCTAACTCGGCGAAAATGAGACCAACTTCACCGCGGGGTATCATGGCCATGCCGATCACCCAGCGCGCGGCCCAGGATTCCTTGATAAGAAATGCGCCTACCAACTTGCCCACGATAGAGGCCGTCAGCAGTGACAGCGAGAACCCCCAGATAAAGGCCGATCCCCAGTCGATCTCGCGCAAGTTGAGGGAAAGTCCCACGTACACGAAAAATATCGGCGTAAACAGATGCACAATGGGTTTCATCTGATCCTCGATGCGGTGTGCGAAAGCCTCATCGCTGTGCAGGGCGGCACCCAATGGCAGGAAGAATCGTCTCGACAGCGCCAGGCCCGCAGCAAAACCGCCCAGCAATTCCGGTGCCCCCAGGGCATGCGCCAGCCAGGCAAAGAACAGCACCAGTGATACGATGGTGGTAGGAAGCAGGCCGGGGATACTGCTGACCGCATCGAAGCGTTTGATGATCAGTGAAATCAACTTGGCAGCAATCGGTGCCAGGACGAAAAATGCACCTACGAACACCAGCACTTTGCCGGCATTGACCAGGCTCACTCCGCCGCCGATGGAGAACTCGTAGAGCAGCGCCAGCAGCACCACGCCCAGCACGTCATCCAGTACCGCCGCGCCCAGTACGATCTGCCCCTCGGGCGCCTGCTGACGTTTGAGATCAGACAATACGCGCACCGTGATGCCGATACTGGTGGCCGTCAGCGTGCCGCCTATAAACAACGACACCAGCAGTGACAGATTGAACACCCAGTAAGCCAGCGCGAAACCCAGTATCAGCGGCAACACGAATCCTGCTATCGCCACGACGACGGATTCCACCCCGGTGCGAACCAGTCGCTTGACATCGGTTCCCAGACCGACCTCGAACAACAGCAGGATAATACCGATCTCCGCCATCAGCTTGATGGTCTCGGCCGGCTCGATCCAGCCCAGCAGGCTTGGCCCCAGGACCACGCCGGCGAACAGCTCACCGATAACCGATGGTGCCTGCAAACGTGTCGCCAGTTCTGCAAACACCCGTGCCGTCAGCAGGATGATCAGCAGGTAAAGAAAAAAATCATGGGTGGCCATCAAGTGTTCTCCCGAATTTCATTGCCTGCCGACCTCTGAAAAAAACCGAATTATCACCTTAGCACAGGCGCCTGGCCAGTCCTCAGAACTCCAGGCTGCTCTCAGGCTGAAAAGAATTACCAAATATACTGGTGTACACTTTGCTCCAGCCACTTCCGTCATCAGAATTCAGGGAATGCACCTCATGTCATCTCACTCCACGAACAGCGGGCAGGATAAAAAACCGGCCAACTATCCCCTGCTACTGACGATTCTTTCCGCTCTGTCATTTGTCCTGCTGCTGTTGTTGCTGTACTTTGCCGGCAACAGTTTCGAGACACTGGAAAACCGGTTGCGTTTCCAGCCACCCACTACCGACCCGGCCAGGGCAAGCGGTGCCTACGGTATCGAGATCGTGGATGGCCAGACGGTTTATGTGCCGGTCTACTCCCACATCTATGCGGATGGTGGAAAGCCGCATTTGCTGGAAGCGACACTGAGCATCCGGAACCTGGACCCGAATCACGCAATTTCCATCAAGTCGGTCCAGTACTTTGATACCAATGGTTCACTGATAAAAGAGTACCTCGATGGTGAAATGCACCTGAATCCGCTCGCAACCACCGCATTCCTGGTCGAAAATAGCGATGTACGCGGTGGCTCAGGCGCAAATTTCATCGTGGTATGGGATGCCGAAGAAGCGGTTTACGAACCACTGATCGAAGCGATCATGGTAGGTTTTTTCGAGGGCGGACGCAGTATTTCCTTTTCCAGTCCCGGCCGTGCGCTCATTGAACGCAAGGAGCAGTAATTCTTCCATGTGAGGCAGCACCACGTAGAAACCCGTCCATGGTGCGCCAGGATCACGAACCCGACAAGATGAGCATTTGCTGCCCAAAGGTCCTATAATTCCGCACTATAAAATAGAATCGTTATACAGATACTGGAGAGTGACCCATGAAATACAGCAGGATAGCCGTGATTGCAGGCATTGCCCTGTTTATAGCCGGCACCGCGAGCGCGGACCTTATCGTCTACCCGGCCAAGGGGCAGAGCCAGGAGCAAACGGAAAAAGACAAATTCGAGTGTTATAACTGGGCAAAGAACGACAGCGGCTTTGACCCCATGGCCGCACCCAGAACACAGTCAGCTCCACCAGCAAGGGAAAAACAGGTCGCCGGAGCCGGCGGCACTGCGGTGGCCGGTGCAGCTGGCGGTGCGCTGGTTGGCGCACTCACCGGCAACACCAAGAGGGGCGCACTGATCGGAGGTGGCTCCGGAGCGCTGATCGGCGGAATGCGCCGGAATGACCAGAAGCAACGGGAAACGCATGCGCAGCAATCCTGGGAACAGCAGGAAACCGCCAACTATGCACAGGGCCGGAACAACTACAACCGTGCCTACTCGGCTTGTCTGGAAGGCCGTGGCTATAGTGTGAAATAATTAAATGGAGTTATGCATGAAAAACAAATTACTGAAAATACTGATTCCCGGAATGTTGCTGGCACCGCTGACAGTGTTTGGTGGAAATTTCGACGGCAGCAATTCACTGCTTTGCGTTTCCATAGAAATTAACGAATGCCTGCCGGGTGAAGGCTGCAGCCTCGTTACGGCCACCAGCGTCGATGCGCCCCAGTTCATCAAGGTCGATTTCGAAAACAACACGCTCACCGGCGACAGGACTGCAGGACAGGAAAAGAAGAGCGCCATCGAGCGTATGGAGACGGTGGATGGAAAGCTGATGTTACAAGGGGCCGAAGACGGCATCGAAGCAATTCGTGACGGCATCGGCTGGACCCTCTCCATCACCCAGTCAAACGGAAAAATGGTACTTACCGGCTCGGGAGAGAATGTCGGCTTCGTGATTTTCGGCGCTTGCACTACGTTGTAGGTTCTGGCTTGCCCCATCCCTGAAGCATCCGGAGTCCGGGAGGGGTGGGCGTCTTTAAAAGACACCCACCCCTCCCGGACTCCTCGCATCGTCAATCAGCGAATCCCCCGCCAGGCAACCACACCGGCCAGCACGGCCGTCAAGGCAGCCGCAACGTACATCCACTGCGCACCGGCACCGTCCCACAGATAACCCGCGGCCAGACTGCCGACCGCACCCCCGGCACCGAAACTCAGGCTGCTGTAAAGCGCCTGCCCCCGTCCCTGGTGCCGCCCCCTGAACAGCTGGTGCACCAGATGGATGGCAACGGCATGGTAGACACCGAAACTGGCCGCGTGCAGTGTCTGGGCGATGATCAGGACCCATGCTTGATCGACAAACAATGCGATCAACAACCAGCGCACGGCAGTCAGCGCCGTTGCCATCAGCAACAGGAAACGCGAACCGAAGTGCGGCAGCCAGCGATGCATACGCAGGAACACGCCGATTTCCGCGACCACACCCAGCGCCCATAACTGGCCAATGGCCGATTCACTGTAACCATGATCGGCAAGATAGAGACTGTAGAAGGCGTAGTACGGACCGTGGCTGGCCTGGATAAGGAAGCAGACCAGCAACAGGGAAATTACTGCCGGACGACTGAGTACCCGGCGCAATGGCTCATTTTCACTGTGCTGGTGTCCAGCAGTATTTTCGGGCACCAGCAGGCTGGAAATCCAGATACCTGCAAACAGAACCACCAGTACTTTCGGCACCAGACCGGTGCCGGCCCGGTCCAGTACAAAGCCCAGACCGGTAACCGCAACGATAAAACCGATGGAACCCCACAGGCGGATACCGCTATAGCGATGCGTATCCGACCCCAGGTAATTCAGCGTGGTTACTTCGAACTGCGGCAGGGCCGCATTCCAGAAAAAACTGAACAGCGCCATCACCAGCGCCAGCGCCCAGTACCCGTGCGCAAGGAATACACCGGTAAAGGTCAGTGTCGCCAGCAGGCTGGCGACCCGCACAATCTGCATGTGTCTGCCGGTATGATCGGCGATCCAGCCCCACACATTGGGCGCAATAATCTTGGTGGCCATGATGATAGCCACCAGCTCACCGATTTGAGTCGCCCCAAAACCCAGCGATTTCAAGTACAGCGACCAGTAGGGAATCAGCGAACCCAGCGCCGCAAAATAGAAAAAGTAGAAGCCGGAGAGGCGCCAGTAATACATCGAATCAAAAATACCCACGAGTACAGAGGCCGGGTGGTATGGCATTGCAGGACCGTCGGCCGCAGGGATGCGGCCGCCGAGCGTACAGGGAAGTATTTACAGCGTGTCCTGCAATGCCATACCACCCGGCCTCTGTACACCTCGACATAACAACCAGTCGGTTACAGAAAACCGGCACGCGTTTGGCGCCGGCCATGGTTCACCGGGTCAATTCACACCAGAAGGAATCACCGGCGTTACAGACTCGACATCGGCATTCTGTGCCCGGTGCCGCAGGTAATGGTCCATGAGCACAATCGCCAGCATGGCCTCGGCAATGGGTGTGGCACGGATACCGACACAGGGATCATGACGGCCTTCAGTGACGACTTCCACAGGCTCGCCCGCCAGGTTGACCGAGCGACCAGGCAAGCGCAGGCTGGACGTGGGCTTCATCGCGATGCTGACCAGAATATCCTGACCGGAAGATATCCCGCCCAGCACGCCACCGGCGTGATTGCTGAGAAAGCCCTCCGGAGTGATCTCATCCCGGTGCTGAGTGCCCTTCTGCACCACGCTGTCGAAGCCGGCACCGATTTCCACCCCTTTTACCGCATTGATGCTGACCATGGCATGCGCGATATCCGCATCCAGGCGATCGAACACCGGTTCGCCGAGCCCCGGTGGAAGTCCGCTGGCCACCACGTTGACACGGGCACCGACAGAATCACCTTCTTTGCGCAGGGCATCCATGTAGTCTTCCAGTTCGGCAACCCTGTCCGGATCCGGGCAGAAAAACGGATTACTCTCGACCGTGGACCAGTCTTTCAGTTCCAGTGGAATCGGACCAAGTTGCGCCAGGTAACCGCGTATCACGACACCCAGCTTTCTGTTGAGGTACTTCTTCGCAATTGCCCCGGCAGCGACCCGCATGGCCGTTTCGCGCGCTGAAGACCGGCCGCCACCCCGATAATCGCGGCAGCCGTATTTCTGCTGGTAGGTGTAATCGGCGTGTCCCGGCCGGAAACGATCCAGAATTTTTGAATAGTCCTTGGAACGTTGATCGGTGTTGTGAATAACCAGGCCGATGGGTGTACCGGTAGTCCGGCCTTCAAAAGTACCGGACAGAATCTGCACCTCGTCGGCTTCACGACGCTGGGTGGTGTGACGGGATTTTCCCGGCTTGCGCCGATCCAGGTCTTGCTGCAGGTCTGTTTCCGACAGTTCCAGACCGGGAGGGCAACCATCAACCACGCAGCCAATTGCCGACCCATGGCTTTCACCAAAGCTGGTTACCGTAAAGAGTTTCCCAATGCTGTTCCCTGACATGGGTAGCTATTGTACAGCAACGCCGCAGATTATTTCTCGGCGCTGATCATACAGATCCAGCCCGGATCTGCAGCGCCGCTGGTCGCCGGCTCAAAAATACCGTCCGGCTCATCATCCTCGTCCCAGCCCTGCCAGTAGATAGTAACGTTGGAGAAACCGGCTTCGAGCAGGATCTCCTGCAACTCGGGCAAGGTATACAAACGCCATTCGTAGCGGAAGGCTTTTTTGAGTCGGGAGCCATCTTTGAAATGGAAGTGGATATAACACACCATATGCCCGGTAACCGGATCATAGCTGGCCTGCTCCCACACATAGGTAAAACCCTTGTGTTTGGTCTTCTCCCTGGTTTCCCGGTACGCGTCATAGCCACCGAACGCATCCAGGAACAGGATGCCATCATCCACCAGGCTGTCGCGAACCGAGGCGAAGTAGTCGCGCAACTGTTCACGTTTCTCCAGGATCTGCCAGCTGAAATTCATGGCCAGCACGACATCGACCGGGTCGGTCTCCACTGTGCATACATTTTCCTGTAGCAGGCGTACGCGTGCCCGCTCGGCCGGCTTCAGCCTGGCCAGATGGTGTTCCCGCCCCCACTGCAGAACTTCTGCGTCCAGGTCTACACCGGTGGCCTTGTTTTCCGCACGTCCGCGCACCCAGGCACAACACATCTGCGCCGTGCCGCAGAAGTCCTCGCGAACCAGGTGTGCAGTCCGGCCCCGGATACGCCTGAAATTATCATCGACGAATTCGTATTCAAACTCGGTCGACTGCACCGACTTCTCATACAGTTCGTGACGATCGGCCCGGTCTGCCATCTTCTTCTTACGCTTGCGAGAGGTCTGGTTCTTTATGCTCATGGGGTGCCTTTATGCCACAATAGAACACGTCTGACAAACATGGACGCGTCAAGTGAATGATTCAGTGCTTCCCGGGTCGGTAAATGAACCGGCCAACATGATTTGTGAAATCGCCGACCGTGAGCTGCCGTCGCGTTTTTCCTGCCATTCAGGAACCCGCAAACCGGACGGCAGCCTGGTCACAGAGGCGGATATCGTCATGCAGTCTGCCCTCACCCGGGCACTGCAACAACGATGGCCGGATATTGAGGTGCTCGGTGAAGAAATGCCCGACGACCAGCAGCAGTCTGCGCTTGCGCACCAGGATACCGGTGTCTGGTGTATCGACCCCGTCGATGGCACCAGCAACTTTTCCATTGGCGTACCCTATTATGCCGTATCGGTTGCGCTGCTTTATCGTGGTCGCGTAGAAATGGGTATCGTCTATGATCCTTCACGCAAGGAATGTTTTACCGCCGCAAGAGGCAAAGGCGCGTGGCTGAACGGTCAACGCCTCACAGCGCACGGCCCGGCCGTACCCCTGGCCGAGGGTGTTGCGTTGATCGACCTGAAACGGCTGCCGGGCAAACTCGCCAGTCGGCTCGCGGCCGAGCCGCCATACAAATCGCAACGCAGTTTCGGCGCAGTGGCGCTGGACTGGTGCTGGCTGGCTGCCGGCCGCTGTCATGTTTACCTGCACGGACAGCAGAAACTGTGGGATTATGCCGCCGGAAGCCTGGTGCTGCAGGAAAGCGGCGGGATGGCGGTGACGCTGGAAGGTCAACCGGTATTCACACCGGGGCTGGAGCCACGCTCGGCCGCGGCCGCCCTGGATCCGGAGATTTTTCATGCCTGGCGTACATGGTTGGAGATACCTTCTGTCGGAGGACAGCCCGGTGATGCCGGGCAATAAAAAAATCAGGACAATTCCGGAGCCGCGTTGCCTGACGCGGTCGACTGTATGAAGCCCTGCGCCGAATCCTGCGAACAGAACCGCGCCCCGATACTCGCCGTCCTGCAACAGCAACTTGCCGGGTGCACGAAACTGCTGGAGATCGGTAGCGGCACCGGACAGCACGCGGTCTATTTTGCCCCGGCTTTTCCCGATCTCGTCTGGCAGACCAGCGAGGTCGAAGCAGCGCATGCCGGCATCCACAGCTGGCTCGAAGAAGCCACGTTGCCAAATATTCTGCCGCCGATCACACTCGATGTGTGCCGGGACAACTGGCCGGAGGCCCGTTACAACGCGGCCTTCAGCGCCAACACCGCACACATCATGTCATGGCAGGAAGTGGAATGCCTTTTCTCCGGCATCGGAAGAATACTGCAGAAAGGTGGCGTATTTTGCCTGTACGGCCCATTCAATTACGGCGCTGACTACACCAGTGAAAGTAACGCTCGTTTCGACCAGTGGCTGCGGCAACGGGACCCCGCCAGTGGTATCCGGGATTTCGAGGCGCTGAATAATCTTGCCGGCAAAGCCGGCATGGTACTCAGCAAAGATTACGCAATGCCCGCCAACAACCGCACACTGGTCTGGGTAAAAACCGGCTAGATCAGTCGCGGGTATCCCCGGCCATACTAACCAGCTGCGATTGCGATCGTGGATGAGTTCGTTCCTGGCGCCGGATAACCTCCTGGACTGCCGGCCGATTGAGAAAACCTTCGAGTGTTATGTCGTCCAGGTAGCTGTAAATTTTCTTCGAGAGGTTACACCAGAGCTCGTGCGTCAGGCAGATAGCGCCTTCGTTGCATTGCTTGTCCCCGCCACAGGTTGCATCGACTTTTTCGTCGACCGCCGCAATGATGCTGGCGATGGTGATCTCATCCATCGGCTTCGCCAGGCGATAACCGCCATTGGGCCCGCGAACGCCGCTCACCAGGTCATTCCTTCGCAGCTTCGAAAACAGCTGTTCCAGGTAAGACAGGGAAATGCTCTGGCACTGGGAAATATCCGCCAGAGTCACCGGCCCGTTCTTTTCGTGGATGGCAAGATCCAGCATCGCCGTGACCGCATAACGTCCCTTGGTAGAAAGTCGCATTTTTCCCTTTTCCCGATCGCCAGCCAGACAGCTCTGCAGGCAACATAAATATACCCAGAAGTTTAGTCAAGTATTATCGGAAAGATTGAACTGAAATGTTCAGACAAGTCAGGATTCGAGGCTGACTGCAGTTTCGTTTTCCAGCGCCTGAAGCGCTTCCGACAGTTGTTCACGGGCCGGGGAAAAGGCATGGCCATGGCGCAGACAGTAACCGAGCCACTTGTGCAGGAAACGATTGACACGCCACCTGGCTTCCAGCGTGTAGCGGTGGTGAAAACGATCATAGATCGCATCGTGCCGGCCGCGACCGGCACCGCGAGATATAATCTCGGCTACCTGCGCATCATGATACATGCGGATAACGACATCCGGCGCCGCAACCGGGTCGCCCTCCTGGTCGAACAGGTAAGTCAGGTGCAGGGTCGTCGTATACTTGCTGCGCTCGCGAATACCCAGATACAGCGGTAGCGCACCCTTAACCATGGATACGCTATGGTCTTGCAGAGCATCCAGGTCAGCTATCAGCTGGCGTAGTTGAATATAGTTCAACTCGTACAGCTCCATGAGTGCCGGCAAGTCCCGTGCCCGTACCCCTGAATGAACTATTTGTTTGTTCGAATACAGCATACACCGATCTTAACATAGTAGAATGTGTACAGGTTCGATCCATAGCCCCGCTCGGATTAACCATATTATCGGCGACGCACCGGGAAGCTTGACAAACTGATCAGGAAGTGAAGCAACCACCAGGAACAAGGTAAAACCAACGTGAACATTGTCGAAACAGCAACGCGACCCTGGCCCGATCAACGCCCCGGCACTTCGGGACTGCGAAAAAAGGTGCAGGTCTTTCAACAACCGAACTACCTGGAAAATTTCGTTCAGTCGATCTTCGACAGCCTGGACGATCACCAGGGCAAGACACTGGTTGTCGGTGGCGACGGCCGTTTCTACAATCGTCATGCGACCGGAATCATACTGCGCATGGCCGCTGCCAACGGCTTTGGAAAAGTGCTTGTAGGCCAGGGCGGATTGCTGTCCACACCCGCCGTCTCCTGTGTCATTCGCAAACATAAAACCTTCGGCGGCATCATCCTGTCAGCCAGTCACAACCCTGCGGGAGAGGACGGCGACTTCGGCATCAAGTACAACGTCGGCAACGGAGGCCCGGCACCGGAAAGCGTTACCGATTCTATCTACGCGAACAGCCGTCGCATCGAGCGCTACCGTATTGTCGAACTCGATGCCCCCGACCTGGACCGCATTGGCGAAACCATGCTGGGTTCAATGCAGGTGGAAATCATCGACCCGGTCAGCGACTACACTGAACTGATGCAGCACCTGTTCGACTTCGATCGCATCCGCAGCATGCTCAACTCCGGCCTGTTCACATTGCGTTTCGATGCCATGCACGCAATCACCGGCCCGTACGCACGCGAAATACTGGAACACCGGCTGGGCGCAGGCGCCGACGACCTTATAAACGCCACACCACTGGAAGATTTCGGTGGCGGACACCCGGACCCGAATCTTGTCTACGCAAAGCAACTGGTGGATATCATGTTTGCGGCCGATGGACCGAGTTTCGGCGCCGCTTCGGACGGCGATGGTGACCGCAACATGATACTGGGTCGCCGCTGCTTCGTAACACCCAGTGACAGTCTGGCCATACTCGCCGCTAACGCACATCTCGTGCCGGGTTACCGACAGGGGCTGGCGGGTATCGCACGGTCCATGCCCACCTCTCAGGCAGCAGACCGGGTTGCAGAACGACTGGGCATCGAACTGTACGAAACCCCCACCGGCTGGAAGTTTTTCGGCAACCTGCTGGATGCCGGTAAAGCAACCCTGTGTGGCGAGGAAAGCTTTGGCACAGGGTCCGATCATGTACGCGAAAAAGACGGCCTGTGGGCCGTACTGTTCTGGCTAAACCTGCTTGCCATACACAAGGAGCCTGTGGCCGACATCGTAACCGGTCACTGGCGCAGTTACGGCAGAAACTATTACTCGCGTCACGACTACGAAGGTGTCAATGCCGACGGCGCCGGCGAGCTGATGGAGATCCTGCGCAAGCAGAGCGGGAACCTGAAGGGCAAACGTTTCGGTGATTACGAAATCGACTTCAGCGATGACTTTGCCTACACCGACCCGATTGATGATTCGGTCAGCGAACGCCAGGGTATCCGTATCGGTTTCACCGACGGTTCCCGCATGGTGTTCCGCCTGTCCGGCACGGGAACCGAGGGGGCTACACTGCGAGTCTACCTCGAACGCTACGAACCGGACCCGGCAAAGCAGTCCGCCGATGCCCAGGATGCGCTATCCGATCTGATTCGCATTGCCGGCGAAGTGGCCGCCATCCGCCATCACACCGGCCGCGAGGCACCCACGGTCATTACCTGATGCGCGCGGCTCACAACGATATCGACCGCGACCGTTTTCTCGCCGGATTAAAGGCATTGCCGGCGCATTGCATCCTGACCAAAGAAGCCGAACTGCGCCCCTACGAGTGCGACGGCCTGTCCGCCTACCGTAAACTCCCCTGGCTGGTGCTACTGCCGGAAACCGTCGAACAGGTACAGCTGATCCTTTCTCACTGTCATCAGCAGGGGGTTCCAGTGGTCGCCCGCGGCGCGGGTACCGGGTTGTCGGGTGGCGCCCTGCCACTGGAAGACGGAGTTCTGCTGAGCCTGGCAAAGTTCAACCGGATCCTGGAAATCGATGCCCGAAACCGCCTGGCACGTGTTCAGCCCGGGGTGCGCAATCTGGCAGTATCGCAGGCGGTGGCCGATCTCGGCCTGTACTACGCACCGGACCCTTCTTCCCAGATTGCCTGCTCCATCGGCGGCAATGTGGCCGAGAACTCCGGTGGTGTCCATTGTCTCAAGTATGGCCTTACCGTACACAACATCGCCGCGCTGCAGATCGTTACCATCGACGGTGAACTGCTGACCATCGGCGGGCCGGCACTGGACAGCGCCGGCTACGACCTGCTGGCGCTGATGACCGGTTCCGAAGGCTTGCTGGGCGTGATCACGGAAGTCACCGTGCGCCTGCTACCGGTACCCGAATACGCGCAGGTGATACTGGCAGCCTTTGACTCTGCGGAGACCGCCGGCAACGCCGTCGCGGAAATTATTTCCGGGGGCATTTTGCCCGCCGGGCTGGAAATGATGGACCGCCTGGCGATACGTGCTGCCGAGGACTTTGTACAGGCGGGTTACCCGACCGATGCCGAAGCCATCCTGCTGTGCGAACTGGACGGCAGCAAAGCGGAAGTCGACGAGCAGATCGAAAGGGTCTGCGCGCTGCTGGAAGGTACCGGCGCCACCGAGGTACGCCTGGCACAGGACGAACAGGAAAGGCAACGCTACTGGGCCGGCCGCAAGGCGGCGTTTCCGGCCATGGGTCGTATTTCACCCGACTATTACTGTATGGACGGCACCATCCCGCGCAAACACCTGGGCAAAGTACTGGCCACCATCCGCAACTGGTCGCAAGAGCTTGGCCTGCCGGTCGCCAACGTATTTCACGCCGGAGACGGTAACCTGCATCCGTTGATTCTGTACGATGCCAACCAGCCCGGTGAACTGGAACGTGCCGAACTGTTCGGCGGGCGCATCCTGGAACTTTGCGTGGCCTGCGGTGGCACCATCACCGGTGAACACGGCGTCGGCATGGAAAAACTCGACCAGATGTGCGTACAGTTCGATACGCAGGAACTGCAACAGTTCCATGCCATCAAGCAGGCATTCGATGCCGACGGTCTGTTGAACCCGGGCAAGGCCATTCCGACACTGGCCCGCTGCGCGGAGTTCGGCAAGATGCATGTACATCATGGTGAACTCCCCTTCCCGGAACTGGAACGTTTCTGAACCCGATGACCGACCTGAACGAACAGGATCGCTGTGCGGATTTCTGCCGGAAAATTGCACTGGCAAGCAGCACGAAACAGCCACTGCTCA
>JAUXGZ010000048.1 GCA_030621785.1 Gammaproteobacteria bacterium | reverse complement strand
GCTGCTTGCTTGGAAACTGGCACGGGCAGTTCTTAGAGGGCTTGGGGCTGGTGACAGCCCCTGGCTACTCGGCACTACAATACTGAGGGAAGTCCACAACCCTTAACTCGGTGCCCGGTAATTCGAGGGGAAGATCATCACCGACGTTTTCTTAACGGCCCGAGCCGCCTGGTTTGCCACACTGCGGCCGCACTTTAGCGACCGAGGCCACCAGGCCGGGACATGTCAGCAATCCGACCGAGGCGTATGCAGGGACTGTCTGGGGAGGGTGCGCCTCATGGACTTCAGAAAATATTTTTCACTTTATTTTCACGTGAAATCGGACGTTCCAACGTAACTTACTGATTTTATTGGCGTCCCCAAGGGGAGTCGAACCCCTGTCGCCGCCGTGAAAGGGCGATGTCCTAGGCCTCTAGACGATGGGGACAGATTCAGCACTGGTCGAAGGCGTCATCCGCCGGAACGGCCGTGTATCTGCCCACACGAGCCTTTCCATTCCGACCTTCCGGTGTGGACCACAACAGTCCGTAAATCTGGTGGAGCTAGGCGGGATCGAACCGCCGACCCCTTGCATGCCATGCAAGTGCTCTCCCAGCTGAGCTATAGCCCCGGAAAGTAAGCCGCGAACTTTACGATACCTGTAGCGGGCTGTCAATGGGTACAGGCTTCTGTAGAAATCAACATCCAACCATTTGATATATCACTTGTTTTTTTGTTCGATTCGCGCCCATGAATCACGCAGGGTTACGGTGCGATTGAATACCGGCTTTTCAGCCCGATGACCGGCATCAACACAGAAGTAGCCTTCTCGTTCAAACTGGAAATACTCTCCGGCAACTGTTCCTGCAAGACTCGACTCAAGGTAACAATGCGTCAGTGTCAGCAGCGACTCGGGATTCAGGTATTCCAGGAAATCACCACCATCCCTGCCAGGATTCGGGTGACTGAACAAGCGGTCGTACAGACGCACTTCGGCCTGGATGGCATGACGGGCCGAGACCCAGTGGATTACACCCTTGACCTTGCGCCCTTCCGGGTTGGCCGCCAGGGTCTCCGCGTCGTAGCTGCAACGCAGTTCGATAACTTCACCATGACTGTCCTTGATGACCTCATCGCAACGAATTACATAAGCATTGCGCAGTCGCACCTCCCCGCCGGACACCAGTCGCTTGAACTTGCGTGGCGCCTCTTCGCGGAAATCTTCCCGGTCAATATACAGCTCCCGGGAAAACGGAATGCTACGCATACCCATGGATTCATCCTGCGGGTGGTTAGCGGCCTGCAGTTCCTCAACCTGGTCTTGTGGATAGTTTTCCAGAACAATCTTTAGCGGATGCAGCACGGCCATTCTGCGCGGCGCACAACGATTCAAATCCTCGCGGACGCAATTTTCCAGCACGCCCATCTCGACATTATTATCCGATTTGGTGACACCAATACGAGTACAGAAATCGCGCAGCGCGGCGGATGTATAGCCGCGTCGGCGCATACCGGCAATAGTTGGCATACGCGGATCGTCCCAGTCCTCGACCTGCCCCTCATCGACCAGCCGGGTCAGCTTGCGCTTGCTGGTTATCGTATATTCAAGCTCCAGCCGGGAGAACTCGATCTGCCGGGGATGGCATTCCACTTCCAGCACATCAAGGAACCAGTCATACAGGGGACGATGGTCCTCGAACTCCAGAGTACACAGGGAATGCGTAATACCTTCGAGGGAATCCGACAGACAATGGGTAAAGTCGTACATCGGATAGATACTCCAGGCTTCCCCGGTTTGATGATGTACGGCACCGTGCCGAATGCGATAGATCGTCGGGTCACGCAGGTTCATGTTTGGCGAGGCCATGTCGATCCGGGCGCGCAGAATGCGGGCTCCGTCTTCGAACTCTCCCGCCTTCATGCGCGCAAACAGATCCAGATTTTCCTCCACGGAGCGGCTGCGATGCGGGCTCTCCCGACCCGGTTCTGTCAGGGTTCCGCGGTACTCCCGAATTTCTTCCGGACCGAGATCGCACACATAGGCCCTGCCCTTTTTTATCAGGTCGACAGCGTGACCGTATAGCTGGTCGAAATAATCAGAAGCATAGAACAGTCGGTCAGCCCAATCATAGCCGAGCCAGGACACGTCGCGCTGTATCGCCTCGACAAACTCGATGTTTTCCCGGTGCGGGTTGGTATCGTCGAAGCGCAGGTTACAGAGACCCTTGTAATCCTCGGCGATACCGAAGTTCAGACAAATCGATTTGGCGTGTCCTATATGCAGATAGCCGTTCGGCTCCGGTGGAAAGCGTGTCGCCACCCTCCCGCCATTCTTCCCGGCGGCAATATCCTCATCAATAATAGTACGAATAAAGTTGCCCGGAATCCGGGGTTCATCAGTACTCATATTCACTGGCCCTGCACGCGCCGGCTGATAAATTCAAGCGCCCGGTCGATGCGACGCAGGCTGGCTTCCTGCCCGACCAGGTACAGCGTCTCATCAATACTCGGAGAAGCCGCACGGCCGACAACCGCGACGCGTAGCGGTTGTGCAACCTTGCCCATTTTGATGTCCAGTTCCGCGGCCACGTCCTGAACGGCCTGATAGATATCTTCCTTGCTCCAGGTATCCAGCACGGCCAGCTTCTCCTTTATTCTCTCCAGCGGCTCCCGGGCAACCGGCCGCAAATGCTTCTTCGCCGCGGTGGCATCGTATGCATCAAAATCGCGATAGAAAAACTCACTGATGTCGGCCATCTCCTCCAGTGTCTGCGCCCGCTCGTGCTGCGCTTCGACCACCTGGTGAAGATCCGGTTCGGGAGCCGGATCGATACCGCGCCGACCGAGGTGATAGCTAAGATGGCGTGCAATCCGCAGGACATCGGTTTTCATAATGTATTGCTGATTAAGCCAGAGCAGTTTTTCGTGATTAAACACCGATGCTGCCCGGTTTACATCCGCAATATCGAACAACTCAATCATTTCATCGACCGAAAAGACTTCCTGGTCACCGTGAGACCAGCCCAGTCGAACCAGGTAATTCAGTACCGCTTCCGGCAAAAACCCGTCCTCGCGGTATTGCATTACGCTGACAGCACCGTGGCGTTTGGAAAGCCGTTTGCCATCCGGTCCGAGAATCATGGGGACATGCGCGTAGACCGGTGGCTTTATGCCAAGTGCTTTCAGGATATTAACCTGTCGCGGCGTATTGTTGACATGATCATCACCACGTATAACGTGGGTAATCTCCATGTCGCTGTCGTCCACCACGACCGTCAGGTTGTAGGTGGGCGCCCCGCTGGAACGGGCAATAACCAGATCATCCAGCTCGCTGTTGCGGAAAACAACGTGACCGCGAATCAGGTCGTTGACGACCACCTCGCCATCGAGCGGATTACGAAAACGGATAACATAGGGTGCATCGGCGGATGGTGGCTCGGCACCGGCGCGACAGCGACCGTCGTAGCGCGGTTTCTCCTTGCGCTCCATCTGGCCTGCACGCAGCGTCTCAAGACGTTCCTTGCTGCAGTAGCACTTGTACGCATGACCGGAGTCCATCAACTGCTGGATAACTTCTCCATAACGATCGAAACGCTTTGTCTGGTAAATCGGCCCCTCATCGTACTCCAGACCCAGCCAGGTCATGCCTTCCAGGATGGCATTCACAGAATCAATCGTGGAGCGCTCCAGGTCGGTATCCTCTATGCGCAGGATAAACTGACCACCGTGCTTGCGAGCGTACAGCCAGGAAAACAGTGCGGTACGCACCCCGCCGATATGCAGGTAACCGGTCGGGCTGGGGGCAAAGCGGGTGCGAACTGTCATGGTATTTGTCACGGGCTGTGAAAACGAAGGCGGTATTGTAGCCCGAACCGCCGCTGATGCCTACGCGACAATCCCGCATCCCTCGCGGGCTGCCGGATCAGGCTCAACGCTCGAACAGATTGGCAAAATAGCTCCGCCGCAGGCCGTCGATGGCCCTGACACCGTTACTGCTCACATCGTAGATGCGCCAGCCCCCGGCCGACCGGTAAAAGTAAAAAATCAGCCGGATGACCGGCCCGTCGCGGTGATAGAATTCGCCACCTGCTGCCAGGGTATACAGGCTGGTCGGCCGCGGCTGAATCGGTCGGAACAGCGGCATGCGTACATCCAGCATACCCATTCGATGCGCAATAGCAGAAAACAGGCGATCACGGATACGGTTCTGGAAATGGGCACGTTGCAGCACATTGAGCCGGACGTAATCCGGACCGGCGATCAGGTAGGCCATGTACGCAAAGTCGAAAAAGCGCGCGGCCTGATCTTCCATCAGTGCCACGATTCCGGCAGGGTCACGGATATCCTGTACGCCAGATATGTCCTGCATCCAGTACAGGCTGGACTCCATCAGGTCCAGGGCATTTGGCAGTGAATTTCTCACCGGGATGGCACCGGGATTGCCGATCCATACAGGAGCTGCTTTCGAAGTTGACGTCAATACCACAAACAGTAACAGTAACAGAATCCGGCCAGCAGGAACGCTCCGGGCATACTGCCCGGAAAAGCCGTCAGACAGATTCCTCACGGGGTATTACCTCGCCTGTCACTACTACCGGTGCAGATTCTTCTTTCTCCGCTTTCTGTGCGGTCGCAACACGCTTGCCTGAAGGATCGGTAAAGCGGTCGTTAAGGGTCTGCACAAGCTGGTTGGCACCGCTGACAATCTCTTCGAGCACCCGGCGGTTGCGCCCGTTCCAGCCAACCGGATCCGGTTCAAAAATGCTTCGCCAGGCCTGCGAATTCCGGAGGAATGCATTGGTCAGCAGTGCGGCTTCTTCCTGTTCGTTCTCTGCACTGATCTCGCGTAATACCTTCCTGCTCCCCCAACGGCGCGAGGTGAAATGCAAATACAGGGCTATCCCGGCCAGCACGCTGCCCGCAATCACCATGTATAGCGGTTTGGCGGCTATCGGTGCGAACCAGCCCGCCAGAGTATCCCTGATTGCCGGGGGCAACAGCGTGGCACCACCGGCCAGGGCCGCAGCCAACAGCAGCCAGCCCATATCCCAGCGCAGCACTATCTTTCGCCAGCGCGCGATCAGGTTGAGGATCGTGGGCACGTAGTGATCCTCGATTTCCTGGGCACGTTTTTCCAGCGAGCCGACAATCCGGTAGGCACGCTCGACGGTAACCTGCTCGATACGGTTATGAATCTCACTCAGATCCTGGTCTCGCTTCCACTCGAAACGACGCCGCAAGGCCTCATTCTCGATCGGAACAGAGGCCTCCCGATCGTAAATGCTGTAGAAACGGCCCGCCGTCAGCCCTTCCCTGGCGAGCGCGCGTTGCCAGGCACCGACCACCTCTTCCGGGTTGTCCTCCCGTGCCGTGGTATCGATCTGGTTCAGGATATACAGGAACTTGCTACTGTCAGCCCGGTCCTTGGTCGCACCGACCAGATGCGCCAGCGTATCACTCATGGCACCTGGCTCGGGATGCCGTGCATCGAAAAACACCAGCACCAGATCGGAAAGATCAATAATATGATTGGTGAGCCGCAAGGTGGCCGAGCGCTGCTCATCGGCGTCAAACCCCGGGGAATCAATAGCAATAAGCCCCTTGAGGTTTTCACTGTGACAGGTTTTTAGCTGCAGATAGGCATCGATTCGCCGGCCCTCCCCGGACTCCACCTTGTCGAGTTCCTGGCTGGTCCGGTAGAAAGGAAAGCGTGGATCTGCATCCAGCGCAAGACCGGGCAAGGTGCGCACATCCTTCTCGTCGCTGTAGCAAATTACCGTGAACTTGTCGTCGACGGCCTGGTTCCCGGTGTCCTGCAGTGGATAGGAAAGATATTGATTGATAAAAGTCGATTTTCCGGCAGAGAATGTGCCCAGAATGGATACCAGCGGCCACCATGAAATTTGCGTCGCATAGGATTCCGAAGGCTTCAACAAACCCATGGCGTAGCCGATCCGGGACAGGTCGCGGAAACCCTCCACTGCGGACACCAGTACCGGGTTCTCTTCCTGCAGGTGCAGCTCCAGACTCTTCAGTCGTTTTCGAATTGTTTTGTCAGCTCGCGGCATGATTGCTTCTCGGTTCAGCGCCCTGTCACCAGGGCACGAATTTATTCATAAAACGCATCGGACCGGATACATTTTCAATATTCCGGCCCATTACCTGCGTATCCTGACTCATCTGGTACATGGTATAGGCCATGGAATCGATCGAGTCATTCATGTCTCTCATGCTCACCACGATCGCACCCATGGCGTGATTCTGCTCCTTGATATCGTGGCTCATCTGCTCCATGTAACCGCTCATCTTCACCATATTTCTTGACACGGTGTTCATATTGTTCGTAGTGGAGGAAAAGTTCTGGTTTATATTCACCATACTCACCGATATCGCCTCCATCTGACCGACGATATGACCAAGATCATCGGTCAGCTTGTAGATCAGGTAAAAACCGTACGCGGCCAGAATGATGAAGGCCAACATGGACGGATATACCACCAGCTCCCAGCGTCTGGCACTCGCCTCGAAGCTGCGGGCAAACTGGCTCATGTACTGAGCCATGTCCATGAACATAAGGCGTTCGGCTTCTTTGGCTACCTCTTCCGCACCATCAGAAATTTCCGGCGCGCTACTATCCGTGCTTCCAGCCTTTCTGCCGTTATCGCCTGTCGAGCCTGCCTCCGGTTTTCGCTTGTCTGTCATTTAGCCTTGCTCCACCAAAACTGCCATCTGAAACCGGCATCATCGTGCCGCCTGCTCCAGCCATTGTTTAAGCTCATCTGTCTTTTCCGGGTCCAGAGTCTGCATCACACCCAGCATGTTGTGCGCCTCTTCCGTCTGACCCTGCTGTATCAGTAAACCAATAGCCTGATAATAAGCGTCGGCTGCCTTTTCCTTGCTGCCAAGTGTCATATACAGGTTGCCAAGCTCACCCCAGGCACCCGGGCGATCCGGATAGGATCGTACCAGTTGCGTATAGGCATAGACCGCAGCAGTTGCATCCCGTTTCCAGAACAATTCACGAGCCGCCGCAAGCTGGCCCGGGTAGTCGGAGGCCAGGGGAGCCACATTATCCGCAGGAACCGGCTGCGGGGCGGACTCCCCCTCCCCGGTCACCAGGTCGGGGACATCTTTATCTTCAGCCATAACCGGCTCATGCGGTTCAGAGTTTTCTGTCGGCATCTGCTCGATGGGCTGCACAACCGTTTCCGGTGCTTCCACTGGAACGGGCTGAACTGCTTGCCTGTCAATCAACGGGGCATGGCCGTCAGCGGTCGATGGCTGCATCGGACTGGTCTGCATCGGAACTTCCGTGACCGGCGCACTCTCGGCAGGCATGGCCTCGGGCTCAGGTGCTGCCCCGCCATCTTCCACAAGCGGTGGCAGACCGTTGGCGACAGATACCTGCTCGTCATCGGTCACCAGCGGCGGCAGACCATGGGCTGCTGATGCTGATTCATCATCCACTACCAGTGGAGGCAGGCCTGATGCACTCTGAGCCGGAGCAGGAGCTGAAGCCGGAGGTGAAACCGCCGTATTGCCAGGACGACGGTAGTCATCGACAACGCGACGATCCAGGCGGTGCTGTTCTGCGCCCGATGAATCAACAACCGGTGCAGGTCGGGATTCTTTCACAACGGATTCCGCAGACCCGGCGTTGTGTTCGGCACTGGCGCCGAACCACTGCGGAAACAGTGCGCCACGATACAGATACAGAAAGAATATTGCGACAAAGAATGTTATCAGCAATCCGTGACTAAGAATTTTCTGGACAACTTTCATATTGGGCTACCTTGCATTCCCCGGATACTGGTTGGCAGATTGCCCCTGGCCTTGCGACGCCGGCTCTTCCTCACCACGTTCGGGCGTGACCGGCTGGTATCCCGCGGGTACGGTAAACAAACTGTCGTCCTGGACACCAACTCGTACATTCCGCAGTTCACGAAAGAACCCTCCAGGTAATTCCTCTCGTACGACAAGCTGCAGTTCCGGGTCGTACCACTGTAATGATTTCATGGATTTCTCGTCAGGCCCGGTCCTGGTGGACACCCATCGTTCTGTACTACGACCATGCAGCACCTCTGTTCCGACCAGGCGCAGCTCAAATGTTGCACCATCGGACCAGATTTGCTTCAGCGGCATCCGACGTTCTGTATCAATCCAGAGCTGGCTCTGAACCGTTGTATTATCCACACCGGGCAATGTCATCTCCCATTGCACGACCGGGCGGCCGTACAGGGTCTCACTGGCGAGTTGCCGGCAATCGGCATTGGTAACATAAGCACAGGGGTCCATATCTCCAGGCGGGAGCATGGGATTGCCAAGCTGATCCTGTGACACCTGGCGCACCATATATGCCTTCTTTTCCGGCAACAGGAAAATTGCGCGCCCGTTTTTCATGTCGTATATGTTGACCGCCACCTGGTTATCCTTCTGGTATTCCAGACGCACCTGGTTATCTCCGACGAAAACCTGTGCGTGACGGAGTTTGTTATTCGGTGACGACTGCACAGTCTCCGCCGAGAACTGTACATTGGAGCGGCCAGATTCCACGTTGCCTGCAACTACTGACAGACACGCGGCGAACACGACCACCACCGCTCTTTTCACGAGCCGTTCTCTCCCCGAACAACGGTAATAATCCCGGGTTTACGGACCCGCAAAACACGGATCCGCTCCCGGGTGCCTCACTTACTTGGCTGGTGCTGCAGGGGCAGCCGGTGCCTGCGGAGCGCCGTAAGGTGCGCCGTAGCCATAGCCAGGACCACCGCCATAGCCGCCATAGCCAGGACCGCCGCCATAGCCGCCATAGCCAGGACCACCGCCATAGCCAGGATAACCACCATAAGGCCCCCCGTAGCCGCCGTAGCCACGGTTTCCGTAGTAGTCACCTTGACCACGACCATAACCGCGACCATAACCACGACCACTGCTTCGACCACTGAAGTTCATGTCGAAGTCGCCATCGCCGAACATGTCGCCCATGCCGTCGCCCCAGCCACTATTGTTCCAGCGATCACCACCGTAGCCACGATTGTTATCAAAAGGACCCCACCACGCCTGGGCGGAAGTCATAGTAAGCGCCGTAGCACCAGCCAACATTGCTGCAAGAACAGTTTTCTTAAACTTGATCATCTCGGTACCCTCCGATCTGAAATTTAAAATTGACACGGAACACCCGTGTCACCAGTTGCCCCCCTGGTTAACCACCAATGCCACGAAAAACGAGGGGGACAACGTTCTTCGCCAGCACGTTCCATCAAATACAAATGCAAAGTGGAACACTGCTTCTTTAAAATCTAGTCGAACCGGTACTCACCACACTCCTGTGTAGGGCAGACGCGGATATACCATTCCGGGCGCGACTGGCGGGTATGCCCCGGGAGCGCCTCCGTAAGGCGTTCCGCCGTAATATCCCGGATAAGTTCCCGCATACGGCCTGGCACCCTGCACGCCACCATTCTCTCCGTAACTGCTGCCGGACAGGCGATCATATGGGGCAACTGCTCTCGGCACCGACGGAGCTGGTACCGGGGTACGCTGTTCCCGCGTGACCGACCGGCCCTCGTCCAGCGGACGAAACTGACTGCCGGCCTGGTTCTGTGGATAGGTCGGACGTTGCTGTTGCTGTTGCCGTTGCCCCCATCCAGGTGTCTGCTGCGGCGCAGGCTGAAAACTGCCTCCATACAGCGGTCGCTGGCGTTGTACGGCCCACGGATTTCCTGGATCGACCTGATATGCCGGTTGCTGCTGCACAGGTGGCTGCGCGGGATATCCGTAGACAGGCTGCTGTGCAGGATAGGCAGGTGCTGTCGGATAGGCCTGCTGCGCGACAGGCGGACGCTGTCCTTGCCACTGCGCAGCAGGTATCTCCACCACAACGGTCTGGCGTGGAATAGCATTTCCATCTCCTGTATCAACCCTTTCATCTCCTGATTCACCGCCACAACTGCGCACTACAAATACGATCATCAACAGGATCGCAATACCAATAGCAACGTGGTGGATTTTCCAGAACCCGGCCCCACTGCTGTTCGTCTGCTTTCCATTGACCGACATACACTGCCTTTATTCCTGGTTGCCTTGACTACCGGCAGCCGGCGCCGCAGGGACCGCACCGCCGTAGTAAGGAGCCGGGTGTCCGTAAGGCGCGCCACCATAACCATAGTGACGCGGGGCTACCGGTGGAGCTGGATAACCTCGATAGCCATAGCCGTAGTTGTTAGCTGGCGCGGCCGGGTAGCCCGGTCGGTAACCATAGCCCGGTGGCGGCTGAACCGGAGCGGGTTGAGCTGCGGCAGGTGCAGGTGTAGCGCCCGCATTCGCCTTTGCCGAAGCCTCCGAACCATCTTCCGGCGTCGCAGACTCCGGGCGAAAACGGGACTGGACGTGTTTTTCGCGCTCGGCACGCATTTTCTTCCAGCGCTTTTCCTGCTCCGCTTTCTGTTCTGCCCAGTGTTTGTCCTGTTCGGCCTTATGCTGCTCCCAGCGCTTGTCCTGTTCCGCCTTTTTCTGTTCCCAGTCCTTTTGCACATCCTGCGCAGCGGGCGGCGGAGGTGGCGCCTGGAATGACGGAGCCGGCATTGGGGGCGCACTTGCTTCCATATCCTTGCGTTCCTGTTCCGCCTGCGCCTTCATGGCATCCATACGCTTCTGCATGTCCTCGACACGCTTGTCCATTTCAGCCTGTTGCTGCTTGAAACGCTCGTCGATCTCACGGCGCGCTGTGTCTCGCTGTTTCAGGAACTCGGTGCGATCCATATAACGGGGCTCGTTACCGAAGTGCTCCGATGCATCCATTGGTGGCAGTGAACCCGCATCAGATCCCTGCGGCTCATCACTGGGGCGAAATTGCGGCGGTGGCGGTGGCGCGGCGGGAACCGCCGGGGCATAAGGCCCTGGAGGCGGCGGAATCGCGCCTGCGGGCGCGGCAGGCTGAGTAGCACCGGGGCCTTCGGCCTGCGCTAATGGCAATATCAGCATGGAACTGACGACTGTGCTTACCAGCAGCATCGGCAGCCGGGCTACTCCTGTTTTTGTCTTAACCGGGTATCTCTTCACAATATTATCCTCCGCGTTTCGGCTTGCGTTACTTCGTTGCGGAAACCCGTCCCGGCGCCCGCATGTCTACTATAAAAACCGGTGCTCATTACATTCATCATGTTCAGGATTCTTTCTCTCCGGCATTTTCGTCTTCTTCTTCCAGCCTTTCCGCGAGCGCATCACAACTGTGTACGATGAAACGTTTCTCCGCACTGATACAGCCCATCGGAATCACAATAAGGGTAAACATCGTTGCCACACCTGCACCGAACAACAGGGTAATCGCCATACCATTGAATATCGGGTCAGGGAGTATGGCGACAGCACCAGCCATCAGGGTAAGCGAAGTGATCATGATGGGGCGCAGACGCGTACGTCCTGCCGACACCGCAGCTTCACGGATGTTCTTTCCTGCAATGACCTCGTTTTTCACAAACTCTACCAGCAGAATCGAGTTACGCACGATGATGCCTGCCAGGGCGATGAAACCGATCATCGAGGTGGCGGTAAATTCGTTGCCCATAATCCAGTGACCGGGAATAATGCCAATCAGTGTCAGCGGAATCGGCGCCATGATCAGACCCGCCAGGGCATAATCACGGAACTCCATTACAATCAACCCGTAGATCAGTAACAGCGCCGCCATAAAGGCAAGCCCCATGTCGCGGAAAGTCTCATAGGTAACCGTCCACTCACCACCCCACTCAAAGCCGGACTGAAGGTCGTTATCAGGAGGACCGAGCAAACCCCACGGCATACCCGTCACCGGCACACCATCGGGCGCCGTATAGTTCTCCAGCAGATCCTCCACGCTGAACATGCCGTAGATGGGAGCTCCCAGGAAGCCGGACATCTCACCCGTTACATACTCTACGGGGCGCAGATCCTGATGATAGATATAGGGCTCTTCCGGACGTTGTACGAAAGTTCCCAGTTCCGCCAGTGGAACCGTACTCCCGGCCGAGGTCGGGATTGGCAGATTGGAAAGTCGGGCCACCTGGGAACGTACGGGCAGCGGAGCCTGGATAATAATATAGGTCGGTTCGAGTGGCGAACCCCGTTTCACATCGCCAAGCTTGTGCCCTCCCATCGCCATCACCAGATTACGGTTAATGGATTCAATGGTCACACCATTGCGCAAAGCCTTCTCGCTGTCCACCTGGAACTGCCAGTAGGTATAGGGGTCTGCCATGTAGGTATCAACATCAACGAGGTCCGGAACTTCCAGGAACATGGATTCCATGTCCCGTGTAAATTGCCGGCGGGTAGCAGAATCCGGGCCATAGATTTCGGCAACCACGGTTTGCATCACCGGTGGACCGGGCGGCATTTCAACCACCTGGATACGCGCGCCCATGCTGTGCGCGATCGGCGTCAGCAGCTCCCGTGCCTCAACCGATAGCTGATGACTGCTTTTTTCACGTTCATCCTTGTCCAGCAGCATAACCTGAATATCAGCCATCCAGGGTTTCTGACGCAGGTAGTAATGACGCACGAGGCCATTGAAATTGAACGGCGATGCGGTACCGGTGTAGGTCTGTATGGCCGTTATTTCAGCCATATCCTCGCGCATCGCCTCAGTCAGAACCTGGACAACGTTCGCGGTAACCGGCAGGGCGGTACCTTCCGGCATATTCACAACCACATTGAATTCGGGCTTGTTATCGAACGGCAGCATTTTCACCGCGACCAGCTTGAAATAGAACAGCGAACAAACAAGCGCAGTCAATGCGATGATCCCGATCAAAAATATAATACCAAGCGTGCGGTGCTTGATCAGCGGACGAATAATCGGCTCGTAAACCTTGCCGATCAACACTGCTGAACGTTCTTCGCGGGCCGCGGCCTTCTTGAAGGCCGATACGCCGGCAGGACGCACGCGCACGGCAAACCAGGGGGTAAAGATAAATGCCGCCAGCAATGAGAAGAACATCGCCGACGCGCCCAAAACCGGAATCGGCCGCATATACGGCCCCATCAGGCCACTGACAACGCCCATCGGCAACAGTGCCGCAATAATAGTCAGGGTGGCCAGAATCGTCGGGTTACCCACTTCGCGAACTGCATCGATGGCAATGCCCACGGTGGTGCGCCCGGCAACCATCCAGCGCCGGAAAATATTCTCTACAACCACGGTCGCATCATCGACCAGAATACCAATCGAGAAGATCAATGCGAACAGGCTGACACGATCAATCGTGTAGCCAAGTACCCATGCCGCCCATATGGTCAGCAGGATAACAATCGGAATCACGGTAATGACAACGAACGCTGCACGCAGGCCAAGACCGATAACGCACAGGACCGCAACCGCAAGAGTAGCATCAAACAATGCTCCCAGCAGTTCGTTGACTTTGGTGTTGGCGGTCTTGCCATAATCCCGGGTAATGGATACGCGCACGTTGTCCGGAATCAGATGGCCTTTCAGCAATTCCAGCTTGTCGAGGATATCGATGGCAACGGTAACACCGTTAGTTCCCTCTTTTTTGGCCAGCGCAATGGTCACCGCAGCCTCTCCATGAGCTGGCTTTTCCCCTTCAAGGGCGGATTGACCGGTATAATAAGCCACCATCTTCTTTGGCTCTTCGGGCCCGTGCCGGACCTTGGCAATATCCCGTATGTAGACCGGCGCACCCTGGTGCGTGGCAACGATCAGTCGCGCGATATCATCGGCGCTACGCAGAAAGGAACCTGTGTAGACACTGAAACTGCTGTTGGCAGCTTCCACCGAACCGGCCGGCAGTTTCTGATTGGCTGACTGGATAGTCTGTGCGATCTGGTCCAGGGTTATGCCGTAACCGGCCAACCGTGCCGGAAGAATTTCAACCTGCACCTGTTCGGCACGGCCACCGACGACAAAACCCTGGCCGGTATCCGGCACCTCGCGCAAACGCTGCAACACATCTACACCCAGCGTCCTGAGTGCGGCGTCATCCACGCTGTCAGAGGACAAGGTTACTGTTACAACGGGAACATCATCGGTCCCTTTTGGTTTGACCAACGGCATGGAAACCCCGGGCGGGATCTTGTCCAGATTTGTCTGCAACTTGTCATGAACCTTGACGATGGATTGACCCAGATCTTCACCGACATAGAAGCGCACCGTCACCGCGGCCTGGCCATGCTCGGAATACGAGTACACGTGGCGCACTCCGGGAATCTGATACATGATGCGTTCCAGTGGCTCGGTAACCAGGCTGGCAACCTGACTGGCGGAAGCACCCGGGTACTGGACAAAAATATCGATCATCGGAACCGATATCTGCGGATCTTCCTGACGCGGGGTAAACATCAGACCCAGCAAGCCCAGGGCCAGGGCAGCCGCCATCAGCAGCGGCGTAATCGGCGAGTCGATGAAACTGCAGGTTATACGACCGGCGATACCCAGCGATTTGGACTCGACCTCCTCCCGGTCGCGTTGCTCGATAACTTCAGCGCTTTCCAGCGGCAGGGAAGCCTTCTCTTTTTTGTCCGTCATAGTAATCTGACCAATCCGTCGTAAGTATGATTATTGGCGCTGTTCAATCGTCTTCGTGGGTTTCCATACTCCAGCCAGGCGCTGAAGCAGCAGGCGGGACCGCGTAGATACGTTCACCGATCTTCAGCCCGGACAGCACGGCAACCTGATTGTTGCCCAGATAATCACCCAGGCGGATAAGACGCAACTCCGTGCGATTGTCATCCGTCGCAACGTAGACAGCCGGCAGACTGCCACGCCACAGGACGGCCGTATCGGGAATTACCGGAATTACATCACCTTTGGAGGCCGTATCGGGAACCCGCACTTCGGCGTACATGCCAGGGCCACCAGGGGTATCAACCGGCAAATCGAATTTAACCTTAACCGTATGACGCACAGCATCCGCAGACGGGAAGATCTGGGCCACCCGGGCCTCTACATACAACGTATCACCCACGTCCAGCTTAACGGGCGCCAGCATGCCCTTCTTCAGACCCGACATGAGGCGCACCGGTACATCGACCTCTACCTGCAGATAGGTCATGTCGGCAAATTCAATCAGTGGCTGCCCAGGCTGCACGGTATCACCCACTTCAACAAACTTTTTCGTAATCACACCATCAAACGGCGCAAATGAGCGTGCGTCACGCAACTTGGCGTCAATTTCTTCAATCTGGGAGCGTGCCGCCAGCTGCTGATTCTGTGCTTGCGTCACCTTGGTGCCACTGCTGTACAGGTTGGCACCTCGATCCACGTCACGATCACCACCGTAGTTACCCGGCATAAACTCGGTCGCCTGCTGGGTAAACATCTGGTCGAACATGTTCGGCATGCCCATGCCGCCGGAACGTGAAATACTGCGATCCTGTGGAGACCAGAGTTCCCGCTGGTACTGGATCTGGGCGTTTGCAATGGCGGCCTGGGCGTTATTGAACTGCGCTACCGCTGCACGTCGCTTGGCAAGCAAGGCATCGTCATCCATGGCTACCAGAATGTCGCCCTTCTTGAAATGCTCTCCTTCCATGCCTGAAATCAGATCAACCCGGCCAGGAAATTGTGCAGTCAGCGTAACCTGTTTGTAGGCAACCACCGATCCGCCCAGTGTAACCGAGCTTGCGCTGCTGCTGGCCTGAACGGTGACAATCTGCGCAGCCGGTGGCTGGTGAGCAACATCCTGGGCGTTGACCGCCAGACTGAAACTACCGAACGTGAGGACGGTAGCTGCTGCAGAAAGAAAGCAGAGAATTCTATTTTTAACCCGGAACACACTGCGTTCCTGCGTAATAACTTGTCGGCCTGAAATTGCCACGGATAGCCTCCTCGACATCGTTCATTAAGTGCTCCGCCCAGGATCTGTGCTACAAAATTCAGCGGCGAGCGCAATCTGCTAGTTACAATGCAATCGACGTGCCAAACTATATATTATTGTTTTACATAGATATTATTGAGCATGCCAAAGGTGTGCATGCAACGGTTTCAATACAGATCAACGAGCAAAGAGCATAATAACTAATTGATTATAGAGCATTTTTATGTGAGGATAGGCTTGTGCAACGCGACTGCAACACATTGGCCCGTGATGCAACGGTGTTGCAGCAATTTTTCCAGTGCAACACCGTAGCGCAGCACCTATATAAAAGGTATGCTTGCGAGGACAAGAATGGCCTGGGACAAAAGCCTTGCCAGCTGGAGTTAGCCCGGGGATTGTTTGCGAACCCAGGAGAGGAGCGGGTTAGATGAACGCGCTGGAACAGTTCACCCCCTTGATGGATGCGGTTATCACGCACATCCACGAAGGTGTCATCCTGACCGATTACAAGGGTAAGATACTCTTTCATAATCAGGCAGCAGAAGAATTGCTGGGCATCCCTGACTTCGACTCGGTTACCCGGCTGGAAGACACCGCCGGCATCAGCCTGCAATCGCCACCGATGTTAACCGATCAAAAACATGAAATGGTTGCGGGCCAGAACTATCACCACTTCGAACAGTGCATCAAGCGCAATGGTGAATCACGTTTCCTGGAAGTAAGCACAACAACCATTCCGATCCCGGGCGAGGACGACCCGATACGCCTCATGATCATGGCGGACGTCACGGAAAAACGCCAGCTACAGGAAACGCCCGCCAAATCCGACAGTCCCGACATCATTACGCAGGATCCACGTATGCTGGAAATCACTGCAATGATGACGCACATCGCGCCAACCAAGGCGTCGGTTCTTCTGCAGGGAGAATCGGGTACCGGCAAGAGCATGCTGGCACGCATGATTCACGAAAAAAGCAAACGTCGCGACAAAACATTGGTGGAAGTCAACTGCGCAGCCATTCCGGAAGCACTGCTGGAATCGGAACTGTTCGGCCACGTCAAAGGTGCGTTCACCGGTGCCACCTCAGATCGACGGGGCCGCATGCAAACCGCAGACGGCGGCACCCTGTTTCTTGATGAAATCAGTGAACTACCCCTGCATCTACAGCCAAAGCTGCTCAAAGCACTCGATGAGCAATGCTTCCACATGGTCGGGGCAGACAAAACCGTCAACGTGAATGTCCGCATCATCGCCGCATCCAACCGGAACCTGAAGGAACTGGTCGATACCGGCGCCTTCCGTGCTGATCTGTACTACCGGCTCGCAGTTATTCCGCTGGACATCCCCTCGCTACGTGACCGTCCCGGCGACATCCCCCTGTTGATCAACTTTATCTGTAATCAGCTGGTCAACCAGGGCTACCCGGATAACCTCGAATGTGAAAACGAGGCCATACGACTCATGATGGACTACCCGTGGCCCGGCAACGTGCGAGAGCTGTCCAATGCCGTGGAACATGGCATGATCCTGGCTAAAAACGGCAAGGTGGAAGCCAGCTCGCTTCCATATGATATCCGTCATCACAACGAAGATGGGGCTGGCACCAGCCCGGCGGTGGGTAAACACAACGTTGATGAGCATAGCCACGAAATTCTTGAAGCCCTGGAAAAAAGCAACGGCAACCGGGCCGAAGCAGCCAGGCTGCTCGGGATTGACCGCAGCACACTGTGGCGCCGTATGCATCGTTTGAACCTGGTCTAGTTCCCCTTCTGGCACTTTTTACCATAATTTCATTATGGTATTGTGCATTTCTAGCTGTTTTTCAACGATACGCGCAAGAAATAATATTTTAAATTCCTATTTTAATCAATGTGTTGACCATAATTCTGTAAAGTTCCCTTGATCTTTTTATTAGACACTCCTAATATTAGCACCGTCTTATACTGCCAAGGAGACAACTATGATTATCGACACTTTCACAATCAGTGCTGTTATCGTTACTGTGGCAGTTTCTGCTGTAGCGTACTACGTAATACATCGCCACAATGAAGAATAAGCACCTTTGAACGCCCCATTTCTTCCGGGGCGTTTTTTGTTTGCCCTGACTGCCGGAAGGCACTAGAATCGCCTCGTCCCACACTAATCAGGGCGATTAGCTCAGCGGGAGAGCACTGCCTTCACACGGCAGGGGTCACTGGTTCGATCCCAGTATCGCCCACCATATAATCAATGACTTACAGGAACCGCCGGATGGCGGTTTTTTGTTGGGGGTGCACTGGGGGTGCAGCAGGATAG
>JAUXGZ010000087.1 GCA_030621785.1 Gammaproteobacteria bacterium | reverse complement strand
GATCAGGTCATCGACTGCTTGCTGGAACAGCAGCAGGCCTGGCTGGTTTTCCAGTGTCGAACGAATAGCCTGGCGGTACAGTTGCCGATCGGCCTGCGCGCGGGTAGCGCGCACCGCCGGACCCTTGCTGGCATTCAGGCGCCGGAACTGGATACCGGCACGGTCGGCGGCTCGCCCCATCTCGCCACCCAGTGCATCGATCTCGCGCACCAGGTGACCCTTACCGATGCCGCCGATGGCCGGGTTGCAACTCATTTGTCCCAGCGTTTCCAGGTTGTGGGTCAGCAACAGGGCAGGGGCTCCACTGCGGGCCGCCGCCAGCGCAGCCTCGGCTCCGGCGTGACCACCACCCACCACAATGACTGCAAACCTGGTTTCAAAGTCCATTACAATTAACCAACTGAAAAGCTGCGGAATTATACCTCATATGAAAGGACGCAGAGACCCGCTTGTCCGCTGTATAAATCAGAAATACTCTATAATTATTGAAGTATATAACTATAGGTAATATAACAATTATACATAATACATTAATATTAGAAGTTTTCTATCGTAATATCAATTGCTTGAAGAATCTCTCCGGTGACCTGAGGAACACTGTAGCATTCCTGAACGCGCCGGAAAGCAGCCTCCCGCAGCTGCCGAGCCTGCTGCGGTAACTCGATCAGGTGCCTCATTCCGTCGGCGAAAGCAACCGGATTACCGTTTGTGGCAAACAAAACCTGCCCCTCGTGGTACATTTCGACATGTCCGCTGGCCGTTGACAACACCTGCGGCACACCGGCGACCGCAGCTTCCAGCGGTGTCAGGCCAAAGGCATCGGATCGAGCCGGAACACACAGCAGGTCTATGCCGGCCAGAAAGGTAGCGCGATCCTGGATCCAGCCCGCAAAACTCAATTGCTCCGACAAATTCAATTGTGCCGCTCGTTGCTTCAGTTCGGCTTCCTGCGCGCCGGAGCCGGCGAGTACGGCCTGGAACGCGATGCCTCGCTGCCGCAGTATGCCCAGCGCCTCTATGTAGAGGTCGAAGCCCTTGACCCGATCGAAGCGGCCCATGGCTCCGATACGTGGCGGATCGGCGGGGCTCCAGTCGGGCAGGGCAGTCCGCTCGCCGGACTCGATCATGTTGGGTATTACGAACAGCGGTTTTTCAGTACCCGGCGCCAGGTCCTTTTCCATGTTTCGGCGTATATGCCCGGTCAGTGCAATGCAGGCATCGGCATCCAGCAGGCGACGCACCTTGTTGCTATGGCTGACGGCAATCAGGGGTGCACTGCCACGCAGCGCTCGCTTCAGCAGGGCCACCGAACGACTGCAATGAGCAATGGCCACGTCCGGAGCGAAACTTCGCAGAAGTCCCGCCAGCCGCCAGGCCGCAAGGTAATCGTAGTGGCCACGGTTACGGATGACCTGCAGCTCCACGGCCGATGGCAGCGAAGTGGTATCGGGAAGGTAACGATGATCCAGCAACAGCAGCACCTGGTGGCCGGCCTGAGTCAGCACGCGACTGTAATCGCACACGACCTGCCAGCGCCCGCCGGTGGCATCACCCAGTACGCTGTTAATTATCCGCATCGAACCATTGCCGGCAATCCAGCCCGCACAACCATCGAGCGGCGGACCTGCAGGCTGGGCTGAACGCTGCATTTAGCCCAACCTGCGGTTTTACCTGGTGGTAGATCTACAGTAAATTGATATATATAGAAAATTTTCATATTAATATAGAGATGACTATATTTAGATACTACAATTAATTTACTTTCCTATACAAAAACCTGAAAAAATCTCTCCCAACAGGTCATCGCTGGTGAATGCACCGGTAATCTCCGACAAATGTTGCTGGGCAAAGCGCAGCTCTTCGGCCAGCAGCTCTCCGGCACGGATCTGCAGGCACTGGCTGGCATTCTCCAGATTCCGGCCAGCGTGCTTCAGTGCTTCCAGGTGTCGCCGCCGGGCACTGAAACCACCGGCGGCAGCGTCACTATATCCCATGGCTTGCTTCAGGTGGCCGCGCAGGGCGTCCACGCCCTGGCCCGACTTCGCACTCAGCGCCACGACCGGATCCTCATGCCCGGTTTCGATACCTGCGGGTCGACCGGTCAGATCAGCCTTGTTGAAAACCAGGGTATGTGGCAAGCGGTGGGGCAGGCGATCCAGTATCTGGTGATCTTCGTCCGTAAGACCATCAAGATCGTCGATCACCAGCAGCACTCGATCCGCCTGTTCGATCTGGGACCAGGCACGGCGTATGCCTTCCTGTTCGATAAGATCGGTGCTGGCGCGCAGTCCGGCGGTATCGATGATGTGCAGCGGCATACCGTCGATCTGTATGTGTTCGCGCAATACATCGCGCGTGGTACCTGCGATGGGGGTGACGATAGCCGTATCCCGACCGGCAAGTGCATTCAGCAGACTGGATTTGCCGGCATTCGGCCGACCGGCCAGCACCAGGCTCATACCTTCGCGTAGCAGCCGGCCCTGGCGCGCCTGAGCCCGCACTGCGTCAAAGCGCTGCCGCACTGCGTCCAGCCGGTCCTGTACCTCGCCGTCGGCGAGGAAATCAATTTCCTCTTCGGGGAAATCGATAGCAGCCTCCACCCAGGTACGCAATTCGATCAGGCGGTCGACCAGGGTATCTACCTGGCGCGAAAACTCGCCCTGCAGGGAACGACTGGCAGCACGTGCAGCCTGCTCGGTGCTGCTGTCGATCAGGTCAGCAATGGCTTCAGCCTGGGCGAGGTCGAGCTTGTCATTGAGAAAGGCGCGTTCGGAAAATTCACCGGGGCGCGCCGGCCGTGCACCCAGTTCCAGTACCCGTTGCAGCAGCAAATCCAGCACCACCGGACCGCCATGCGCATGCAGCTCGAGTACATGTTCACCGCTAAAGGAATGTGGCGCGGGAAAGTACAATACCAGGCCCTCGTCGAGCACGGCTCCCGAGGCGTCGCAAAATCGTTGCAGACTGGCATGGCGGGGAGCCGGAAGGCTGCCCAGAAGTTGCTCGGCAAGTGTTGGCACCTGTGGTCCCGACACGCGGATAATGCCTACACCGCCGCGTCCGGGCGGCGTCGCCACGGCCGCGATGGTATCTGTTCCGGCTTCAGTCATGGCCGAACACAGAGCGACTATTCAGGTCAGGCGGCCGCTTCCACACGTTTGGTGATGACGTATTGCTGCGCAATCGACAGGCTGTTGTTGACCACCCAGTAAAGCACCAGGCCAGAGGGGAAGAAAGCGAAGAACACGGTGAACACAACCGGCAAGATCATCATGACCTTGGCTTGCATCGGGTCCATGGGTGCCGGGTTGAGTTTCTGCTGAATGAACATGGTAACGCCCATAACCAGTGGCAGGATGTAGTAGGGGTCCGGCGCCGACAGGTTCTGTATCCACAGCATGAACGGCGCCTGGCGCATTTCCACGCTTTCCAGCAACACCCAGTACAGGGCGATGAACACCGGAATCTGCACCAGCACAGGCAGACAGCCGCCGAGCGGATTGACCTTTTCCTTCTTGTACATTTCCATCATGGCCTGGTTCAGCTTCTGCTTGTCGCCCCCGTAACGCTCCTTGAGGGACTTCATGCGCGGCGCCAGCTTGCGCATGTTGGCCATGGATTTGTAGCTGGTCTCGGACAGCTTGAAGAAAACAGCCTTGATCAGCATGGTCAGGAAAATGATCGACCAGCCCCAGTTACCGACCAGGCCGTGAATCTTTTCCAGCAGCCAGTAGATCGGCTGCGCCAGGAAAGTGAGCTTGCCATAGTCGACCGTCAACTTCAGACCGGGTGCGACTTCTTCCAGTGCATGCTGCAGTTTGGGTCCGACAAACAACCGGGCACCGCTCACCTGCTCGGCTCCGGGGGCAACTTTCATTGAAGGTGACATCAAGCCGATAACGTAACGTTCACCTGGCAGGGCACGCGTGTAATAACGGTCGGTTCCGCCGACCGCGGGTACCCAGGCCGCCAGGAAGTAATGCTGAATCATTGCCGCCCAGCCATCTTTCACTTCGCGATTCAGGTTTTCATCCTGCATGTCGTCGAAACTGATCTTTTCGTACTTCTCCTGCGGGCTGTAGAGCACACCACCGGTATAGGTATAGAGTAAACGCGACTGATTCTGCAACGGCGTGCGCTGCAGCTGGTAGTAGGGCAGGGCTTTCCATTCCGCACTGCTGCCATTGCGTACCCGGTACTCCAGTTCCACGACATAGCTGCCACGCCGGAAACGATAGATCTTGGTCACTTCGACACCCTCGCCATTGCTCCAGTGCAAGGGCACTTCCACAACGTCGTCTCTTTCCCCGAGCTCGAAGTAGTTCTGGTCTGCACGGAAACTGGCGTGATGTGTCGGCTCCGGTCCCTGACCGACACGCAGGCCACTCTGGGAAATGAAGAGCTGACTGCTATCCTGTTCCAGCAAACGAAAAGGGGGACTATCTTCCGCATCCGTGGCGGGATACTGCAACAGCTCGACCTGCCGCAGGTCACCGCCCAGGGTGTCAATGGTCACATGCAACAGATCGGTAGTTACCTCGACCTGCTGTCCCGCGGGAATCTGTATTGCAACCGGGCTCTGCTCAGCAACAGCCTGCTGGTCCGTAGGTGCAACCGGCAGATCTTCTGCAGCCGGTATATCCATCGGGCTATCAGCGTCGCCGGCAATGCCCTGTTCCGTAGCAGGAACCGGTTGCGTCTGTGGCCCGTAGTCCTGCATCCAGGCCTGCCAGATCAGCAGCACGAGGAAGGAGAGGGCAATAGCAAGTAGTACGCGAGGATTATCCATGAGAATGTTTCGTTGTTTTTGCGGATGAATGTCTGCAGAGCTGTCCCGGCACCGGATCGTCTCCACCTTCGTGCCAGGGATGGCAACAGCTGATACGACGCAGTCCCAACCAGCCCCCACGTATCAAACCGAAGCGCTCGATGGCGATCATCGTGTAGCAGGAACAACTCGGTGTAAACCGACAGTGGTTGCCCAGCCAGGGACTGATGAGCAGCCGGTAACCTTTAATCAGCAGTAGCACCAGTGTGCGCATGGCCTGCAATTACTCTCCAGTGATTTTTAAGGGAAGCCCGCAACTGACGGTTACTGCGAGCACTCGCTCCAGGGCGAATCAAAACCACCAGATCGTGACTTCCGAGCTGATGCTGGTGCCCGCGAAAACTTTCTCGCACCAGGCGTTTTATCCGGTTGCGCTTTACCGCATTGCCAGCATTTTTGATCGACACCGCCATTCCCAGCCGGGGATGCTGCACGGTGTTGGAAACAGCCAGGACGGAGATAAAACGATCTCCCGCCTTGACTTCACATTGCCGGAATACCCGTTGAAACCGGGTTGCAGTAAGCAGGCGATGCGTGCGCGGATATTGCGCTGTTGCTGCAGTCAACGAAGCAGCATTCAGACAGCCAGCCGTGCCCGTCCCTTTGCCCGGCGAGCCTTGATCACCATGCGTCCATTTTTGGTGCGCATCCGGGCCCTGAAACCGTGGGTGCGTTTGCGCTTTAAATTGCTTGGTTGAAAAGTCTGTTTCATGATTACGCAATCCGTTCCCGATATAGCTGAAGACCCGTGGTATGCAGGCCAGAAAGACCGCGCAGGGTACTGGCTTTACCCGGCGATTGTCAACCTGCGCGGGCAAATTTCTGCTTGTGGATAAGTTTCTTCCAGGGGTTTAGACTGCCTCGACTCCCGCAGTAATAACACTAGGATCGCCCTTGCACGGCTCACTTTGGCAACAGTGTCTCGCGCGGCTCGAAAACGAGCTGCCTGAACAGCAGTTCATCACCTGGATACGCCCTTTGCACGCGATCGAGGATAGCGGGCGACTCAAGTTGCTGGCGCCTAACCGCTTCGTGCTCGACTGGGTTCAGGATCACTACCTGGTTAATATCGAGCAAACCGTTCAGACCATCCAGCCTGACGGGCGCTTGCAGGTTGCACTGGAGGTCGGATCGCTGCAGTCGGGGCCAGAGGTGATCGAGGTTCCTCGTGGTGCGGCCCCGGAACGACGCCGTCAACCTCGCGGTCTTCCCGGCAGTAGCCTGAACACGAATTTCACCTTCGACAGCTTTGTGGAAGGCAAGTCCAATCAGCTGGCGCGAGCCGCCTCCATGCAAATCGCCCAAAACCCTGGTGAAGCATACAACCCCTTGTTTATCTACGGCGGAGTGGGGCTGGGCAAGACCCATCTCATGCACGCGGTCGGCAACCTGATCGTGGCCAGCAGCAGTGATGCCAGGGTGGTCTACCTGCACTCGGAGCGTTTTGTCGCCGACATGGTCAAGGCGCTGCAACACAATGCCATCAACGAATTCAAACGTTATTACCGGTCAGTGGATGCGCTGCTGATTGATGACATTCAGTTCTTTGCCCGCAAGGAACGATCACAGGAAGAATTTTTCCATACATTCAATGCTTTACTTGAAGGTCAGCGACAGGTTATTTTAACTTGTGACCGCTTTCCGAAGGAAGTTAACGGCCTGGAAGAGCGTCTCAAGTCACGCTTTGGCTGGGGCCTCACCGTCGCCATAGAACCTCCGGAGCTGGAAACACGCGTCGCCATTCTGGTCAACAAGGCGGCCCAGGCGAATGTGGTTTTGCCAAGCGAAGTCGCCTTCTTTATTGCCAAACGCATTCATTCCAATGTGCGCGAACTGGAAGGCGCGTTGAAACGCGTAATCGCCAGTGCACGGTTCACCGGCCGCGATATTGACCTGAAGTTTGCCAAGGAAGCGCTACGCGATCTGCTGGCTCTGCAGGCCCGCATGGTTTCGATTGATAATATTCAGAAGACCGTGGCTGAATACTACAAAATTCGTGTTACCGACCTGCTATCCAAGCGGCGCACCCGTTCCATCACCCGGCCACGCCAGATTGCGATGGCGCTGGCGAAGGAACTTACCAGCCATAGTCTGCCGGAAATTGGCGATGCCTTCGGTGGCCGCGATCATACAACCGTACTGCACGCCTGCCGCAAGGTGGCAGAATTGAAGGAATCGGATTTACGCATTGCGGAAGACTTCACTAACCTGTGGAGAATACTGACAACATGATGTGGATAACCGGTGCATAATATTAGCCGGCCAAAGTTATCCTATATTATCCACAGGCAACCCACAGGATTCGGGCACGGTTACAGGCGCATAAAAACGATCTCAAGCCATTGGAAGATAATACGTTTTATGTAGTTACCCACAGGCAGGGGCCTGACTAATAATAGTAAGTTAAAGAGATATAAAAGATCTATTAAAAGCTAACCAAAGGAACCACGTTCGATGAAACTCACTATGGATCGAGAGTCCTTGTTACAACCACTCCAGCAGGTTATCGGGGTAGTAGAACGCAGACAAACCCTGCCAGTACTGGGAAATATTCTCATGGTAGGTGACGACAATGATTTGCAACTTACGGCCACCGACCTTGAAGTTGAGATCCGTGCCAATGCATCCGTGGAAATCAAGGAAGGTGGTGAAGTCACGTTACCGGCACGTAAATTGATCGACATCGTAAAGGCATTACCGGAACAGGCAGTGGTCAATTTGTCCATCAGTGATTCGAAGGCCCGAATTCGTTCCGGCAAGAGCAGGTTTACGCTAACAACGCTCCCGGCGGCGGATTTTCCGGTTGTTGAACAGATCCGCGGTGATTACAAGTTCAATATTTCGCAGAACAAGCTCAAGGAGCTCATTGAACGTACGCAGTTTTGCATGGCGCAGCAGGACGTACGCTATTACCTTAACGGGCTGATGCTGGAAATTTCCGCCAAACGTCTACGTGCGGTGGCTACCGATGGACACCGACTGGCCATGTGCGACATGGATATTGATGTAAAGATTGCAGATACTCGCCAGGTTATCGTTCCCAGAAAAGCAGTGCAGGAACTTGCGCGTCTGCTCGGTGATACTGAGGAACCTGCTGGGGTTGAAATAGGAACGAATCACATTCGCATTAAAGTCGCTGACGTTACCTTCACATCGAAGCTGGTGGACGGAAATTTTCCGGATTATGAGCGCGTAGTACCTAAGGGCGGTGACAAATTTGTTATCGCAGATCGAGAATTATTGCGCCAGGCGTTATCGAGAACCTCTATTCTGTCCAACGAGAAGTACCGCGGCATTCGTCTGAATCTGGATGAAGATTCTCTTAAAATTCAAGCTCATAACCCAGAACAAGAAGAGGCAGACGAAGAACTGGAAGTTGAGTACAAGGGATCTGCGCTGGAAATTGGCTTCAATGTCACCTACCTGCTGGACGTTCTTGGCAGCGTTCGCAGTGAACTGATCGAAATTGTATTGCACGATTCCAATAGCAGTTGCCTGATTCACCAGCCAGGAACAAA
>JAUXGZ010000111.1 GCA_030621785.1 Gammaproteobacteria bacterium | reverse complement strand
CACCACCATTTCCTCCAGCGGAATGCCCATCCCGTAGCCGGTATTGCGCCCCAGGTGCTGATCCGGAAAGAACAATACTTTCTCGCGCTGGCCGAACGCCCAGTCCAGCACATTCCTGGCGTTGGTGGAGGTACAGACGACACCACCGTGTGCCCCGCAGAATGACTTCAGATCGGCCGCAGAATTGATGTAGGTCACGGGTGTGACCGACTGATCGGGATCAAGCACCTGGCTCAACTCTCTCCAGGCACGCTCGACTTTCGCCAGATTAGCCATATCCGCCATGGAACAACCGGCAGCCAGGTCCGGCAGGATGGAAATCTGCTCCGGCCGCGACAGGATATCCGCCACCTCGGCCATGAAGTGCACGCCGCAGAAGACGATATATTCTGCATTCGAGCGGGCGGCCTCGCGGGACAGCTTCAGGGAATCACCGGAAAAATCCGTATGCCGGAACACTTCGTCGCGCTGGTAATGATGACCAAGAATGACCAGCCGCTCTCCCAGCGCACGCCGGGCCACCTTGATGCGCGCATCGCATTCCTCCTCACTGAGGTCCAGGTATGGCGTGGCGTCAATAGCGATCGACTGCATCCAGATTCCCTCTTATAAAGAGCATACGGAAGCCACGCTCACGAAGCAGCGGGTTTCTCGGCAATCGGGCGCAGCCGAATATTCAGTTCGCGCAACTGCGTATCCGCCACCGCGGAAGGTGCATCGGTTAGCAAACAAGCCGCCGTCTGGGTCTTGGGGAACGCCATGACCTCACGAATGGAAGTTGTACCCGTCATCAGCATCACCAGTCGATCCAGACCAAAGGCCAGCCCGCCGTGCGGGGGACAACCATACTTGAGTGCATCGAGCAGAAAGCCGAATTTTTCCTCGGCTTCCTCATCACTGATGCCCAGTAATTCGAACACCCGACGCTGCACCTGCGTGCGGTGAATACGTATCGATCCACCACCCAGCTCGGTGCCATTTAACACCATGTCGTAGGCACGCGAGTGACAGGCGCCCGGGTCGCTTTCCAGCAAATCCAGGTGTTCCTCTTTCGGTGCCGTGAAGGGGTGGTGCAGCGAGTTCCAGCGTTCGGCATCCCCGTCCCAGTCGAACATCGGGAAATCCACCACCCATAGCGGCTTCCACTCGCCTTCCATCAGGCCCCGATCCTCTGCCAGTTTCACCCGCAGTGCGCCCAGTGCCTCGTTGACGATGCTCGCCTTGTCCGCACCAAAAAATACCAGGTCGCCATTCCCGGCACCGGTGCGCTGCATAATCTCCATGACCACATCGTCAGGCAGGAACTTGAGTATAGGTGACTGCAAACCCTCACGACCATTGGCCAGCTCATTGACCTTGATATAGGCCAGTCCGCGGGCACCGTAGATACCAACGAATCTGGTGTACTCGTCGATCTCCTTGCGGGTCAGCTCACAGCCCTTTGGCAGGCGCAGGGCAGCGACCCGTCCCTGCGGATCCAGCGCCGGACCGGCGAATACCTTGAAATCCACGCCCTGCATCAGGTCACCGACATCCACCAGCTCCAGTTTTACCCGCAGGTCAGGACGGTCCGAACCGAATCGCTGCATGGCTTCGTGCCAGGTCATGCGAGGGAACGGGTTATCCAGCTCGACAGCCAGCACGTCCCGGAACAGGCCACGAATCATGTCTTCGTTCAATTGCATGATCTGCTCCTCATTCATGAAGGAAGTCTCGATATCCAGCTGGGTAAACTCGGGCTGGCGATCGGCACGCAAATCCTCGTCACGGAAACAACGCACAATCTGGTAGTAGCGATCCATACCCGACATCATCAACAACTGTTTGAACAGCTGCGGCGATTGCGGCAGGGCAAAAAACTCGCCCGGGTGGGTCCGGCTGGGTACCAGATAATCACGTGCCCCCTCGGGGGTGGCACGCGTCAGAATCGGCGTCTCGATATCCAGAAAACCGTTATCATCGAGATAGCGCCGCAGCTCGCGGGTGACTTGTGCGCGCAGTTGTATGCGCTGCAGCATTTCCGGCCGGCGCAGGTCAATGTAGCGATAGCGCAGGCGATGCTCCTCGGATACAGCATCATCGTCGAGGTGGAATGGCGGCGTCTCCGACGTATTGATAATCTCCAGCTGCTTGCCCAGCACCTCGACCTGGCCGGTAGCCAGATCCGGGTTTTGCGTGCCTTCCGGGCGCAGTCTCACTCGTCCCCTGACCTGCAGGACAAATTCGCTGCGTACCCGCTCGGCGGTTGCAAAGGTTGTTTCCGTATCCGGGTCGAAGACTACCTGCACGCGCCCATCGCGGTCACGCAGGTCAATGAAGATGACGCCTCCATGGTCCCGCCGGCGATGCGCCCAGCCAACCAGCGTGACCTCCTGGTCGAGATGTTCACCGTTCAGTGCTCCGCAATAATGTGTACGCATAATGGTTACCCGGTCTTTTTCTTGCTGCTGGTCGGACTCTTTGAAGAAGAATCACTCTTCTTCTCCGCCCTGGGTTTACTTTCCGCCTTGGCAATATTTTTCTGGTTCTTGCTCTTGAAATCGGTTTCGTACCAGCCACCACCCTTGAGACGGAAGCCGGCAGCCGATACCAGCTTCACCAGTGCAGGCTTGCCGCAGGCAGGGCACTCGGTCCATGGTGGATCGCTGATTTTCTGCAGCTTCTCCAGCTCATGACCACATTCTGAACAGCGGTACTCGTAAATTGGCATGAACATACCCCCTGGGAAACCGGCGCCTTCCCGGCAAAGCGCGTAATTATAGCAGTCGCGCGCCCGAATTGCCGACGTTCGGGTACAATCCGCCGCATGCATGTACGCCACACAGAATTACCCGAACATCACGGCCAGGATCTGAAAACCCTCAAATCTCTAACACCTTTTCTGTGGGATTACCGTGGACGGGTACTGCTGGCACTGGCCGCCCTGATCCTTTCCAAGGTCGCTAACGTAGGCATCCCGCTGGTGCTGAAGGATATTGTTGACTCTCTGGACAGTACGCAGGCCCGGCTGATGCTGCCACTCGGTCTGCTGCTGGGCTACGGCGCCCTGCGCCTGGCCAGTTCACTGTTCAACGAATTGCGCGATGCGGTATTTGCCCGGGTACGCCACGGCGCCATGCGCAAGGTATCGATCAGCGCGCTGGAACACCTGCACCGGCTGTCGCTGCGCTACCACCTGGAACGCAAGACCGGTGGCATCTCCCGTGACATCGAACGTGGTACGCGCAGTG
Organism: Gammaproteobacteria bacterium; assembly: GCA_030621785.1. Classification (GTDB taxonomy): domain Bacteria; phylum Pseudomonadota; class Gammaproteobacteria; order DSM-19610; family DSM-19610; genus Thiogranum. Next base: position 838 of record JAUXGZ010000111.1, on the reverse strand, counting down.
TCAGCTCGATACTCAACTACATGGTATTCAGCATCCTGCCTACGCTGGTCGAAATTGCCCTGATTGCCGGCATTCTGCTGGACAGGTACAACGCCTGGTTCGCGATCATCACCTTCGTTGCGGTCCTGCTCTACATCTATTTCACCTTGCGCATCACTGAATGGCGCATGAAATACCGGGTGGAAATGAATGCGCTGGATTCGAAGGCCAGCAGCCAGGCAATCGACAGCCTGATCAATTACGAAACCGTGAAGTATTTCGGCAACGAAGAACACGAGCTGAAACGCTACAACGAATCACTGGAGGGCTGGGAAGAAGCCGCAGTCAGGAGCCAGACTTCACTGTCCGCGCTAAACGTGGGGCAGGCCGCCATCATCGCCATCGGTGTAACCACCATCATGATCCTGGCCACCAGCGGCGTGACACACCAGGAAATGACCATCGGCGACCTGGTACTGGTCAATGCCTTCATGCTGCAGCTCTTCATTCCGCTCAACTTTCTCGGCATTGTCTACAGCCAGCTGAAGCACGCGATCACCGACATGCAGCTGATGTTCGACGTGCTGGAACGTGATCCGGAAATCGTGGATCGCCCCGATGCCGGGCAACTCGACGTCGGCGCTGGCGAGGTCCGGTTTGAGCACGTGGACTTCGCCTATGATCCAGACCGCGATATCCTGAAAGACGTCAGCTTCAGCATACCGGCCGGGCACAAGGTGGCGGTGGTCGGACCCAGCGGAGCCGGCAAGTCCACGCTCGCACGCTTGCTGTTTCGTTTCTACGATGTCACATCAGGACACATCCTGATCAACGGCTATGATGTGCGCTCGGTAAGCCA
>JAUXGZ010000031.1 GCA_030621785.1 Gammaproteobacteria bacterium | reverse complement strand
CCTTCGACATTTGCCCCCAGCCCGGCAATAACACCGGCAAACTCATGGCCGATCGTCATGGGTACGGGAATCGTCTTCTGGGCCCATTCATCCCAGTTGTAGATATGAATATCCGTACCGCAAATAGCCGTTTTGTGGATCTTGACCAGGACGTCATTATTGCCCACCTCCGGGACCGGCACATCCTCCAGCCACAAACCTTCCTTTGCTTGTTTTTTCACCAGGGCTTTCATTGTTTTCATAGCTCGGATTGCTCTACTGTGACTTCAGGGCTTGCGCTTACTCCGCCCATGTACGGGCATTGCGGAACATTCGCATCCAGGGTCCGTCCCCGCCCCACTCGTCCGGATGCCAGGAATGCTGCAGGGTGCGAAATACGCGTTCCGGATGCGGCATCATAATGGTGAAACGGCCATCCTGCGTGGATAGTCCGGTGATACCCAGTGGCGAACCGTTGGGGTTAAAAGGATAACGTTCCGTGGCCCGGCCATAGTGATCCACATAACGCAACGCGATCAGCTGTTCATCCAGTACCTGCTGCGCACCGGCCGGCTCGGAAAAATCGGCACGACCTTCACCGTGCGCCACGGCGATGGGTAATCTCGAACCTTCCATACCCCGAAGCAGGATGGAGGCAGATGGCAAAATTTCCACCAGGGAAAAACGCGCCTCAAACTGCTCACTGGTATTGCGCCTGAAACGTGGCCAGTGCGCAGCACCGGGAATCAGGTCTTTCAGGCCTGACATCATCTGGCAGCCATTACAGACACCCAGACCCCAGCTGGTGTCGCGGGCAAAGAATGCGCTGAAGGCATCCCGCGCACGTGCATTGAACAGGATAGACTTCGCCCAGCCCTGACCGGCGCCCAGTACGTCACCGTAGGAAAAACCACCGCAAGCCACCAGGCCGCTGAAGCCGTCAAGTTGTGTGCGCCCCTCGATGACATCACTCATATGCACGTCCTGGCAGGTAAAGCCGGCAGCATGGAAGGCTGCTGCCATCTCCAGCTGACCATTGACACCCTGTTCACGCAGGATCGCTACCCGGGGGCGTGCGCCCGTAGCAATCATGGCCGCCACGGGATTATCTTCGGCATCAAACGCAAGTACAGGCTGCATACCGGGGTCGTCGATATCCAGCAGGTTGTCGAACTCCTGGTCAGCGCAGTCAGGATTATCACGAATAGCCTGCATACGTGCGCTGGTCTCGGCCCAGGCGCGCTGCAGGTTCGGGCGGCTTTCATCGAAGACACTCTTGCCGGCACGATGCATGCAAATGCGATCCTGGTCGGCGAGCGTACCAATAACATGACTGCAGCGCCCGAGCCCGGCTTCACGCAGCGTTTCCAGCACCGTGTCGGTATGGCAGTGCCGTACCTGAAACACCGCACCCAGTTCTTCATTGAACAATACGGCACGCACATCGTCGTCCAGGTCGTCCAGACAGATATCCAGGCCGCAGTGACCGGCAAATGCCATTTCGCACAGAGTGGCGAACAGGCCTCCATCGGAACGGTCATGGTAGGCCAGCAATAACGAGGCGCTGTTGAGGTCCTGTACAGTGGCAAAGAAGGATTTCAATGCACCCGGGTCATCGAGATCCGGAGCATGATGTCCGACCTGCTTGTAGACCTGTGCCAGCGCGGAACCGGCCAGGCGGTTGCGCCCCTTGCCCAGGTCGACCAGAATCAGATCGGTGTCACCGGCATCGGTCTGCAACTGCGGTGTAAGTGTCTGACGAACATCGTCAACAGCAGAAAAAGCGGTAATGACCAGCGACAGGGGAGCGGTCACCGAACGTTCCTCCCCATCCTGTACCCAGACACTTTTCATCGACAGCGAGTCCTTGCCGACCGGGATGGAGATACCCAGTTGCGGGCATAACTCCTCACCCACTGCGCGCACGGTGTCGAACAAGCCGGCGTCTTCTCCCGGATGACCGGCGGGTGCCATCCAGTTGGCGGACAGGCAAACCTTGCCGAGGTGCTCGATGCACGCTGCTGCCAGATTGGTAACGGCCTCGCCCACTGCCATGCGCCCGGACGCAGCCGGCTCCACCAGCGCGATGGGCGACCGTTCGCCCATCGCCATGGCCTCGCCACGGTAACCCTGGTAGTCCGCGCAGGTTACGGCTACGTCCGCTACCGGAACCTGCCACGGACCAACCATCTGGTCACGCGCAACCTGCCCGGTCACTGAACGGTCGCCAATGGTGATCAGAAACTGCTTGCTCGCCACCGAAGGCAGGCGCAACACCCGGTAGGCCATTTCCTGCAGGTCGGAAGGCAACTCCAGCTCCGGTTTCCGGAAAGTACGATGGCGCACATCGCGCAGCATCTTGGGTGGCTTTCCGAGCAGCACTTCCAGCGGCAGATCGATCGGTGTGTTGTCGAAATAACCGTCTCCAAGCACCAGTCGAGGTTCCGCGGTCGCTTCCCCGAGCAGTTCGCAGGGACAACGCTCACGTTCACACAACGCCTGGAAGCGCTCCAGCTGATCACCGGAAATCGCCAGTACGTAACGTTCCTGGGATTCGTTACACCAAATCTGCATGGGTGACATACCGGGCTCGTCGCTGGGCACCATGCGCAGCTCGAAACGACCACCACGACCGGCGTCGTACACCAGCTCGGGTACTGCATTCGACAGGCCGCCAGCGCCCACATCGTGTATGGACAGAATCGGGTTGTGTTCGCCCATGGCCCAGCAACGGTCGATCACCTCCTGGCAGCGGCGCTCCATTTCAGGATTGCCGCGCTGAACCGAGGCAAAATCCAGGTCTTCCGAACTGGTGCCGCTGGCCATGGAAGACGCTGCACCGCCGCCCAGCCCGATCAACATGGCCGGCCCGCCGAGCACCACAATCTGCGAATTGGCGGGGATATCCTGCTTCTCGACATGCCCGGCGCGTATGTTGCCGTAGCCGCCAGCGATCATGATCGGCTTGTGATAACCACGCACCTCGATGCCATTGGGACCAGGCACCCGTTCCTCGAAGGCACGAAAGTAACCGCACAGATTGGGTCGACCGAATTCGTTGTTGAACGCAGCCGCACCCAGCGGGCCATCCAGCATAATTTCCATTGCTGAAACAATACGTTGCGGCTTACCATGATCAGTTTCCCAGGGTTGCTCGAAACCCGGAATACGCAGGTTGGACACCGAGAACCCGCACAGTCCGGCCTTCGGTCTGGCTCCACGGCCGGTGGCGCCTTCATCACGAATCTCCCCGCCAGATCCGGTAGCCGCACCGGGAAAAGGAGAGATGGCCGTGGGATGATTATGGGTTTCCACCTTGATCTGGATATGCACATCTTCAGCTGAGTCGCGATACTCGGCGCTGTCCGGGTCAGCAAAGAAACGTCGCCCGGAATGGCCGGCGATAACAGCCGAGTTGTCCGAATAGGCTGACAGCACTCCCTCCGGGCTGGCGCGGTAGCTGGCACGGATCATGTCAAACAGGGTACTGTCCTGCGGCCGGCCGTCGATCAGCCAGCTGGCATTGAAAATCTTGTGGCGACAATGTTCGGAATTGGCCTGGGCAAACATCATCAGTTCGACGTCGGTAGGATTACGCTCCAGCGAGAGAAAACTCTCCACCAGGTAATCGACTTCCTCGTCAGACAGTGCCAGACCCAGCTCCTGGTTAGCGCCTGCCAGCGCAGCCCGGCCGCCCTGCATAACGTCCACCGTGACCAGTGGCGCCGGCTCAGCCCGCCTGAACAGCACCTGGGCATCATCGGCACTTGCCAGCACCGATTCCGTCATACGATCGTGCAGCAGTTCCACAATCCTTGCGCGCTGTTTCTCATTGGGCCTGGCCCCGTCATCGAGGTTTACGTCGATACGGATGCCCCGCTCGATACGCCGCACCGACGTCAGGCCGCAGTTGTGTGCAATGTCGGTTGCCTTGCTGGACCAGGGTGAGATGGTGCCAGTACGCGGCACCACCCAGAAACGCAGACCGCCTTCCGTGCCGCCATCATCAGCGGCACCTGTGCAGGAACCCAGTAACTGCTGAAGAACATCAACTTCACGATCATCGAGCTGCTGTTCAACATCGACAAAATAGGTGTAGCGGGCTTCCAGCGAGGCGGCACCCGAAACCGATCCACGCAATCGGGCAATCAGTTTCTGGACACGGAAGACGGAAAAAGCGGGATTACCGGGCAGTTGCAGCATGTATGTTTCCTGTGCGACAGGTGCGAGGCGCTCTGCCTTATCCGAAGAACCTTAATCATACTGGAGGCAACGGGAACGGACAATCAGATGATCTGCCGCCAGTCGAAACCGCTATCCTGGTCGGCCACCTCAATCTCGCGGGTCGGACAGCCCATGGCATTGGCCAGCGCTTCGCGCGCCAGCTGCGGGCGATTATTCCTGTCGCTCAGATGGGCCGCCAGCAGGTGCTGCAGACCGCTGCAGTCGATCTGTTCCAGCAAACCGGCGGCCTGCCCATTACTCAGATGCCCGAGGCGGCCACCCACCCGGTATTTCAGGCTGGTCGGATAGGGCCCGCTGGCCAGCAGCCCGGGATCGTGATTGCACTCCAGCACCAGCGCATCCAGCTGCATCAGCGCCTGCACCATGTGGGGAGTAATAGTGCCGGTATCGGTAAGCACTCCAAGGCGAAACCGGCCATCATGAAAGACGAACTGGCAGGGCTCACGAGCATCGTGCGGCACCGGGAAGGGTTCCACCGCCAGGTCACCAATCTCGAGTGCCTCGTGACCGTTGAAGCAATGCAACCGATCAACTTCCCCGCCACGATGCACCGCTGCCGTTCCCGCCGTCATCCACACCGGAATGCCATAGCGCCGCGAAAGGCGCGCTACCCCGGATATATGGTCGCCGTGTTCGTGGGTCACCAGGATCGCATCCAGCCCGGTTGCCGACAGTCCGAGTCGCCCCAGGCGCTTTTCGGTCTCGATGCAGGAAAAACCGCAATCGACCAGCACACGGGTGTCGCCCGCCTCTACCAAAGTGGCATTGCCCCGGCTACCGCTGCCCAGGGACGCGAAACGCATCACCGTCAGCGGAGCTGCTCGTACAACAGCGTAAGAATACGCACACCGGTTACCGATACTTCTGCCTCACCAGCTTCGTTCAGCACCACCACCCGGGTGTCCGCCCCGTCGTCGTTCAGCTGGATCTGGTAAATTTCAGCCTTTTCCTCGTCATCTCCCCAGAACCCGGAGAACCAGCCCTTCTTGTTGGGCCCCCTGAGCGGATCGTTGTAGCGCACATAGTAGGTACCTTCCTGACGGTCCCGGTCCTGCACCGCGAAATCAATCCTTTCCAGCGCTATCCCGACGGTACGCCAGGCCCGGGAATAATCTTCGTGGACAACCAGCGCGGCCTCGCCGTCTCCTTTCTGGATCAAGTCGGCACCGGCGCGCTCAGGTTTTTCTTCCTTGAGCAGCTGTTCGGCTTTTTCGGGACGCACGCCGAGGAAAACCATCATTTTCTTCAGCATTTCCGATTCCAGCCCCGGATCGTTCGGACGCGGCCCCCACTTGGTGGCGCCATCGTTATTGGCGTCAGTAACGATTTCCTGCACACCCTGATGGCTGATGTAGATGTCCGTGGTACCGGGTTTTTCACCGGTTTCCAGGCGCATGCGATAGCGATCCTGGTAGGGAGACGTGTAGGCCTTGTCAAATACCCGACCAACCACGCTGCGAATCGGCCCCTGCGGAATCGAGGCGCGGTTTTCGACCCAGCCGGTTTCCAGTATGCCAATAACCGGATCCTCTTTGGTTATCAGGAAACCGTTCTCGACCCAGAAACCACGTGCCTCCTGCCATACCTCGGAAGGATCACCCTGCACCTGCAACCAGAATTGATCCTTCTCCCGCTTCAGTTCGACTCCGGACTGGTCGGGCAGAACCATTGATCCGCCACGCCCCTGCACGGTATTGCGCGCGCTGGTGTAACCGGACAAAGTAGTCGAGCCGTCTTTCACGATCAGCGTATCGCCCATCGAAGTCGTTGTCAGGTCCGGTGGAACATCCAGAGCAGTGGTTGTCTGCGCCTGTTTGTACTCCTGACTTCGATCCGGAAACATTTCATTGATCGTGCTGCAAGCGGTAACCAGGAACAGCACGCCAACAGGCACCAGCAGGCGGTTCAGGGATGAGGTGAATTTCCTATGCATTATCTGTCTCGATTACGCCGGACTGGCGCAGGGCATTACGAACAAGGTCTTCATACTGGCTTTCCAGCGGGGTCAGGGGCAAGCGCAGACCGGGCGAAATCATACCCATTTCACTCAGTGCCCACTTGACCGGAATCGGACTGGACTGAACGAACAGGTCGCGGTGCAGTGCCCTGAGCCTGCTGTCGATTTTTTCAGCACTTGCGCGATCACCAGCGAGTGCAGCCGCACACATGTCATGCATGGCACGCGGCGCCACGTTGGCAGTCACGGAAATATCCCCCTTCGCACCCAACAGAATCAGTTCCATAGCGGTGGCATCGTCGCCACTGTACAGATCCAGCTGGTCACCACAGAGTTCCAGAATCTGCCGGGAACGGTTCAGGTCGCCGGTGGCTTCCTTGATACCGATAATATTTGCTACCGGGGCCAGGCGGGCAACGGTCTCCGGCAACATATCGACCGCGGTACGTCCCGGTACGTTGTAGAGAATCTGAGGCACTGGTACGGCCTCGGCAACCGCCATATAGTGCTGATAGAGGCCTTCCTGGGTAGGTTTGTTGTAATACGGCGCCACCAGCAGGCAGGCCTGTGCTCCGGCCTCCATGCCACAGCGCGTCAATTCAATAGCTTCCCGGGTGGAATTAGCCCCGGTCCCGGCGATAACCGGTATGCGCCCCGCCGCCAGATCAACGATGCGCCGCAACAGGGCGCAGTGTTCTTCCTGGTCCAGCGTAGCCGACTCGCCGGTAGTTCCCACCGCGACGAGCGCATCGCTACCTTCACGAATATGGAATTCGATCAGTGCAGCCAGGCTTTCGTCGTCCACTGCGCCGTCCTCGCGCATCGGCGTGACCAGCGCCACCATACTGCCGTGAAACATGAAGCTCTCCGGAACTCGAATGAGTGCGAATGGTACTTTTCTACCCATGCTGTGACAAGCAGCTCCCGCGCGAAGTTCCTGCGAAACCGGGATCGGCAGCGACTTGCAGGGCTCACGAATCTGTCCCCCGCTATATCTACAGAGGCACCATCCCGGAGCTAAAAATCGACCGAAACACGCCTTCAGCATAGAGTACAATGCCGACCACAGGAGGATCCGACCACACATGACTGATCAAACTGAAACTATTCGCGAAATCCGTATAAACCCCATCGTTCCAAGTGAATCGGTACTGGTCTCGACCGCCCGCGGCATGCGTCCGCGCAAGGACGAGAACCCGGCACCGCGTGACACGCGCAAACACGTGGACCGGTGCCCGTTTTGCACCGGCAACGAAACCATGACACCGCCCACGGTGGCCGCCGCGCCGGACGATAAGCACTGGGAGGTGCGTGTGGTCGAGAACCTGTACCCGGTACTCGGCGACGACAGCACCTCATCCAACCTGGTCTTCGGCCTGCAGCAAGCCATCGATGGCTACGGTCGCCACGAGGTCATAATCGACCACCAGGAACACGGCATCGCCGTACACGAAATGTCGGAGCAACACATTTTTCTGCTCACCGGTATGTACCGGGATCGCATCCGGGCTCTCTACGCAGCGGATGAACGTATCCAGTACGTCCTGATTTTCAAAAATTTCGGTCCCGCAGCAGGCGCCAGCATTCCGCACACCCACAGCCAGGTGATCGCCATGCCGGTAGTCCCCGAGAACGTCCACAACGAGGTCGTCCACAGCCGGCACTATTTCGAGAAAAACCGGCAGTGCGTTTTCTGCTCGCTGGTCGATGAGGCACTGACCTTCGAAGCTACCATCTATGACCGCGAATCCGGTTCGGTGCGCCGCAAGATAGATGTTGGCCAGTACGTCATCGAACGTGGCAGGCACTTTGTCGCCATCAAACCGTTCGCCAGCCGCTATGAATGGGAGGTGCACATCCTGCCCCTGCAACATCAGAGTGATTTCCTGGAAATCAGTGACGCTGAGCGACGGGATTTTGCCGGCGTACTGAAACGCACCATGGGACGTCTGGATGCGGTAATCGGCGGCGCCCAGTACAACTACTTCCTGCACTCGATCCCGCACAACAACGAGTTTTCCGATTGCAGCGACAGCTACCACTGGCACCTGGAAATCTGTCCGCGAACCAGCATACCCACCGGATTTGAACTGGGTTCCGGCCTGTTCGTCAGCACCATCAGCCCCGAGGACGCTGCCAGACAATTGCGTGCCGCGAATCCTGAATAGTGGTAGTCTCGCAGGCATGAGCAACCAACTGGTAATTGCAGCCGTAGGCAATGATCGGCCCGGGCTGGTCGATGGACTGTCGGGCTGGGTAACGGATAATGACTGCAACATCGCCGACAGCCGCATGATGGTTCTCGGTGGCGAGTTTGCCGTGCTGCTGCTGGTCACTGGAAAATGGAACAACCTGGTCAAGATCGAGGACCAGGCGGGGCAGATGCAGGACAAGCTCGGCATGACGCTAAACATCAAGCGTACCGAGATGAAACAGCCGGGCGGCGATTTCCTGCCCTACGGTGTGGACGTGGTGGCGCTGGATCACCCTGGCATTGTCCATAATCTGGCGAATTTCTTCTCGCAACGCAGCATCAATATCCAGGATCTGTCTACCTCCGGCTATTCCGCAGCACACACCGGCACCCCCATGTTTACCGTGCACATGACCCTGGACGTGCCGGCCGACACGCATATCGCCAGTCTGCGGGAGGAATTCATGGAATTCTGCGACCGCCTTAACCTGGACGCCATCATTGAACCGGTAAAGGGATAGCAACCATGGCTACGGTGCAACTGGACAAAAAAGTAACCGACTTCACGGCTGAATCGACCGGTGACAAGAACTTCCGGCTGGCCAACTGCAAGGGCAGCAACCTGGTCGTCTACTTTTACCCCAAAGACAGCACACCGGGCTGTACCCGTGAAGGGCAGGATTTCCGTGACCACTACAACAAGTTTCGGCGCAACAAAGCCGTGGTCGTCGGGGTTTCCCGCGACAGCCTCCGGTCGCACGAGAAGTTCAGGGAAAAGCAGGAATTCCCTTTCGAGCTACTCTCGGATCCGGACGAAAAGCTGTGCCGGCTATTCGACGTAATCAGGGAAAAAAACATGTATGGCCGCAAGGTCATGGGCATCGAGCGCAGCACGTTCCTGATCGATGCCGCCGGCAAGCTGCGCCGGGAGTGGCGCAAGGTCAAGGTGGACGGACACGTGGAAGAAGTACTGGAAGCGATCCGCGAGTTCAACCGCGAGCAAAAACAGAAATAAGCAGTGTGCGCGGGAACTGCCGGTTATGGCCGTTCTGGAGGCGCTGCAAGTACATCCCTGTACGCTCGACGGCAGCATCCCTGCTGCCGACGCTCCAGAATGGCCATAACCGGCAGCTCCCGCACGCCAGGTTAACCGGTCCTGTCAACCCGCCAGAGCCACAGGCATGATAATGGGAAAAACCGAAAATACCTCGAAACGATTGTTCATACTGGACACCAACGTGCTCATGCACGACCCTGCCGCCCTGTTCCGCTTCCATGAACACGACATCTACCTTCCGATGGTCGTTCTCGAGGAGATGGATGCCGGCAAAAAAGGCGTCTCGGAAGTAGCCCGCAACGTCCGTCAGGTCAGTCGCTTCCTGGATGAACTGATGCGCAACGCCAGTGTCAGGGACATCGAACACGGCATACCCCTGAATGACCGCGGCATCGTTGAGAGGATGGAAAGCAACGACTGTGGGCGCCTGTTTTTTCAGACTCACACCTTATCCACTGCATTGCCCGATGCCCTGCCCGGAAATAAACCGGACAACAATATTCTCGGCACAACCCTTGCCTTGCAGAACGAACACCCGGACATCACCGTTACCCTGGTTTCCAAAGACATCAACCTGCGTATCAAGGCCACGGTACTCGGCATCCACGCCGAAGACTACTATAACGATCGCGTACTCGAAGACGTCAACCTGCTGTTCTCCGGCAGCAGCGAACTTCCGCTGGAGTTCTGGCAAGAGCACGGCGAGACACTGGAATCCTGGCAGCAGGATGGTCGCAATTACTACCGCGTCAAGGGTCCACTGGTGGAATCGTGGAACCCGAACGAATGCATCTTCCTGCCGGAGGAACAGGGTTTCGAGGCGCTGGTACGGGAAATCAACGATGACGCCGCCGTACTGGAAACCGCTATTGATTACCGGGGATCAAAGCATACGGTATGGGGTATCAACGCTCGCAACCGCGAGCAGAATTTTGCGCTCAACCTGCTGATGGATCCGGAGGTGGATTTCGTCAGCCTGGTCGGTACTGCCGGTACCGGCAAGACGTTGCTGGCACTGGCTGCCGGGCTGACCCAGACGCTGGAAGATAACCACTACAAGGAAATCATCATGACCCGGGTAACGGTTCCCGTGGGCGAAGATATCGGCTTCCTGCCCGGTACGGAAGAGGAAAAAATGACCCCCTGGATGGGTGCGCTAATGGACAATCTGGAAGTGCTGACACATTCGGATACCGGCGGCGACTGGGCACGTGCCGCCACCAATGACCTGCTCAGCAACCGCATCAAGATCCGTTCCATGAACTTCATGCGCGGCCGCACCTTTCTGAACAAGTATCTGATTCTGGACGAGGCACAGAATCTAACACCAAAACAGATGAAAACCCTGGTCACCAGAGCCGGACCGGGTACCAAGGTGATCTGTCTTGGCAATGTCGCCCAGATCGACACGCCCTACGTAACCGAAACCAGTTCCGGCCTGACCTATGTAGTCGACCGCTTCAAAAGCTGGGCCCACAGTGGCCACATCATATTAACGCGTGGCGAACGATCACGCCTCGCCGACTACGCTTCCGGGATTCTGTGAGAATTCTCTGCAGGTGCAGCAAGCGGTTCGCCGCTGCGCGGCCATACCTTGAGTACTGCCTGCACCAGGGTAGCTAACGGAATGGCGAAAAACACACCCCAGAATCCCCATAAACCTCCGAATACCAGGATGGCAATAATAATGGCTACCGGGTGCAGATTGACCACTTCGGAAAACAGCAGGGGCACCAGCACATTGCCGTCCAGGGCCTGAATAACGCCATAAGCGAACAGAATATACCAGGACTCCACACTCCAGCCCCACTGGAAAAAAGCGATAGCCGCAATCGGCAAAGTCACCGCAGCCGCGCCTATATAGGGTATGACCACAGACAAACCGACCAGCGTGGCCAGCAACACGGCGTACTCCAGCCCCATGACCACGAATGTAACGTAGCTCACCGTACCCACGATAAGGATTTCCCAGATCTTGCCACGTACATAGTTGGCAATCTGTGTATTTACATCCGTCCACACACGGGTCGCGAGACTGCGGTCATGCGGCAGATAGCTGACGAACCAGCCGAGAATCCGCTCCTTGTCCTTGAGAAAAAAGAACAGCAACACGGGTACCAGTATCAGGTAGACCATCAGGGTCATCACACCGATCACGGAAGCCACTGAAACGGAAACCAGACGCTGACCCAGTCCGGCCAGCTCGTAACGGATGGCGCTCATCAAATCCTGTATCTGCTGCTCACTGATCATGTCCGGATAGCGCACCGGAAGCTGCATAATCGTTTCCTGGGCCTTGCCAATGATATTGGGTAGCTGGTGCACCAGCTGCGTGATCTGATAGGACAGACGTGGCAGCAGACCCAGCAAGGCGAAGGTCAGAAATATCAGGAACAGCAGGAATACCAGGGCGACCGCGGGCAATCTTGGCATGCCACGCGTCTGCAGACCGGTTACCAGACCATCCAGCAGGTACGCCAGCACCAGGGAGGCCAGTACTGGCGCGAGCATGCTGCCCATAGTAACGATGACGATAAAACCCAGCAGCAGGATCAGCGCCAGTATTACCACCTGCGGATCCGAAAAATAACGCTGGAACCAGCGACGAATAATATCCACTAGTCGCCGTCGCTCAAGCGCTGATATTCATCGCGAAACGCCTGCTCGAGATCATCGATAACCCCGGCAGCTTCCCGCCCCTGCAGAATGTGCTGGGTAACCAGGTCCGAAGTCACACCCAGCATGCGGGCCTTGTCGAGCATAGGATAGGTTGCAGACAGACGCTTGACCGCCGCAACCACCCGCTCCTCCCCGGGACGGGCGATATCGAGCGGTGCGGGGATTTCGATGTCCGGCGCATCCCGCAATAGTGCAGCGGCTGCACCAGTCCCGTGGCCGGAGCGCTCCAGAAGGAATTCGGAGAAAGCAGCCACAGTAGCCTGATCGCCTGGCGACAGCTGGCTGAATATCTCGAGTAGTTTTGCTTGCAGCGCCTGACTCATGCTCCCGTTTTATACCGCTTCCGAGTGCGACTTGCAGTAGTTTCGGGCAAATTCAAGCAATTCGTCCATGGCGCGGTGGCGGAATTTCTGTTTCTGGTGTACGAACGAGAACGGCCGCTCGAGGCCGGGCTCCAGCTTTAGCGCCACCAGCGTGGACAACAGGAGTTCCTTCTGGACGGTAGCAAGTGAAATGATAGACACTCCCATACCAGCCTCGACCGCACCCTTGATGGATTCCGGACTGCCCAGCTCCATAGTCAGGCTGATCTGGCTGGCAGGTATATCGAGCCGATCCATGTAATCCGCAATCACGTCCCGGGTACCGGAACCCTCCTCGCGACAGATGAACGGGTACTGCAGGAGCTCGCTTATAGTCACAGAACCCCGATCAGCCAGCGGATGCTGTGGCGGTACAGCCGCAACCAGCTGGTCCATGCGGCAAATCTCGATAACCAGGTTCTTGTTGCTTACCGGAGATTCGACCACGCCCAGGTCAATCTGGTTATTCTCCACCATGTGAACAACGCCGTCGGAATTGGACACCTTGAGCTGCACGTTAACATCCGGAAAACTTCTCCTGAAATCACCGAGCAGGGCCGGCAGCATGTACTCCGCGATCGTGGTACTGGCACCGATCGTCAACACACCGCGGATATCGCCGGTCATTTCGCGCACCGCACTGTCGAGCTCGGTGTAGAGTTCAAAGATACGCCGGGCATACTCGTAGGTCAGCTGTCCGGCATCGGTGAGGCTGATACGGTTGTGGGTACGGTCGAACAGTCGTGTATTAAATTGTTCTTCCAGCTGCCGTACCTGGAAGGTCACTGCCGGCTGCGTCATATGCAGGCTTTCGGCCGCCTTGGTAAAACTCAGCAGACGCGCAACCGTATGGAAAACCTGCAGTCTACGATCGGCCATGGATGCACACCCTTTGCACTCGAAATATTTTCGTGCTGATAAAAATAATTAATCAGGGCGGGGACGATACAGGAGTATTAGTATCTTTGCATGTATTTTTGTGACTATTCAGCTCAGCTCACGGATTAAACTTCAGTTCATCAGACAACACGTGCAGCTCGGAAACCAGGTTCGGCAACCGGCTATGCTCCTGCTCCAGCCGGTGTTCCGATTGTCCGACAGCACGCAACATCTGCTCTCCGAGCTGATTCACCGTGTGATTCTGGCTGGCGACCAGTGCATCGATCTCGATATTCAGGTTCCACGTGCCGGTGATTTCACCGGAAATTTCGGCCAGTGACACACAGGCAGATTCGATCTTTTCTTCGCAAATCGTGGCCTGATGATTGCCCTCGACGACGACCTTGACGACTTCCCGGGCACCGCTCTGCACATCCTCGATCATTTGTTGAATTTCACTGGTAGACGCCTGGGTACGCGCAGCAAGGCTACGAACCTCGTCTGCAACAACAGCAAAACCACGCCCCTGCTCCCCGGCACGAGCCGCCTCGATGGCGGCATTCAACGCCAGCATGTTGGTTTGCTCTGCGATCCCGCGTATGACGTCCAGTACACTGCCGATACTTTCGATTCTGCCATCGAGCTGATCCATGGCCGTGTGCGCATCTCCCAGTTCGCTGGTAAGCACATCCATGGAACCCAGTGCCTCGGTAATGGCAACTTTGCCATCATTTACTTCCTTGCTGGCGACCGCCGATGCATTTGCTGCATGCGCGGACCGGGCAGTCACCGTCGCTACCACGCCGGCCAGTTCTGAAATCGCTGCATTGATATTTTCCGTGTCAGACTCGACCCTGGACGATACGCACGCTGCGTGCTCGCCAAGGTCACCGGCTATCCGGGTCAGTCGGACTTGCAGACCGGCGAGGTGGCTACTGCGCTCCTGCAGCCGAGTAGCCAGATGATTGAAGACCTGCACCAGCGACGAAGGAATACCGGCCGCATCTTCAGACAATCGCACACCCGGCTCCCCTGCCGCCACTTGCTCCAGCGCCACTTCCAGCCGCCCCCCCCAGGACGGGGCTCCGGTAGAAAAATGACGGCTGAACAGGTACCCGAGCGCGCCCCCCGAAACCATATAGGGAATCACCAGCTCAAAGCGGTAACCCAGGAAAGCGGCCAGCACTACGACCGACACCAGACCGGCTGTCAGCCATGCCCTTCCGGCATGCGCTGTTCCCGGCACCCCCACTAGAATATTGCCTGGCATACCCCCTCCCGGAGAAACTCTATTTCACGAATACCTCACATAGCGACCTGAACAACGGGATCTTTATCTTCAACCGGACTGACATGCACAGGCACAAAAAAGCCCCGCATAGCGGGGCTTTTTCTGGTGCCACCCGTGTTCCGGACGGGCTCCGGGGTGTCAGCTTCCGCCGGCGACCGCTTTGAACGCACTCTCGATTGCCTTGGGACTGGGCATGATGTTCATGAAGCTGTTTTGTCCCATCATCTTCAGGTCCGGAAAATGCACTGCCATGCGGAAGCGCATGTTCAATGCGATCACTTCACCGCCATCGACCATGATCTCGTAGGGCAGATAGGCCGTTCCCTTGAGTTCGGTGAAATCGACATTATTCATAATCCAGGCGTCGTCCATGTGTTCGTCTCCGCCCTCTCCTGCCTTGCGCGCCACACCGAAAACCGTCACGTCATCAGACAAATCCAGCCGGTATACCTCGGTCACACCGCTCACACCAGCCTGGAGGTTCTTCTGAACCGTTTCGACTGCCTGTTTGTGCGTATCGTAACTGGCCAGCTTGTATACATCGTCGAAGTACTCCATGCCGAAAGTATAGTGATACTTGCGAAGCTTGCGGGCCGTCAACCCCTTGCGCGAACCGAAGGTCTCCACTTCACCCAGCGCCTGCTTGAGGGATGCCGCCACTTCGGCAAGCTCTGATTTGAGCTGATAGGCATTGGCCATATACACGGGATTGACATAGGAAACCTGGATTTCGCCACCCGTCTGGGTAACTGCAATACGCCAGGGTGCGGCAAACCCGCCCCGGTCTGTCATCCTGGCAACTTTTTTCAGCTCATCGTTGGTGACGATAATGACATCGGCCTTGTCAACGTGAACATTTTCATACGGCATATATTCGCCGATAATCTCGAAACCGGCACTACTGAGTGAATCTTTCGTTTCCTGTACCCGGGTCGCAAAATCACCGGGGCCTTTCGAGGCCAGTACAAACGGTTTGTAACGATCCGCCGCCTGCACGCCGCCCGCCACAGGCAACAGCATAACGGCGAACAACATGATTGCGGAAACCAGTTTTTTCATTGTCGTCATTCCTTTCTCCTCTCCATCGGGTAGACATCCGTCTACCATTCTAGCCAAGTATGAGCGCTAATACGACCATGGATTGCGAGCAAAAATAAGGGGCCGCTACAAGCGGCCCCTTATTATCAAAACCGACACATACCCTCAGAATTTCTGAGCATAGCTGGCCTGGACGGCATTCTGGTACATCTTGTTGCGCGCCTTGTAGTTCAAGCCTGCAAAAGCTCCGGTGCCCTTGTAGGTATAGTTCACATCATTATTGAAGGCGTGCATGTAGGAAAAGCTCACTTCACTGGCTGAACTCGGCGCAAAGCTGAAACCTGCCGTTGCATGATGTTCTACCACGGCCGGGGCCAGTACGTTGAAGAGCGCCTGATCGTCGTCATAGGGTACTTCCGCGTAATTGTAACCGGCGCGGAAGGACCACCTGGGGCTGTAGGCATAATCTACCCCGACCTTGTACACCGTGGCGTTATCCCAGCCGAAACCAAAGCCGTTGTTCTTGCCCAGCCCCTTGCTCAGGAAGGAACCCGGTTTCGAACTCGGGTTTGCCAGGGCATTGCCGAATGCGCCAAAAAACTCGTTGGCGGTCGGCCCCTCGTTGGAAATGGCGTTTACATCGCTATACAAAATGCGGGAAATATCGGCCGCAACGGTCAGCCTGGGTGTGACCGCAACCGCCAGACCACCACCGAAGGTAGCCGGAATATCGAAGCTACCCTGCTCGGCGAGTAAGCCGGAATACTTGTTGAACTCCTGCATATAGACCTTGGAGGTCGCCGCCGCACCAATCGAGAACCGTCCGAAAGTACCCTGATAGCCGACACGCCCGCCCATGCCAACCGACCTGTCATTACCTCGATTCGTTACGCTGTTCGGCTTGTCGGAGAACGCCGTAAACAGGCCCAGACCATAGGCACGCAGACTCTGCATCGCCAGGACCGGTGAAAAACCTACCGAATGATGCTCATTGAGCCGGAAAGCAATCGTCGGTGTGGCCAGCGCCTGCGCGAGATTAATACCCAGGGCCGGGCCATTGTCAGGGTTGCCACCAAGCGTCGCTACGTTCTTGCCGACGATGGCGGTTGCCTGAGCCAGAGGAACACCCTGGGATACCAGGCCACCAATCGCCAACGGTATAAAACCGCCGATGGCGGGTGCAAAGGCATCCGTGAAGATATTGCCATTGCCGGTGTCGGCATCACCGTAGCGCGTATTCATGCCGCCAGTTGCCACCACGGCAAAACCGATACTGACCCGATCGGACAGTTTTTTGCTGAAACCCATATTCGGAATCAGAAATACGTTGCTGCGACTCTGTTCATTGGAGCGGGCACCGCCGATACCGCGCGCATCCACCTCACCCCGGCGCTTGGGCATGAATATCTCCAGACCACCGTCAGCCCGGTCAGCAATACCGACCAGCGTGGCTGGATTGAGCGCCGATGCCAGCGAGTCCTGTCCGTAGGCCATACCCGCACCGCCCATGCTGGTGTTCTTCGCCCCGTAACCGATTTTAAAATAACCGTTCGTTGCATGTGCCATTGGCGAAGCCAGAACCACGGTGATCGCGGCGGATAGTAATGAATGCTTCAAGATACGTTTCATTATGTCCTTCCCTTTAAAACAGTGGCGGTCGCCTTCCGTTGCTTTCTCACAACATCGCTATCGGCCATGGCGTACCAAGATGGTACAAAAGCCACCCGGTGTCAAATCCAGTTTTCCGCAATATATATTAGAAATTACTAATAGTTATACAATCTTTTGAACGTAAAAAATTACTTGCTATCCGACGCCTCGGGGGGCTATCCTGTTTACTGTAGCATTTACGCAACATCTAGCGAGGAACGTCGGATGCGCAAACTATTAAACAGTAAGACATCTTGCAGCATCTTTGCCGCCGCAGTTTTGATTGCCTGCACTTCGAACAGCTTAGCGGCCGGATTTGCGCTACTTGAACAAAGCGCCAGCCAGCAGGGCAATGCCTTTGCCGGTGGAGCAGCCGTCGCCAACGACGCCTCCACGGTGTTCTACAATCCCGCCGGCATGACCCGACTGCCAACCCAGGTGGTTGGTGGCCTGCACCTGATCCTTCCCTCCGCCAAATTCAGCGGCAAGGCTACCGACCTGCTCGGCAATCCAGTCACCAGCGGAGGAAACGGCAGCGATGCCGGCCAGAAGGGGGTAGTACCAAATCTGTATTTCTCCATGCCGGTAACCAACGATCTGTTCATTGGCCTCGGCATCAATGTCCCGTTCGGCCTCTCCACCAAGTACAAAAGCGACTGGAAAGGACGTTACCAGGCCATCAAATCAGATCTTTTGACGATCAATATCAACCCTGCGGTAGCCTACAAGGTCAACAATCGGCTATCGGTGGGTTTTGGCCTCAGCCTGCAGTACATGGATGTCAAGCTGACCCAGAAGATCGATCAGGGCAGCCTGTGTATTCCCACCCTGATGGCTCCGCCACCGGCCGGCGCCGGCCTGGACCCCGCAGCAGCGGCGGCCGCGTGTGCGGCCCAGGGCCTGACACCCCAGAACAGTGACGCAAGAGCCAAGGTAACCGGAGACGACTGGTCCGGCGGCTGGAACACGGGACTTCTACTCCAACCCACCAACAGCACGCGCATCGGCCTGCAGTATCGGTCGGAAGTCAAACAGCAGGCACGCGGCAAGGCACGTTTCCGGAATGCCGCACCGCTGTTCACCAACAACAAGGTCTTTGTACAAACCAATGCACATGCCAAGGTCGACATGCCACAGAACGCATCGTTGAGCATCTACCAGGATCTCAGCAACCGCTGGTCAGTCATGGGCGATGCCACCTGGACGGGCTGGAGCTCCTTCGATCAGCTAAGAATAGAATACGATTCATTCCAGCCCAATACGGTAATCGACGAAAGCTGGGACGACACCATGCGCTACGCGGTCGGCGTGGATTTTCGTTTCAACAGCGCCTGGACTTTCCGCGCCGGCGGGGCGTACGAGGAAACCCCGATCCCCAATGCGCGCCACCGCACGGCACGCATCCCCGACGAAAACCGCAAGTGGGCCTCGCTTGGCTTTGGCTACCAGGCTACGCCGGCTATCCGGCTGGATGTCGGCTACTCACATCTGTTCGTGGACAACCCGGACCTCAACAGCGGAACCGACACCACCGGCAACATCAAGGGTGATTACGACGCCAATGTCGATATCGTCAGCGCCCAGATAGTCTGGAATATTTAACGCGCACAAAAAAAGGGCCGGGGTTCCCACCCCGGCCCTTTTTTTGTGTCAGCGCGCGCTTACCCTTTCTGGATCAGGAACTCGTACTTTCCGCCAACTTCCTTGGATTCCAGCAATTCATTACCGGTCTGCTTGGCAAAGGCCTCGAAATCCTTCACGGATCCCGGGTCAGTCGCAATGATGTGCAATACCTTACCGCTGTCCAGTGTATTCAGCGCTTTCTTTGCCCGCAAGATCGGCAGGGGACAGTTCAACCCGGATGCATCCAGTTCTTCATCAAAATTTGCCATCGTACTGCGCTCCTTCAACTATTTCGGTGTAATGGTCAATTAGTCAATTAAATTAGCTGATTCTAATCTGTGGGGATCGACTTTATAGGATATGTGCCGGTCAAACGCAAGTTTGCCAGCTACCAGCTACCCCTGAGGCCCACCACAGCCCACACCAGAACCAGTCAAATTTATTTTAATTATCAACTTGTTACCAATGCCTTTCCGGTGTTGCAAAAAATCTCAGGAGTTGTGTGCCGATTCTGTAGCGGGAAGCTGGATCGGATATCCTTGCCGGTGCCAGTCAACAATGCCACCACGCAGGTTAATTACCCGGGTAAAACCTTGCTGCTGCAGAAAAGCGCAGACCTGCCCGGACCGGGCGCCAGTGCGACAATAGAAGACGATTCGCTCGTTCCTGTCCAGCTCATTGAACCGAAGCGGAATGAGATGCATGGGCATGACTTCCGCTCCCGCCAGGATCCCTCGTGCTATCTCGGCCAGACTGCGCACATCCACCAGACGCAATTTTCCCGGACCTTCCTCGATCCAGGCCGCCAGCTGTACAGAATCGACCTCTTGTATACCAGGCATCATTTTCCCGCCCACATATTAGTTCCAGCTTATATATTGCCAATCAATTTTCCGCTGTCAAGCCCGGAATAATAACCAAACCATTTCCTTTCCGGGCTTGCTATACGGTATGCTCGGCGTCAGCGCTAAACAGAAAAGACATCAATGCCAGATAAAAGCCGGGGGGTTCACCTTTAAAAATGAAGCCCCGTCACATCCCAGCACTCTTTCTTGCCCTCGCCCTGACAACCGCCGGCAGCAGTCACGGTCAGGTTACGGGAAGCCAGCTTCCGGACTTCGGTGATTCCAGCGGGTCCCTGATATCCCCCGCCCAGGAACGCGAGTTCGGCGCCATGTTCATGCGCAGCATTCGTGCCCAGACAACGCTGGTCAATGACCCCCATACGGTCAATTATGTGAGACAGCTGGGAGATCGTCTGGTGACCTATTCAGACACACCGGGTTACCCGTTCACCTTCTTTGTCGTACAGGACCCGTCGGTCAACGCGTTTGCCGGGCCGGGCGGTTATATTGGTATACATACCGGCCTCATTCTGACTGCTGAAAACGAAAGCGAACTTGCCGGCGTAATGGCCCACGAAATCGCGCACGTCACCCAGCGGCACCTGTTACGCGCCTACGAATCGGCCAGCCAGATGAGTTTGCCAACGGCCGCCGCGATGATTGCCGCGGTATTACTGGGAGCCGCCACCGACCCGGGAGCCGGTATGGCCGCTGCGTCGGCGGTTCAGGCCGGCAACATCCAGCGCCAGCTGAATTTCACCCGGGCCAATGAAAAAGAAGCTGACCGTATCGGCATCCAGACACTCGGGCGGTCCGGTATCGACCCGTTTGGCATGCCCGCTTTTTTCGAACGTCTGCACCAGTCGACACGACTGTACGGCAATAATGTTCCGGAATTTCTGCTCACCCACCCGGTCACTTCCGATCGTATCGCAGAATCCGTGCAGCGCGCCGAAGAACTTGGACGCGGCAAGGAAAGGAACACTCTGGAATTCGACCTGATCAAAGCCCGCCTGGACGTTATGCTCGCCGACAGCCCGCGGACAAGCGCCGACAAGTATCAGAAGCTGTTCAAGCAGCAACCACACAATGTTGCCACCAAATACGGCCTGGCGCTGGCCAGCATGCTGAATGGCGACCGGGCGACCGGAAAAAAACTGTTGAACCAGCTAATGGCCGAAGACCCTGACAGGATTATCTACCGTACCACGCTGGCAAACCTGGAAATGGAAAACGACCAGACCACGGCTGCCCTGAAACTCTTTCGCGACACCCTCGCCCTGTACCCGGGTGACCTGGCGACCGGCCAGTATTACACCGCCGCATTGATTCAGGCCGGGCAGGCAGACAAGGCGCGCAAACAGGTACTGACCATGCTGAAGAAACCTGAAGCGCACACCATGACCAACTATGAATTGTGGGCGAAGGCCAGCAGCATCAGTGGCCCGCAATGGGAAACCCGGCAGGCGACTGCAGAAGTCTACTACCTGGCAGGCAACCTTCCGCTGGCAATCGACCAGCTCGAACAGGCAATGAAAATGGATGGCATGAGCCAGTATGTCAGGGCACGTATCCAGGCCAGACTGGAAGAGTTCAAGCGCGAGCTTCTGGAACAGAAAGAGGAATAACCCGGGCCTCCCCGGAAACCGGGCAAGCATAACCGGGAATAAATTATCCACCTGCTCCGTCCTTGCGCATGGTATTCATTACAGTTGTCGCAAAATCGCCGGCAAGTGATTCAGCAAACGCTGATATAGCAGCCCTGAACAGGAAGACACCCCGGGTCCATATGCGTTTTGACTCTGCGCCGCCAGGAAGCTATATTCAGTATTGCATTGTATTTAAATCTGTTTCCAGATTGCGACGTTGATCACTACTTCGCAGACCATTGCCAGCAAGCTGGCGTAACAACCACCGTAAAAACGCACAGAAATGTGTATTGTAAGGAGGATAAAGATGCGGAAATATCCCGGCATCGTGAAAGCCACAAGTGTCGCTCTGGCGCTTGCGGGAATGATTGTCTCGCTTCCGGTTGCGGCTGCACCCGCAGAAACACCCGGTCCCGTAATCGTATCAGTTGTAGACGAAGGCAAGGCGCTCGCCTTCGATCGCAAGAAAGGCAACTGCCTGGCCTGCCACCAGATCGAGGGTGGCGAACTACCCGGCAACATCGGCCCGCCGTTGATCGCCATGAAAGCCCGCTTCCCGGACAAGGCCAAACTTCGCGCCCAGATCTGGGATGCGACCAGGGCAAACAGTAACAGCATGATGCCCCCGTTCGGTCGCCTGCAGGTCATCAGCGAGAGTGACATTGACAAAGTCGTCGAATTTATGTACACGCTGTGAAGCTAAATGGAACC
This sequence comes from Gammaproteobacteria bacterium, assembly GCA_030621785.1. GTDB lineage: Bacteria > Pseudomonadota > Gammaproteobacteria > DSM-19610 > DSM-19610 > Thiogranum. Next base: position 576 of record JAUXGZ010000031.1, on the reverse strand, counting down.
ACTAGGAGATAGATACGTGATCAGCATGAAACGCAGAACCTTTCTGAAAGGGTCCCTGGCTGCCGGCACAGTTGGCGCCGCAGTTGGCGCCGGCTTGCTAACCCCGCGCATGGTGTTCGCCGCGTGGCCAACAGGCGCATTCCAGGCAACTACGGTGGACGGTGCACTGGATGGACTGGTGGGCTCGCACCAGCTCGAGGGCTCGGACAAGATATCCATTCGTGCTCCGGACATTGCGGAGAACGGTGCAGTCGTTCCGGTTTCGGTAACGAGCAGCATAGCGGACGTCGAATCCATCAGCATTATCGCCGAGAAAAACGCTACTCCCCTGACCGCCTCGTTCACACTCGGGAAAGGCACAGAAGCGGATGTTTCCACTCGCATCAAAATGGGCAAGACTTCCAGCATCATCGCAGTCGTGAAAGCCGGCGGCAAGCTGTACAGCACTGGTAAGGAAGTCAAGGTAACCATCGGCGGCTGCGGCGGCTGATAGCGCCGACGCAACGACAAGACCCCGGCAAGTTTAGAGGATTATTCAACATGGCATCGATCAAGATTCGAGCAAAAATGGATGGC
>JAUXGZ010000011.1 GCA_030621785.1 Gammaproteobacteria bacterium | reverse complement strand
ATCGCTTCCAGGATCACCTCGATGGCTGCTTCGTTGGATGGCAGGTCAGGCGCAAAGCCACCCTCGTCGCCGACCGCTGTGTTCAGACCACGACCGGCCAGAACCGACTTCAAGGCGTGAAACACCTCGGCCCCGTAACGCACCGCTTCGCGAATACTTGCTGCACCCACTGGCAGGATCATAAATTCCTGCATGTCGACACTGTTGTTGGCATGGGCACCGCCGTTGACAATATTCATCATCGGTACCGGTAGCTGGTAACGCTCGCTTTCGAGCAGGTGGCGGTAAAGCGGCAGCCCCAGGCTGCGGGCCTGTGCCTGGGCTGTTGCCAGTGATACGGCCAGAATGGCGTTGGCGCCCAGTCGACCCTTGTTATCCGTTCCGTCCAGCTCGATCATTTTCCGGTCTACACCGGACTGGTCGGCGGCCTCCAGGCCGGTGACCGCAGTGCGCAGCTCACCGTTGATGTTCGCCACAGCGTGGGTAACGCCCTTACCGGAATAACGCTTCGCGTCGCCGTCACGCAGTTCGACTGCCTCGCGGCTTCCCGTGGAGGCACCGGAAGGAACCGCAGCGCGCCCGAGCGTGCCGTCGTCGAGTAACACGTCAGCCTCAACGGTCGGATTGCCACGGGAATCGAGGATTTCCCGCCCACATATTTCTTTTATTGTTGCCATCTATGCTCCATAAAATCCGGCGACCCCGGATCAGTTATTCAACAATGCCGTTTCTGCGAAGGGGCGGGCCTTTACCGTATCGTCCAGGATCTTCAATGTCGTCAGCAGGTCTTTCATCTGCCCCAGCGGCCAGGCATTCGGTCCGTCACTAAGCGCCTTCGAGGGATCGGGGTGGGTTTCCATGAAGACACCCGCTACGCCGGCTGCGATTGCCGCGCGCGCCAGCACGGGGACGAACTCACGCTGTCCGCCGGAGACGTTACCCTGCCCGCCCGGCAGCTGTACCGAGTGGGTTGCATCGAATACCACTGGCGCGCCGGTTTCGCGCATAACAGCCAGTGAACGCATGTCCGACACCAGGTTGTTGTAACCGAAGGAGACGCCACGCTCGCACACCATGATCTGCTCGTTGCCCGCGGCGCGCGCCTTGTCCACCACGTTTTTCATGTCCCAGGGTGCCAGGAACTGGCCTTTCTTGATGTTTATCGCCTTGCCCTGCCGGGCCACGTTCTGGATAAAGTTGGTCTGACGACAGAGAAACGCCGGGGTCTGCATAACGTCGACCACCGCCGCAACTTCGTTCAACGGGGTATCCTCGTGCACGTCCGTCAATACCGGCACATCCACCTCATCCTTTACCTTCTGCAGAATACGCAGGCCTTCCTCGATACCGGGACCACGGAAGCTGTCTGCCGACGAACGGTTGGCCTTGTCGTAGGAAGACTTGTAGATAAAGGGAATACCCACTTCGGCTGTGATCTGTTTCAGTTCGGTCGCAGTCTGCATGGCCATTTCCTCGGATTCGATCACGCAGGGACCGGCTATCAGAAAAAAAGGGGCGTCCAGCCCCACTTCAAATCCACACAGTTTCATCATCGGCACCCTTTGGTTACTTATAGCGGAAACACGGCTCATCCATCGGCGCGCACCAGACCCGGAGCAACCGATTCTACATCCTGCCCGTCGTGGCGGGCGATGGCCGCCCTGACGAAGCCGGTGAACAGAGGATGGCCATCGCGCGGAGTGGACGTAAACTCCGGGTGGAACTGGCAGGCCAGAAACCAGGGGTGATCCCCGATCTCTACCACCTCGACCAGATTGTCATCCAGGGAGGTACCGGATATGGTCAGTCCGGCATCTTCGAGCACCTTGCGATAGTGATTGTTGTATTCGTAGCGATGCCGGTGGCGCTCAACTACCCGTTCTCTGCCATACACCGTGGCTGCCAGAGAGCCTGGTTTGAGCTTGCACTCCTGCCCGCCCAGACGCATGGTGCCGCCGAGGTCACTTTGTTCGTCACGGCGTTCGATGCTGCCATCTTTTTCCTGCCATTCGGTAATCAGCCCGATTACCGGGTGTGGCGTATCCTGCTGAAATTCGCTGCTCTGCGCACCTTTGAGCTGCGCCACGTTGCGCGCAAATTCAATTACGGCTACCTGCATTCCCAGGCAGATGCCCAGGTAGGGAACGCCGTTTTCACGTGCATAGCGCACCGCCATGATCTTGCCTTCAACGCCACGTTCACCGAAACCGCCGGGAACCAGGATTGCATCGGCCTTACCCAGCACGTCCAGACCCTTCTGCTCGATGACTTCAGAGTCGATATAGCGGATTCGTACCCGGGTACGGGTCTGAATACCGGCGTGGATCAGTGCCTCGGACAGGGATTTGTAGGATTCGGTCAGGTTGACGTACTTGCCGACCATGGCGATGTTTACTTCGTGTTCCGGGTGCGCGAGGTTGTTAACGACGTTTTGCCATTCGCCCAGCTCCGCTTTCGGAACATCCAGCTGGAGTAATTCGACCGCAATGTCATCCAGGTGCTGATCGTGCAGTAATAGTGGAATCTTGTAGATGCTATCCACATCCACGGCTGAAATAACGGCCCGGTCACTGACATTGGTAAACAGGGCGATCTTGCGCTTCTCGTCGACTGGAATGGAACGATCGGCACGACACAGCAAAATATCCGGCTGGATGCCGATGGAACGCAACTCCTTGACCGAATGCTGCGTCGGCTTGGTCTTTATCTCACCCGAAGCCGCGATGTAGGGCACCAGGGTGAGGTGCATGAAAATAGCGTTGCCATGTCCCAGTTCCACGCCCATCTGGCGAATGGCCTCGAGAAACGGCAGGGACTCGATATCGCCGACCGTGCCGCCGATTTCGATCATGGCGACATCCGCTCCATCCGCTCCGGCCTTGATGCAACGCTTGATCTCGTCGGTGATGTGCGGAATTACCTGCACGGTGCCACCCAGGTATTCTCCACGCCGTTCCTTGCGGATCACCTGCTCGTAGATCTGGCCGGTAGTGAAGTTGTTGTCGTGGGTCATGCGGGTGCGCACGAAACGTTCGTAATGGCCGAGATCGAGGTCCGTTTCCGTACCGTCGTCGGTGACATACACTTCGCCGTGCTGAAACGGACTCATGGTTCCCGGATCCACATTGATGTAGGGATCCAGTTTCATCAGGGTGACTTTCAGGCCACGCGCCTCGAGCAACGCACCTAACGAAGCTGCGGCAATCCCCTTCCCGAGGGAAGAAACAACGCCACCAGTAATGAAGATGAATTGGGTCATGCAACTCCGAAATTTCGAAGGGAAAACGACTACCGGACGGGAAGCCAGACTAGCAGATTCCACCGGCCGCGACAATCGGTGGCAGGCGTCTGTCCGGGATTATTTTCCGCCCCGGCCGGGAACGTTGGCGACATAACTGTCGCGTACCGGTGCTGGTTCGGGGTTGCCACCGGGCGCTGCGCTGGCTGACAGTGGTTACCAGGTAGTACAGCGGCTCCAGTGCAGCACCCGGCCGGTTTCATCGGCAGCGGCCAGAAAACCATCGGCGACACACAGACCAGCTACTGCCACCAGTGTACCACCGATATAGATCAGCGGAATCCGGCTTCGTTCCCAGGGTGGCACCTGCCATTCCTGCAGCAGCTTTTTCAGCTCGTGATGCTGTCCACGACCGGCGGGTTGCAGGCGCTCTCCGCCCTGGCGAAAGCGAATGCTGAGCTCCGCCGCGGGGGCCTCGACGACCAGCCCTTCACCGGGCTTGCCGGAACTCGTCAACTCACCGCCGGCATGCTCCAGCTGCAGGGCTGCGCCCGGTTCCCAGGGAATAATTTGTGCCGCATCGTGCGTTGGCAGTGGTGCCATCAGGTACAGACTGTTGCGATAACGCCGGATTTCAGCACCCGGCCAGTGCACCAGCGGACTGGCATCGCCACGGGAATGCAGTGTTTCCTGCAGAATTCGTTCGACCACGGCACTCGAGGGCAGCGGATACCCGTTGTGCTCGATCCAGAAGCGCAGCAGGTTGCGTTGCCTGGCGGCAGACAGGAGCCGCGTTTGATCGAGCTTCAGTCGCAGTGGGTGCCGGTCCAGACAGAGCTGGTAATCCTGTGTTGCGACCACTGCAGCGAGTTCCAGTTGATCAGCCTGGTGGGAAGCTGCACGTGACAGGGTGACCGCAATGGATGGCCAGCGCCCCAGCAGCTGCGGCAGTAATTCCCGGCGTACGAAATTGCGGTCGTAGTGAAGTTCGGTATTGGAAGGATCTTCCACCCAGCGCAAGCGGTGCTGCCGGGCACACGCCACGATTTCCCGGCGACTGCTGGACAACAGCGGTCGTACCAGCCGCCCCTGCCCAAACGGCATCTGCTCCGGCATCGACGCCAGCCCACGCACACCGGCTCCCCGGAACAGCTGCAGCAACAGGGTCTCTGCCTGATCATCCCGGTGCTGTGCGGTCAGCAGGATCGCATCTCGCGGCAAGCCGGCCGCCAGTCCACGGTAGCGGGCAGCACGAGCTGCGGCTTCGGGACTTTCGCCACGCCGGGCCCGGCCTTCCACACGGATCGACTGGAAAGGTACGCCGAGTTCCGCACAGGTAGCCTGGCAGTGAATTTCCCAGTCGCCGGACTGTTGCTGAATACCGTGATCGACGTGTACGGCAATCAGCTCCCCGGGGAGTTGATCGCGAATACGGGCCAGCAGAAAAAGCAGAACGTGGGAATCAATACCGCCACTGTAGGCTACCCGGTATTCGTTCGAGCGGGGAAGTTTTTCCAGAATTCGTCCGCTGTCGAGCGGCATGGCAGGCGGTCAGTTCCGTTTCACTTGCCGGTGAATTCTCCGTAGGACATCAGCCGCTGATAGCGCGCGGCAAGCAGCTCGTCCATGGGCAACTGACTTAAGCGGTCGGTCTGCTCGACCAGCTTGTCTTTCACCCGCCGGGTCATCTCCTCGGCATTGCGGTGTGCACCGCCCAGTGGCTCGGGAATGATGTCGTCCACCAGTCCGAATTCCTTCAGACGTGCGGACGTTACTCCCAGCGCCTCGGCGGCTTCGGAAGCCTTGTCGGCGCTCTTCCACAGGATGGATGCACAACCTTCCGGTGAAATTACCGAATAGATACTGTATTGCAGCATGAGCATGCGATCCCCGACACCGATGGCCAGTGCTCCGCCGGAGCCGCCTTCGCCAATCACGGTGCAGATAATGGGCGTTTTGAGTTCGCTCATAATGAACAGGTTGCGCGCAATGGCTTCGCTCTGGCCGCGCTCCTCGGCACCGATGCCCGGGTAGGCACCGGGCGTGTCGATGAAGGCAAGTACCGGCATGCGGAAGCGCTCTGCCATCTCCATCAGGCGCCGGGCCTTACGGTAGCCTTCCGGACGTGGCATACCGAAATTACGGTGGATTTTTTCGCGCGTATCACGTCCTTTCTGCTGTCCAAGTACCATCACCGGACGATCGTCCAGACGGGCTACGCCACCGACAATCGCCGGGTCGTCGGCAAAAGCACGATCGCCGTGCAATTCCTCGAAGCCGGTAAATATGCCCTGCATGTAGTCCAGTGCATAGGGGCGTTGCGGATGCCGTGCCAGTTGCGATATTTGCCAGGCATTCAGTTTGGAAAAAATGCTCTCGGTGAGCGTCTTGCTCTTGGCCTGCAAACGGGCTATTTCTTCGTTGATGTTGATTTCGGCATCGTCGCCAACATAACGAAGTTCTTCGATCTTGGCTTCGAGTTCGGCAATGGGTTGTTCAAAATCCAGGAAATTCAGATTCATGGAACCGGTGTCCTGTTTCTAGATCGTTAGCAGGGATGTTACAGGAGAGCTTATTTATAAACCACATGCACCCGGGCATCCCCGGCAAGCTCACGTAAACGGTGTAGTAATTCGTCGGTAGGATGGATGTACCAGTCCTCACCCAGGGTCAGCTGCGCCTGCGCCGAGCCCCCCTGGTAACGGATGCCGAGCGGGCAGCTACCTCCCCGGAACGGCGTCAGGGCACTGGCCAGGGAACGCATAAAACCGTTGCCGGCCTTTTCGTTACTCACTTCCAGCACTACGCGCCGGGCGTAGATTTCCCGTGCCTCGTCGATTTCATGCACCTTGTCGGCGTTCATGCGCATACTTCCGGAAAAATCATCGAAGGAGAGACTGCCCTCGATCACCAGCACCTTGTCATTTGCCAGCAACGCCTGGTATTGATCATAGATACGGGAAAACAGGCGGATTTCCATGCGCGCAGTCCGGTCGTCCAGGGTAACGAAGGCCATGCGCGTGCCGCTCTGGGTGTTACGGGTGCGCAGATCGACCACCAGACCCGCTACGGTGATCTGACGGTCCCGGCCCCTGCCTCCCCCGGCGGCGGGGCTGGACTCGCCAAGCTCTGCCAGCGATCCACTGATTATGTTCGATAATTCTTCGCGATAACGGTCAATCGGGTGTCCGGTCAGATACAGACCCAGCGCTTCCTTTTCCGCCGCCAGCCGCTGTTCCTCGTCCCATTCCGGCACGCTGACCAGGGCTACCGGTGCCTGCGCCGTTTTCTCGACCACGCTGCCGAACATGTCCGACTGGCCGGCCGCCGAATCTCTCAGATGCTGCTCTGCGGAGCGCAGTGCACCGGGCAACTGCAGCAGCAGTGTGGCACGGTTCTCACCCAGCTGGTCGAGTGCCCCGGCACGGATGAGGGCTTCGTATACCCGACGGGTGACCTTGCGCGAATCCACCCGCCGACAAAGATCCACCAGTGACTGATAGGCCCCTTCGGCCAGGCGTTCCTGGATAATTACCTCGATGGCCGCCGCACCGACACCCTTGATGGCACCCACCCCGTAGATAATGGTGTCGTTGCCTTCCACGGTAAACGCGTAACCGGAGCGGTTGATATCCGGCGGTACGACCTCGATCTGCATACAACGACATTCGTCGATGAGTGTGACAATCTTGTCGGTATTGTCCAGATCGGCCGACAGCACGGCCGCCATGAAAGGCGCCGGGTAATGTGCTTTCAGCCAGGCGGTCTGGTAGGACACCAGTGCATAGGCGGCCGAGTGGGATTTATTGAACCCGTAGCCGGCAAACTTCTCCATCAGATCGAAGATGTAGGTAGCGGTAGCCTCCTCCACCCCTCGCCCGGTAGCACCCTCGGTGAAAATCGCCCGTTGCTTGGCCATTTCCTCCGCTTTCTTCTTGCCCATGGCCCGGCGCAACAGGTCAGCGCCGCCGAGCGTGTAGCCGGCCAGGACCTGGGCGATCTGCATGACCTGTTCCTGGTACAGGATAACGCCGTAGGTCGGCTGCAGGATCGGTTCCAGGTCAGGGTGTGGATATTCCACCTTCGCCCGCCCGTGCTTGCGATTGATAAAATCTTCCACCATGCCGGACTGCAGCGGTCCGGGCCGATAGAGCGCAACCAGCGCGACGATATCCTCGAAAGTATCCGGCTGCAGGCGTTTGATCAAATCCTTCATGCCGCGTGATTCCAGCTGAAATACCGCGGTCGTCTGATACTTTTTCAGCAGGTTGAAAGCGGCCCTGTCATCCAGCGGAATGGCGCTGATATCGACGCTTGCCTCGCCCGTGTCGTTGCGTTGTTTATTGACGGTCTGCAGCGCCCAGTCGATGATGGTCAGGGTGCGCAGTCCAAGGAAGTCAAACTTCACCAGTCCGACTGCCTCGACATCGTCCTTGTCAAACTGGCTGACTACGTTCACACCGCCAGGTTCACAGTAGACCGGCGTAAAATCGGTTAGCTTGGTCGGGGAAATCACCACTCCGCCGGCGTGCTTGCCGGCATTCCTCGCCAGGCCTTCCAGGGAGCGGGCCAGGTCGATCAGCGCCTGTACCTCTTCATCCTTCTCATACAGCTCGCGCAGGGCTTCTTCCTGCTCCATAGCCTTGTCGAGGGTGATGCCGATCTCAAACGGAATCAGTTTGGCAATGCGGTCCACGAAGCCGTAGGGGTGACCCAGCACGCGCCCCACATCACGCACCACAGCCTTGGCCGCCATGGATCCGTAGGTGATGATCTGCGACACTTTTTCACGGCCGTAGTGTCCGGCCACATAATCGATTACCCGGTCCCGCCCCTCCATGCAGAAATCGACATCGAAGTCGGGCATGGACACGCGCTCGGGATTGAGAAAGCGTTCGAACAGCAGTTCGTAGCGAAGTGGATCCAGATCGGTGATGGTCAGTGCGTAGGCAACCAGTGAACCTGCACCGGAGCCTCGTCCCGGCCCGACCGGCACACCATTCTGTTTTGCCCAGCGGATAAAATCGGCGACGATCAGGAAGTAGCCCGGGAAGCCCATGGCGATGATCACACCCAGCTCGATTTCCAGGCGCTCGTCGTAGGGCTTGCGCAGTTCGGCGAATTCCGGCGCAGCGGTATCCATGATGTTTTCCAGGCGCTGTTCCAGCCCGGCGTGTGCTTCGGCACGAAAATATTCGTCCATGGTCATGCCGTCCGGAACGGGAAACTCCGGCAGGTAATTTTTACCGAGGGTCAGCTCCAGGTTGCAGCGCCTGGCGATCTCGACGCTGTTTTCCAGCGCTTCGGGCAGGTCGGAGAACAGCTCCTGCATCTCCGCAGGCGAGCGCAGGTACTGCTGGGCAGAATACAGCTTCGGCCGCCGTGGATCGTTCAGCGTGCGACCGTCATGGATACAGACACGCGCCTCGTGTGCGTCAAAATCATCCGCAGTGATGAAGCGCACGTCATTGGTCGCAACTACCGGTACATTGTGCGCAGCGGCCAGCCTGACCGCAGCATGCAGGTAATCTTCCTCGGCGCTGCGACCGGTGCGCTGTACCTCCAGGTAGAAACGGTCCGGGAATCGCCCGGTCCAGAATTCCAGCCGCGCACTGGACAGATCCTCGTCTGCGCTGAGCAGCGCCTCGCCGACATCACCCTCGCGCCCACCTGACAGCGCGATAAGCCCTTCGCAGGATTCCCGGTCGAGCCACTCTCGATCCAGCATGGGTATCGACTGGTGCTGGCCGTGGAGATAGGAGCGGGAAACCAGTTCAGTCAGGTTCAGGTAACCACGGCGATCCATGCACAGTAGCACCAGGCGATGGGGTTTGGTTACCTGGTCCGGATTGCGCACCCGGACATCCACGCCGACGATCGGTTTTACACCGGCCGCCATCGCGGCCCGGTAGAACTTGACCATGGCAAACAGGTTGCTCTGATCGGTTACGGCAACCGCCGGCATGCCGGCTTCGGCGACCGCCCGGACCAGCGGCTTGATACGTGTGACCCCGTCTACCAGTGAATATTCGGTGTGCAGGTGGAGATGTACATAGCCGGGGTGCATGCGTGCAGTTTCCGGCTTTGCCGGTGAGGTTTCAAGACTTGACAAAATCCGGCGATCGCGGCAAACACGTCGACTCCAGAAAACCGGACAGTTCTTTCAACAGGCCATCGAACAACGGGTTGTAGCTAAGCCGGCGAATTACCTGACAATCTTCAGTTTCGCCAAACATCTCGCCCAGGCATTGCTCCTTACCTTGCTTGCAAAGCCGGTATTTTTCCTGGTTCAGACGGTAGTAGTGGGTGCAAAAAAAGTAACTGCCATTTTCACCATAATGGGGATTGTCAGGCGCCTGTAGCAACGAGGTGTGGGAAAACGTGCGGATAGCCCGTTCCGGCAGTGCGGCAGGAACAAATTTGACCCCGGCCGGTAATCGCGAAATGCCGTCGCTGTACCACAGCATCTGCTTCGGGCCCTTCAGTGTCGCAAACCATTCCAGCACTGCATCGGCGTCAACCACCGCATCCGTTTTACTGGCGGCCACGAATACGGGCATCTTCAGCTCCGCCAGTGCCTGCAGTCGTTGCAGGGCTCCCAGCAGGCGGTAGACTTCACAAATGGATCGATTGCTGAGCGACTCGTACTTGAAGCAATCCCCGTCCGGCAGTACATCCAGCCAGGCCAGTCGTTTACTGATCACGGAAGCATTTGCCATTACGCAGGCCAGCGGTGCCACGGGGTTTATTTTCAGTGCCGGCGCAAACAGGAACAGCCCCTTTATTCGCCGGTCGCGCAGTGCCTGGTAGATACACAGACTGGCACCGATCGAAAAACCCGCCAGGTAGAGTTCATCCACCTCCTGCTCCAGCAAATCAAGCAGGTGCTGCAATGCAGCAAGCCAGTCCTGCCAGCGAATATCAAGCAGGTCTCCCGGTCGTGTTGCGTGTCCGGGAAGCTGCAGCGCCAGCACGTGAAAACCCTGGTCACGAAATATTGGCGCGAGGTCGCGAAACTGAAACGGCGAATCCGTGAGTCCATGCACCATGACGATGCCTCTGCGCACCGCAGGGGTCTGTTCCGGCTTCAGCTCAAATGCGCTGTTGCCCTCAATAATCCAGTCGCGCTGCTCGTCATCGAGATCGGTTCGTGCCCGGCTGACCGCATCCCGGCTCAGTTCCAGGTAGTGCCGGACGCTGGTGGCTTCGGTATGGAAACAGGGGCTCACGCCGGACGGTCGATGACGCTCGGCCAGCTCCGACGGTTGCACCAGTGCGCGACAAAAACGGTAGAGTTCTTTCACAGGACGGGTCAGGCTTCGAGCAGGCGCCGCACAGGTGCATAACTGCGGCGGTGTATCTGTGTTACACCCAGCCTCTGCAACGCTTCCAGATGGTGTTTGCTGGGGTAGCCCTTGTGCCTGGCCAGGCCGTACCCCGGATATTCAGCATCCAGTTCAATCATTTCGTGATCCCGGGCCACCTTGGCGATAATGGATGCAGCACTGATGGCCGCTACTTTCGAATCGCCCCGAACTATCGCTTCTGCCCGACAATCCAGTTGTGGGCAGCGGTTGCCATCCACCAGTGCCAGATCCGGTTTTTGCCCCAGCCCGGCCACGGCCCGCTGCATGGCCAGCAGGCTCGCCTGGAGAATGTTAATGCGATCGATTTCCTCGACCTCCGCCCGCCCCAGCGCCCAGGCCAGTGCGTTCTCACGAATCTGCCGGGCCAGTATTTCCCGGCGGCGTTCGGTCAGTTTCTTGGAATCCCTGAGCCCTTCTATCGGTCTTTGCGGATCGAGAATCACCGCCGCCGCCACCACCGGTCCCGCCAGTGGCCCCCTGCCAACCTCATCAATACCGGCAATAAACCCGGCTGACTGCCAATGGTCCGGCTCTAGCTCATCATTCATACTTGTGCCTTGTGCAGAATCTCTCTTGCGGCCCGCCTCGCCGCATCACATTTAAGCCGGGCATGGACGCCGGCAAACGGTGCCACCTGCTGTGCCGCTTGCTGCGGATCACGCACCAGCCCCAACACGTGTTGTGCCAGTGCCGCCGGTGTCGCCCGCGCCTGAAGATATTCCGGCACCTGCGCCCTGTTCAGCAGATGATTGGGCAAGGAAACCCATTGGACCTTCAGCAGATGCCTGACCAGCGGATAGCTTAGCGGATGAATGCGGTAGGCTACCACCATTGGTCGTTTCAGTAACATGCACTCCAGCGCCGCAGTTCCGGATGCCAGCAATACGACATCGGCTGCCTGCATGGCATCCCTGGCCTGGCCTGCCAGCAGCCGCACCGGCAAATCCTGAAACTCGCTCTTTGCCAGCCAGGTTCTGCACAGGTCCTGCAGGGCCGGGCTTGCCACCGGCAGTACGAAATGTACCGATTCCAGCTCCCGGAAACAGATGGCGGCGGCACGCAGAAACACCGGCAGCAGGCGTTTTACTTCACTGCCCCGGCTGCCCGGCAACAGTGCAATGACGGTAACTGCAGGGGCGAGATTCAGCTGCCGGCGCGCCGTAGCCCGGTCCGGTTCCATAGGTATTTCGTCCGCCAGCGGGTGGCCGATGTAACGCACCGGCATCTCTTCCCGCTCGTAGAACGCTTTTTCGAACGGCAACAGGGTCAGCATCAGACTGGTACTGACACGAATTTTCCGAACCCGGTGCGCGCGCCAGGCCCACACCGAGGGACTGGCGAGATGCACCGTTGGAATGCCACTTGCCCGGAACTTTCTTTCCAGCGACAGGTTGAAATCAGGCGCATCAATACCTACGAAAACATCCGGTGGATCATGGAGAAAGTGTCTGACCAGCCGCCTGCGGATGCCCAGAATGGAGGGCAATCGTCCCAGCACTTCGATAACGCCCATAACCGACAGTTGCTCGGTTCGCGCCAGTGCCTGGCAGCCCGCCGCGCGCATCGCCGGCCCCGCAACACCCTCGAACTCGACATCCGGCCGATCGACCCGGATGGCATCCATAACGGCAGCACCGAGGTGATCTCCCGACAATTCGCCTGCGGCCAGTCCGATTCGTAATGGTTTTCCGGTGTTCACCGACATGGGTGCTAACGCACAATACTCCGACCGGATTTTCCAAGAAATTCCCGCAACAGGGCGACATCCGCACTGACACGCTCCAGTGGCAGTAACTGTTCAATAGCCTGCTCCAGCGACAGGTCGGATCGATACAGAATACGATAGGCCTCCTTGAGTGTCTGCAGGCGTTGCTCGGAAAAATCATGTCGTTTGAGGCCTTCGACGTTGAGGCCGCGTGGATGTGCCTTGCCCTCACCGATCATCATGAACGGCGGCACGTCTTTGTTGATCCTCGCGCCATAGGCAGTGAAGGCATATTCCCCGATATGACAAAACTGGTGAATCAGTGTCGCCCCGCCCAGCGTGACGTGGTCGCTAATGTGCACGTGTCCGGCCAGCGTGGCATTGTTGGCCAGTACGGATGCGTTTCCGATACTGCAATCGTGGGCAATATGCACGTAGGCCATGATCCAGTTGTCCTGCCCGACACGGGTAATGCCATCGTCCTGTACCGTACCCCGGTTTATGGTGACGTACTCCCGAATGGTATTGCCACTACCAATTTCCAGAGCGGTGGGCTCGGCATTGTATTTCTTGTCCTGGGGTTCGGCGCCCAACGAGGCAAACTGAAAAATGCGGTTATCGGGACCGATGCGGGTGTTGCCCTGGATTACAACGTGTGGCCCGATCCAGCAGCCGCTTTCAATTTCGACGCCGCCATCGATAACACTGTATGGCCCGATGATGACATCGGAGGCAACGCGAGCTGCAGGGTCGACCACCGCGAAGGGATGGATCAGGGAAGCACTGCTCAGATCAGTCATTGAAGACGGAAATATCGGCTCAGTCTTCGATTTTGCGTTCCGTACACATAATGACGGCAGTTGCCGCAACCTTGTCATCGACGCTGGCGACGGTATCGAATACCCAGATACCTCGCTTGGTCTTGATCAGCTCGACTGAAAGCTGCAAGCGGTCACCGGGCTCGACCGGTAGTTTGAAACGTGCCTTGTCGATGCCGACGAAATAGTAGAGGGAATCGCGTTCCGCACCACGATCTACCGTGCGAAACGCCAGCAAACCGGTAGCCTGCGCCAGTGCCTCAAGAATCAGAACCCCGGGCATAACCGGTTTCTGCGGAAAATGTCCCTGAAAAAACGGCTCGTTGAATGACACATTCTTGTAACCGGTCAGGGATTTTCCTTCCACCAGTTCGGTTACCCGGTCGATCAATAAAAAAGGGTAACGATGCGGTAACAGATTGAGAATTTCGTTGATATCCATAGCTAATAAGCCTGATTCCGGTTGTCAATCCAGTTATTTACTCGGTTTCATTGATCTTACGCTTCGTTTCGGCTTCCAGCAGGGTGAGCCGGGAGTACAGTTCATCCAGCCGCTTCATTCTCACCGCGTTGCGGCGCCATTGCACATTGGGCATCAGGGGCGTTCCCGCCGAATAGGTGCCCGGTCTGGAAATCGACCGGGTAACCATCGACATGCCGGTGATATGAACATGATCGGCAAGCTCGATATGGCCGACCAGACCGACACCACCTGCAAGCGTGCAATATGCGCCGATGCGCGCACTGCCCGATATACCTACGCATCCCGCCAACGCACTGTGGGCCCCGATGTGGACATTATGTGCAATCTGGGCCAGATTATCGATACGCACACCATCCCCGATGACCGTATCGCCCAACGAACCCCGGTCAACTGTAGTATTGGCGCCGATTTCTACGTCATTCCCAATGACGACACTGCCAATTTGCGGCACTTTTTCCCAGTGATCTTCCACCCACGCGTTACCAAAACCGTCAGCGCCGATAACCGATCCCGGATGCAATACGACACGATCGCCTATTCGGGCATCCGCCAGCACGGTCACACGAGCCGTCAAGCGACTATTCCGGCCGATCCTGACGCCGTTACCCACAATACACCCGGGACCTATCTGCACACCCGGTCCGATTACGGCTCCGTTGCCAATCACCGAATGCGGGCCGATCCAGGCGGTCGCATCGATGCTGGCACCTGTATCTACCACAGCGCTGGCATCAACGCCGGCCTGCTGCCCCGGCTCCGGAAACAACAAGCCAAGTGCGCGGGCAAAACAGGCTAGCGGGTTTTCACTCACCAGCACCGGTGCCGGAGACCGGTCCGCGTCGCCGGGTGCTGCCACGACGGCCCCTGCCTTCGTTTGCAGCAAAGCTTTCCGGTGCCGGGCATCGGCAATAAAACTCAGTGCGTCGGGACCCGCCCGCTGCAGGGACGCGGCGGCGGATATAAGCACATCGCCGTCGCCGCGCAATTCGACGTCAAGCTGCTGCGCGAGTTGCGCCAGTCTCAGCCCCATGGGTCAGGGAGACGATTTGCCGTGCTACTTGGCTCTCTTTAGCTTGTCGAGTACCAACGGGGTGATATCGACCTTGTCGTTGGAATACACCACACCCTGGCCAAGGATAACGTCATATTTCTTTTCCTTTGCCAGCGCGACGGTTGCGTCGTACATCTGTCGCTGCAGCTTTGCCAGTACTTCGTTTTTGCGGATATTCAGGTCGTCGCGAAATTCCTCCTGGCGCCGCTTGAGATCCCGGCGTTTGGACAGGATGTCACGCTCCAGCTTGGTGCTTGCATCATCACTCATTACGGCGGCATCGCGGGAAAGCCGGTCTTCCTGCTTGCGTATCGCGCCTTGCAAGGCGACCAGCTCCTTCTCTCGCGGCGAGAATTCTGCTTCCAGCTTGGCCTGCGCGGCTTTTGCCTGCGGCGCTTCTTCCATCAGCTTCACGGTATTCACCACACCGACTCTGGTTTCGGCAAATGAAGGCGCGGCAATCATCGTCATGGCGGCAACGCCGAGCACGAGTTTGTATAGTTTTTTCAAGTTCAGTCTCCTGAAATATTATCTGGTTATAACAATTTACTAGAACGCGCCACCCAGTGAGAACTGGAATGCCTGTAGTTCATCCCTCCGCTTGTCATTCAGTGGCTGCGCGATACTGACCGAAAGCGGCCCCATTGGCGATATCCAGGTACCTCCCAGTCCAACTGACATACGCAGGTCACTCGTCTGGAAGTCATCGTAACCGTCGAATACGTTGCCGATATCATAAAACAGGCTTAAACGAACACTCTGCGAATCCTGCAGGAACGGTGGAGGAAACACAATCTCCAGATTACCGACGGTACGGAAGCTCCCGCCAAGCGGGTCACCATCGTCATCCTGTGGCCCAAGGGTGTTGTCCTTGTAGCCGCGAACCGACCGGACGCCGCCGGCGAAATAGTTTTCGAAGAACGGCAGGGAATCGAAATCTCCATACCCGTCGCCATATGCCACATCCGCTTTTCCTGCCAGAACAAACAGCCTGGTCAGGGGAATTAACCGCTGTTGTTTTACCGCGACCTTATAGAACTCCAGCTCGGACTTCGGAACCTGCGCCTCAAAGCTCAGTCTCTGCAAACCTCCGCTGGTAGGAAATATCCGCCTGTTGCGGCTATCGTGAGACCAACTGCCCGACATTGCAACACTTTTAAAATTCTCACCATGGTCATCCATGAAGTTGGTAATTTCCTTCGAGGGATTGTCACCGGTATTGAGCTCCAGGTACTCCGCAGAAAACGAGAAGTTGATGGCATTGAATTCGCTGATGGGGAAGCCGTAATTAACATTGGTGCCATAGGCATCCGTGGAATAGTCCGCAATGTTTGCTGAATCGGCATCCGTTTTGCGTGCGTAGGCGCCAAACCCCCTGCTGACACCATCCAGCGTGTAGTACGGATTGGTATAGGAAAAACTCAGTACCTTGTTGACAGCACTGGTGTCGATCGATGTACTCAGCTGCCTTCCGGTACCCAGGAAGTTATTCTGCGTGATACTTCCGTTCAGAATGACTCCCGAAGACTGCGCGAAACCCACACCCAGCGAGATGCTGCCCGATGGAGTCTCGGTGACCGAGTAATTGATATCGACCTGGTCGGTAGTACCGGGCACCGCCGGGGTTTCGACATTAACCGCCTCGAAAAACCCGAGGCGCTGGAGGCGTGCCCGGGAACGCTCTACTTTCTCGGCAGAAAACCAGCCGCCCTCGAGCTGACGCATTTCCTGGCGCAGCACCTGGTCACGGGTCTTGCTGTTGCCCGCATAGTTGATACGCCGGACATAAACACGTTTGCCCGGGTCCACAAAGAAGGTAATGGTGACCTCGCGTGTATCTTCGTTGATATCCGGTACGGTATTCACGTTTGCAAAAGCATAACCTTCATTGCCCAGCTGGTCCGATATCAGCGTAACCGTCTCGGTCACTTCCTTGCGGGAATACACATCACCGGCGCTTATGCGAAACTCGGGAAACAGTTTTTCCGGCTCGACGACAAGATCACCGGACAGCTTGACCTCGGTCACGCGATACTGCTCACCCTCGGTTACATTGATCGTTATATAGATGTCTCTCTTGTTTGCCGTTATCGATACCTGGGTCGAATCAATATTGAATTTTATATAGCCCCGATCCTGGTACCAGGATCGCAGTGACTCCAGGTCCGCGGCCAGCTTCTGCTTCGAATACTGGTCATCCTTGGAGTAGAAGGAAAGAAAATTCGGTGTGCTCTGCTCGAACTGTTTCAGCAGGGTTTTGTCGTTGAACACCGTGTTACCGACGATATTGATCTCCCTGATCTTTGCAACCACGCCTTCGGACACATCGATCAGAATACCGACGCGGTTACGCTCCAGCGGCGTGACCGTGGTTTCTATCTTTACACCGTATTTTCCCCGGCTGAAATACTGGCGCTCCAGTTCCTGTTCTACCTGTTCCAGCAACGAGCGGTTGAATACGCTGCCTTCCGCCAGACCGATGTCCTTCAGTGACTCCAGCAGGGGTTCAGTCTCGATATCATCATTGCCCTGAATCTTGATGCTTGCAATCGCCGGGCGTTCCTGAACCTTGACCACCAGCACATTGCCGTCCCGTTCCAGCGAAATTCTCTTGAAATAACCGGATTTAAACAGGGCCTTCAGCGCCAGTTCGGATTCCCTCGTGTCGAAATGATCACCTACCTTGACCGGCAGAAAGTTGAACACGGTACCGGCTGAAATACGCTGCAGACCATCCACCCGGATGTCGTCCACGACAAAAGGCTCGAATGCCCGCGTGGGCAACGAGAGCAGCATAAGGCAGAACAGGACTAACAGACTGGGGCGCGCTTTCATCATCCGGTATTTTCAGGCCCCGAACAGACGCGACAGATCGTTGTAGAAGGCGATGCCCATCAGCATCAGCAACAGAAATATACCGAGTTGTTGCCCGATTTGCTGGGCATAATCAGACAACGGACTACCCTTTATCCATTCCAGAGTATTGAATAGCAGGTGGCCACCATCAAGGATGGGTACCGGGAGCAGATTCAATACTCCCAGACTGATACTGACAATGGCCAGGAACTTCAGGAAACTGGCCAGGCCGATGCTGGCTGAATACCCCGCGTACTGGGCAATGCTGATCGGGCCACTGATATTTTCCACCGAAGCCCGTCCCATTAACATACCCCACAGCGTGCGCAGTGTCAGCACCGTCATTTCCCAGGTCTTTTCAACCGACTTGCCCATGGCATCCAGAGGTCCGTAGCGAACTTCTGTGCGTAGTGTCTGTTGCAGATCCTCCGGGGCGCGGACATAGGCCCCGATCCTGCCGATAGTTTCATCTTTGTCATCGACCGTTTCCGGGATCAGGGTCAGATCGAGCTCGTCGCTATCCCTCAATACCCGTACGCGCATGGACTGTCCCGGTCGAGCACGCACGTAGTCGACCCATTCTGACCAGTCACCAACCGGCTGACCGTCAACCGACAACACCTTGTCACCCGGCTGCATCCCGGATTGTGCAGCGGGAGCGTCCGGCACCAGTCGATCGATCACGGCGGGTAACTTCGGGCGCCAGACAGACAAGCCCAGATTGCCAAGCAGACCACCCTTGTCCAGGGCCTCGGGCACATTGGCAAAATCGAGTATCAGCAGACGCTCCCGGTCATCGATACCGTGCACCTGGATCTTCGCTTCACGACCGTCCAGTGCCGCCGCCAGCAATGCGATGGTGGCGGCATCCCAGGTCGGGGTATCCCGATCGTCAATACGTAGTAGCCGGTCCTGTTCATAAAACCCGGCAGACGCCGCGTGAGAGCCCTCGACAACTGTGCCGATGACCGGCTTGAGCGCGGGAACGCCGCTGATGAACATCAGCCAGTAGGCCACAATCGCAAACAGGAAATTAAACACGGGCCCCGCCACCACGACCGCATTGCGAACCCGCAACGGCTGCCGGTTAAATGCTCTCGTCAGTTCCTCTGCGGCAACCGGCCCTTCCCGCTCGTCCAGCATTTTAACGTAGCCGCCCAGCGGTAGTATGCCGATCGCAAACTCGGTGCGGTCGGATCCGAAGCTACGCGTCCAGATCGACTTTCCGAAACCGATGGAAAAACGTAACACCTTGACTCCGAGCCGTCTGGCGACCCAGAAGTGGCCAAATTCGTGCACTGCGACCAGCACGCTGATCGCTACCAGGAAAGCCAGCAGGGAACCACCAAAGCCGCTCATATCCGCACCCTTCGACCCGGTGCACCATCGACCAGGCGAGCGGCAAATTCCCTGGCCGCCACATCGTCCTCAAGTATTACGTCCAGCGAATGTACCTCTCTTGGTGTGATACCCGCCAGCGTGGCCTCGATAATGGCGGGAATTCCGGTGAAGCCCAGGCGTTCGTCCAGAAAAGCTTCCACGGCGATCTCATTGGCTGCATTCAGCACGGTTGCTGCGGTGCCGCCTGCACGCCAGGCCTCCTGGGCCAGCCGTAAACAGGGAAACCGGGCCGGTTCCGGCGGCTCGAAATCCAGCCGCCCGACGGCGCAAAGATCCAGTGGTTCCACGCCGGCGTCAATACGCTGTGGCCAGGCCATGGTATGTGCAATAGGGGTGCGCATATCCGGATTTCCCATCTGGGCCAGCGCGGAACCATCCTGATAACGCACCATTGAGTGGATGACGCTCTGTGGGTGAATCACGACGTGCACGCTGCTTTCGGGCAGGGAGAACAACCAGCAAGCCTCGATTACTTCCAGCCCCTTGTTCATCATGGTAGCCGAATCCACCGAGATTTTTCGGCCCATGTCCCAGTTGGGGTGAGCACAGGCCTGTTCCGGTGTGATATTTGCCAGAAGTTCCGGTGCGATGGTTCGAAACGGCCCGCCGGAAGCGGTGAGCAGGATGTCCCGGACCCCTTCAGGTTTGCCGGCACCCGGTACAAAACCCGCAGGCATACACTGGAAAATGGCATTGTGCCCACTGTCCACGGGTAGCAACACAGCGCCGCTCTCACGTACCTGTTGCATGAACAGGGCACCGGCCATGACCAGGGCCTCCTTGTTGGCAAGCAGAATCCGTTTACCACTGCGCACCGCCGCAAGCGTTGGCAACAGTCCGGCAGCACCGACTATGCCCGCCATAACCTGATCGACCTGGGGCAGGCCGGCGACCTGCACCAGCCCTTCGTTACCGCTTAATACCTCGACGTCCGGAGCTTCGTTGCGCAGGCGTTCGTGCAATAGCCCAGCGGCAGCGGCATCGGCCATGACCGCAAACTGTGGCTGGAATTCGACACATTGCCGACTGAGTCGATCGACATCGCGGTTGGCTGTAAGCGCGATAACCCGGTAGCGTTTCGGGTTGCGCTGTACTACATCCAGTGTGCTCATGCCAATGGAACCGGTCGAACCCAGGACAGCGATGCCGGGCGCCACGTTCACAGGTTCATCCACCGCATGCCGAGCGCGAACAGAGGCGCTGCGGCAAGCAGGCTGTCGATGCGGTCGAGGATGCCCCCGTGACCGGGAATCAGGTTGCCCGAGTCCTTGATGCCCTGCTGGCGTTTCAGCAGGCTTTCCAGCAGGTCACCAACGATCGAGAACATGACGGTCAGCATGCAGATCAGTACGAAACCCGCCAGATCAGTGCCACGAAACCCGGTATACAGTGCGAAGCCGAAGGCAAACAGGGCGGATGCCGCCAGCGCGCCGTAGACGCCGGCCCAGGTTTTGCCCGGGCTGACTTTCGGTGCCAGCTTTGCACGCCCCCACGTCCGGCCGGCAAAATAGGCTCCGCTGTCCGCGACCCACACCAGCACCAGCAGGTACAGCACCCATACCGGCCCCTGATCCGGTCGACTGTGCAGCACAACCAGTGCCAGCCAGGTACTGATAAAAAGTCCGTAGCCCAGTATGAGTTTGGCCAGTACATGCGTGCCGTCGGTGCCACGGCCCCAGTCCGGACGTGTGATCCATAGCAGTGTAAACAGCCACCACAGCAGTGCCATGCCCAGTGTCAGATCAACCAGCCACTCCCGCTGTGCAACCATCCACAGGAGCATGAGTGCAACAGTGACGGATAACAGGTAGGCGATTCTCGCCGGCCGACCATTGAGCGGCACCAGTGCGCCCCACTCCCAGGCCGCAAGTAGCATGATAATGGTGGCGACAAGCGCAAAATTTGCCGTATCCAGCCGAAGCACAGCCAGTACGACCAGCGGAACCAGTAGCAGTGCACTGAGGATTCTGAGTTTAAGCACTTCCGGCCTGCTCCACCTGATCACCGGTACGACCAAACCTGCGCTGACGACTGGCGAAGAAAGTCAGTGCCTGCTGCAACGCTGTATCGTCGAACGACGGCCACAACAGGTCGGTAAAATACAGTTCGGTGTAGGCCAGTTGCCAGATCAGGTAATTACTGATGCGCTGTTCACCACCGGTGCGGATAAACAGGTCCGGCTCGGGTAAATCAGCGCTGCACAGCTCGCTTTCTATCAGCCCGGCATCAATATCATCCGCCCGCAACTCGCCATTTTCCACCCGCTGTGCAAGGCGCCTGGTAGCCTGTGTCACGTCCCAGCGACCACCGTAATTGACTGCAATGACAAGATTCAGCTGATCGTTGGTCCCGGTCTGTTCTTCCGCCGCAGTCATCAGCGACTGAAGCCGCTGATCGAAAGCGCTGCGGTCGCCAATGAAGCGCATGCGCACACCATTGCGATCGAGACGGTTCACTTCTTTTTTCAGCGTCCGCACGAACAGGTCCATCAGCAAGCCGACTTCCTGCCGGGGGCGGCGCCAGTTTTCACTGGAGAATGCGAACAGGGTAAGTGTTTCGATATGGAGATTGACGCAGGCTTCAACGACCCGGCGGACTGCCTTTACACCCTCTCGATGTCCAAGGCTGCGCGGCAGGCCGCGGGCATTAGCCCAGCGACCGTTGCCATCCATGATGATCGCAACGTGGCGTGGCAGGCGCTGTGCTGCCGTCTGTACTTCGGTCTGGACGTGCTCTTGCGCCATTGAGGCCTAGATTTCCATCAATTCTGCTTCCTTGGCGGCAAGCAGTTTATCGACTTCGGCCACAAACCGATCGGTGAGCTTCTGGATACGGTCCTGTGCACCACGATCCTCGTCCTCGGAGATGTCCTTCTCTTTCAGCAGATCCTTGAAGTCGCTGTTGGCATCGCGGCGAATATTGCGGATTGCCACACGCCCGTGTTCAGCTTCGCTACGCACCACCCGAACCAGATCCTTGCGACGCTCTTCCGTCAGGGCCGGCATGGGAATACGAATGGTGGTGCCCGCGCTGTTGGGATTCAGGCCCAGGTCTGACTTCATGATGGCCTTTTCGATGTCTTTCACCATGGGTTTTTCCCAGGGTGTAACCGTCAAAGTGCGTGAATCTTCCACCGCCACGTTGGCAACCTGCGCCAGCGGAACTTCGGATCCGTAGTAATCAACCCGCAGGTGGTCCAGCAGACTCGGGTGGGCACGCCCGGTACGTATTTTTCTGAACTCGGCTTTCAGGGAATCTATACTCTTCCCCATACGGGTTTCGGCGTCATCAAGTATCTCGTCTATCATAGTCCCCTACTCCACCAGCGTGCCAATATCCTCGCCCGCGACAACACGAGCCATGTTTCCTTCAACCCCCAGGTCCACCACCCGTAACGACATACCATGGTCGCGGCATAGCACCAGCGCTGTAGCGTCCATGACACCGAGCTTGCGTGAAATCGCTTCGTCAAACGATAACCGATCATAGCGTTTTGCATCGGGGTTTGTTACCGGATCGGCGGTATAGACACCGTCCACCTTGGTCGCCTTGATCATCAGATCAGCACCAATTTCTATCGCCCGCAGACTGGCGGCCGAATCGGTAGTGAAAAACGGATTACCGGTACCGGCGGCAAACAGTACCACACGCCCTTTTTCCAGGTGTCGCACCGCGCGACGACGGATATAGTCCTCGCAGACCTGATTGATTTGCAAAGCCGACATAACCCTGCACTCGGCACCGGCTTTTTCCAGCGCATCCTGCATGGCCAGCGCATTGATCACGGTTGCCAGCATGCCCATGTGATCTCCGGCCACCCGGTCCATACCGCCCTCGGCAAGACCGCTGCCACGGAAAATGTTTCCGCCGCCGATAACCAGGCCGATTTCCACACCGCTGGCGGACAGTTCGTGAATCTCGGCAGCAACCCGTTGTATGGTCTCCGGTTCGATTCCATAGTCGCCGCTGCCCATCAATGCCTCACCGCTCAGCTTCAGCAACACCCGTCGAAAGGCAAGTTTATTTTCTGTCATAATCAAGTATTATCAGTTGGTTATAGATGTTTCACGAGGTAAATTCTCGAATTCGGTGCAGGCTACGAAATGGGGTCGCATCGCGACCCCACAATTATACCGGGATGCACGAACATCGCATCCGTTTTGCCCGTTTCACCGAATCAACTGCTCTGGACCTGCGCCATGACCTCTTCCGCAAAGTTTTCGGTCTTTTTCTCTACGCCCTCACCCAGTTCGAGGCGGTCGAAACCAACTGCTGTAGCACCAGCCGCCTTCAGCAGCTTGCCGACCGTCTGGTCCGGATCCTTGACAAAAGGCTGACCCAGCAGGGTAATCTCTCCGAGGAATTTCCGCAGCCTGCCGCTGACCATTTTCTCAACAATTTCCGGCGGCTTGCCACTGGCCGCTGCCTGGGCGGAAAAAATCTCCTTCTCCTTGTCCAGTAACTCCCGGGACACGCCATCCGCGTCGACACATACCGGCTTGCTGGCCGCGATGTGCATGGCAACATCCCTGGCCAGTGCGGCATCTCCACCCTCGAGTTCAACCAGCACGCCGATACGCACACCATGCAGATAGCTGGCAAGGCCACCCTTTTCCGCTTCCCGGCGGGAGAACCGGCGTACATTGATGTTCTCACCAATTGCGGCGATCAGCTTACGGCGGGCCACTTCCACTGTCTCGCCGGCGCCATCGATCGGCAACGCCATAAGGGCGTCCATGTCTGCGGGAGCCGACTCCAGCACTCGTCCGGCGACCGCGCGGGCGAAATTCTGGAACTCTTCCTTTCTGGCCACAAAATCGGTTTCCGAATTTACTTCGACGATTGCGGCCTGCTTGCCGTTGCCGCTGACTTCGACCACGATCAGGCCTTCAGCAGCTACCCGGCCGGCTTTCTTGTCTGCCTTGGCCAGCCCTGACTTGCGCAAAGCCTCTGCGGCAGCCTCCATTTCTCCGTCGGCTTCCGTCAGAGCTTTCTTGCACTCCATCATGCCGCAACCGGTGCGCTGACGCAGTTCCTTGACCTGCGCTGCTGTAATTGCCATGGTTACTTTCCTCTTGAACTTGATTAAACAGCGTTATTTGCGAATCAGGAACCGGCGTTTTCACCCAGCTCGACAAATTCGTCTGCTGCGGTGCCTGCAACCCCTGCGACGGCCGTGCGGCCATCTTCAACGGCATCCGCTGCGCCCTGAACGTACAGTTGAATAGCGCGGATCGAATCATCATTACCGGGAATGACGTAATCGACGTGGTCCGGCGAGTTATTGCTGTCGACGACGCCGACAACCGGAATATTCAGCTTTACCGCCTCGTTGATGGCAATTTTCTCGTAGCCGACATCGACGATGAAAAGAGCATCGGGCAACCGGTTCATATCCTTGATACCGCCCAGGCTTCGATCCAGCTTGTCTTTCTCGCGCGTCAGCATCAACGCTTCCTTCTTGCTGATTTTCTCGAACGTGCCGTCCTGCTCCATGGCTTCGAGATCCTTGAGACGCTTGATCGACTGACGGACCGTCTGGAAATTGGTCAGCATGCCACCCAGCCAGCGATGATTGACGTAGGGCATCTTGCAGCGCTTTGCCTCGTTGCGAATGGTGTCGCGCGCCGACCGCTTGGTGCCTACAAACAGGATAATTCCCTTCTTGCTGACCAGTTTGCCAACGAAATTCATGGCATCGTTGTATAGCGGGAGCGTCTTTTCCAGATTGATAATATGGATTTTGCTTCGTTCCCCGAAAATGTACTCTGCCATTTTCGGGTTCCAGAAACGGGCCTGGTGGCCAAAATGTACGCCGGCTTCGAGCATCTGGCGCATGCTTACTTCAGACATGATTAAACCTCGCTGTCAGGGTTGGGCCTCCATGCATCCCATGCAGAAACCCGTTTTCACGAGCACCCTACTGCATGTGTCGACGCATGTGCGGATTTTGACGCCGGAAAACAATTTCCCCGGTCGCCTTAACAAGCCGCGCTTTATACCATAGACTGGGAGGAACAGCAATCATTTCGGCTACTTAGCCGGACACCCTAACCGCGATAAAAAACATGAGGATACCCGCTACGACGGGCACGGAAGACTATGGCAGCAACCATAAAAACGGCGGAAGAAATAGAGAAAATGCGTGTTGCCGGGCGTCTGGCGGCAGATGTCCTCGAGATGATCGAGCCACGCGTACAGGCCGGCGTCAGCACGGATGAGCTCGACCGCATTTGTCACGACTACATCGTCAATGAACAGCAAGCCATCCCCGCACCGCTCAATTACCGGGGATTTCCAAAATCGATCTGCACCTCGGTTAATCACCAGGTCTGCCACGGGATCCCTGGCGACCGGATTCTGAAGAATGGCGATGTGGTAAATATTGATATTACCGTTATCAAGGATGACTTCCATGGCGATACCAGCAAGATGTTCACGGTCGGCGAGACTGCGGTCATCGCCCAACGCCTGATCGACGTAACCTACGAATGTATGTGTATCGGTATTCGCAAGGTAAAACCGGGCACACGGCTGGGCGACATCGGTTCTGCAATCCAGCGGCATGCCGAGGCGCACAACTACTCCATTGTGCGCGAGTACTGCGGGCACGGTATCGGCCGCGGATTTCACGAGGACCCACAGGTACTGCACTACGGACAGCCAGGCACCGGCATGACACTGGAAAGTGGCATGACCTTTACCATCGAACCCATGGTAAATGTGGGGAAACGCCAGACCAGGGTGCTGCGTGATGGCTGGACTGTCGTCACCAGGGATCACAGCCTGTCAGCCCAGTGGGAGCACACCATCCTGGTTACACCCGATGACTATACCGTGCTGACCCTGCGCAACGGTGAAGATATCTAGTGTCCGCCGCCAGCCCGTACCAGGAAATGTTCAGCCTGTCGGAACTGGAAAAAGCCTTTCCGGATGGCCGACCGGAGATACCCGGCTGTCGTGCCTTCCTGACAGCCTCCCATGAACAGCTGTTCGAGGCATTTCGTGCCGGCCACGATATCGAGGACCTGGTACGCGCACGTAGCTGGCTGATCGATCGGGTGCTGGTGCGTTGCTGGCAGAGCATGCTGCCGGGCATCGATGCCGCATTGGTTGCCGTGGGTGGCTACGGCCGCAACGAACTGCTGCCGGGCTCTGATATCGACCTGATGCTGCTGCTGGCACAACAGGAAGACAGGCAGACCGGTGAACGCCTCAACGCCTTCCTGCTGGCTCTGTGGGATATCGGCCTGGAGGTCGGTCACAGTGTCCGCACCCTGGAGGATTGCAGCGAACAGGCGGCCGCCGACATCACCGTGGCTACCAACCTGATGGAAGCACGCCTGTTGACGGGCTCCGAAACGCTGTTTCAGGATATGCGGGAACGTGCAGGTCCGAACCACGTATGGCCCAGTCAGGAGTTCTTCGCCGCCAAGCTCCTCGAGCAGGAGAACCGCTACAAACGCTTTGACGATGCCGTCCATAATCTGGAGCCAAACGTCAAGGAAGGCCCGGGCGGACTGCGCGATGCACAGATGATCGGCTGGGTGGCAAAACGACACTTCGGTCTGGACAGTTTGCAGGACCTGGTCTCCCAGGGTTTTCTGACCGACAGTGAATACCAGGCGCTGATGCAGGGTCAGCGTTTTCTGTGGAAGGTCCGTTTCGGCCTGCACATGATTACCCACCGCCGCGAGGATCGACTGCTGTTCGACCTGCAACGGACCCTTGCCGGGCAATTCGGCTACCAGGACAATGAGCGCGGACTGGCAGTAGAGTGGTTCATGATGGACTACTACCGCACCATCCAGGAACTCAGTCGCCTGAACGAGATGCTGCTGCAACTGTTCCAGGAAATTATCCTGTACACCGATGATTCCGGTGAACCGGTAGCGATCAACCGTCGTTTCCAGACCCGCAAGGGTTTTCTCGAAGTTACCGGGGAACAGGTTTTTCGCCGCTATCCGTTCGCCCTGCTGGAACTGTTTCTGCTCATGGAGCAAAACCCGGAAATCAAGGGAGTGCGCGCCTCGACCATCCGCCTGGTACGCGATCATCGCCACCTCATCGACGACGATTTTCGCAACGATATACGTGCGCGCAGCCTGTTCATGGAGATCTTCCGTCAGGTTCGGGGACTCACCCACGAATTGCGCCGCATGAACCGCTACGGCATTCTGGCGGCCTATTACCCGGCGTTTGAGAAAATCGTTGGCCAGATGCAGCATGACCTGTTTCATGCCTATACCGTGGACGAGCACACGCTGCTCGTGGTGCGCAACCTGCGACGCTTCGCGGTCCCCAAATTCGTCCACGAATTCCCGCTCTGCAGCCGGATTTCCGACACCATACCGAAGCCCGAGCTCCTGTACCTGGCGGGCTTCTTTCACGATATCGCCAAAGGTCGGGGAGGTAACCATGCTGAACTGGGTGCAGTCGATGCCGAGGAGTTCCTGCGGCGGCACGGTCTTAGCGACTACGACCAGCGCCTGGTCGCCTGGCTGGTACGCAACCACCTGCTGATGTCACACATTGCGCAGCGAAGGGATATATCCGACCCGGATGTCATTAATGAGTTCGCTCGCCACACAGGGGATCGCACCCGACTTGACTATCTCTATTTGCTGACGGTTGCGGATATACGTGGCACCAGTCCCACCCTGTGGAACGGCTGGAAAGATGCCTTGTTCAAGGATCTGTACACCGCTACCAAACGTGCTTTGCGCCGTGGCCTGGAAAACCCGCTGCACCGTGACGAACTGATCCGCGATATAAAGAGCAGCGCGCTGACGGCACTCAAACGGAAGAACATTAACGAGCCGCTGTTGCAATCATTGTGGGACGACTTTCCGGATGAATATTTCCTGCGACACTATGTAGATGAAGTTGTGTGGCACGCCGAGATCATTCTGGAACCCGGAAACATCGACGGTATTCGTGTCGACCTGTGCCCGTGCTCCGAGCGCGGTGGCAGCGCACTGTTCCTGTACACGCCAGTGATCGACCGCCTCTTCAGTCGCTCGACAGCGCTGCTGGACAAACTTGGCCTCAGCATTACCGATGCACGCATCATCACTTCAAAACGCGCCTATGCGGTAAATACCTACATATTTCTGGATTCGTCCGGCGCACCGGTATTCGACCACTACCAGGGTCAGGAGCTGGTCGCCCTCATGAAACGGGAGCTGGCCAATCCAGACACCGGGTCCCGATCGGTATCGCAAGCTGCACCGAGACGCACACGCCACTTCAGGGTTTCAACGCGCATCCACTTCCATCAGGATGACGCTGGCCAGCGGACGATCCTCGAACTGATTACCACCGATTCACCAGGCCTGCTGTCGCGTGTCGGCCAGGCGCTCCATTCCCTGGGCATTCAGTTGCAGAACGCAAAGATCGCCACCTTCGGCGCCCAGGCCGAGGATGTCTTCTATATTACCGGTGTCAAAGGAAAACCACTGACCGAATCGGAGCAGCAGGATCTGAGCGACCAGTTGACCCTGGCGCTGGATGAGACCTAACGCTCAATGAGCTCGATACCGTTACCGTCCGGGTCGCGACAAAAGATAGCCCGGCGACCGGAGCGGCTGCGCGTAAAGGCAATACCCGCCTGGTTCAGCGCGCGCTTCAGTTCGTTCAGACCGCGCACATGCAAGGCCAGGTGACGGTCCCTCCCGGGGTGTTCCGGCCGACCACCGACCGGATCCGGATTGGGCAGCTCAAGGAGGTGAATCTGCTGTTGCCCTGCAATCCGCAACCAGGCCCCCGGAAAACCCAGTTCGGGTCGGGTCGCATCTACCTGCAGCCCGAGGATATCCCGGTAGAATTCCAGTGACCGGCGGGTATCGCTAACAATCACACTGGCATGCTGTAACTGGAGATACTCCGCCATCAGGTACCCTCCGTTGCCTGTTCGCGTGCCGCGAACCAGGCGGACGCCAGTATCAGCGTGCCTCCCAGCCATTCCTGGGGCCGGATTATCTCGTCGGTAAGCAGGAGGGACGAAACCGCACCTACCACGAGTTCGAACAGCAGGATGACGGCAGAACGATGCACCGGCATATGTGACACACCGTAGATGACCGTCAGCGTCATGACCACGAAACCCAGCCAGCCAAGTGCGACGGCGCCACCGATAACCGGCAGCGACACCTCCGGGACAGGCAGGTGCAGAGCGAGGATACAGATCGCTGCAACGACGGTGACCCCCAGCCAGCTCACGGCCGCCTTGACGCGCAGTGACACGTTCCCCATGCGGCGCACCATGACATTGGCGACCGAGAAGGTGAAACCCGATGACACCGCCAGCCAGTCCGCCACGTCTGACGGCCAGGGCAGTCCAGCGACGGGATCCCACAGCATGATAATCGCGCCGGTAACGGCGAACAGGAAAACCAGCCAGCCGGACGAATGCGGTTTTTCACCCAGCACCAGCCAGCCAAGCAATAGTGCCCAGAACGGCGACAGGTAGAACAGCAACAGTACCCGCACCACAGTGCCATCCAGAATCGCCAGTACAAAAGCGACATTGCACCAGCCAACCGCAAGCATCATGATCGTCAGCGCTCCGGGGTGCTCGACCCAGGGACGCCGATCCTTCCACAGCCAGATCGCGCCGAGGAGCATGGTACTGGAATAGCTGATCAAGGTAATCCACAAGCCGGCCAGCCCCTGTTGCTCCAGCAAGCGCAGCGGGTACCAGACCACACCCCACAGTGAGGCTGTCAAAAGCAGGCTCAATACCGGCAGCAGCGTCTGCAATGATTTGGAGCGTTCCATAAGATTCCGTATACTTGTCCTTATCGTCTATATCCCACCAGACTCACATGAATCCGAATCTGTCGCACCTCCAGCCCTACCCGTTCGAGCGTATGGCCACACTGTATGCTGGCGTCGTTCCGCCCGGAGACCTGGATACAATCCGGCTGTCCATCGGCGAACCCGGCCACCCCACCCCCGGATTCATCACCGAAAGCCTGATCGAACACCTGCACGGCCTGTCCAGCTACCCTTCGACGCGGGGCACGGAACAACTGCGCCAGACGATCTGCGACTGGCTGGCAGACCGCTTTGGCCTGCCGGATACGAGCATCGACCCGCAGCATCATGTGCTGCCCGTCAACGGCACACGGGAGGCCCTGTTTGCCATTGCCCAGTGCCTGACAGATCCGACATCGTCTCCGCTGATCCTGATGCCAAACCCGTTTTACCAGATCTACGAGGGCGCCGCATTACTTGCCGGTGCCGAACCCCGTTTTCTCAACGCCGATGCAGACAATGGCTACCTGCCGGATTTTAACGGCGTCAGCGACGCTGAGTGGGACCGATGCCAGTTCGTCTACCTGTGCTCCCCCGGCAACCCCGCCGGGCAGGTCATCGAATCCGAAACCCTGCAGGAACTCATTGAGCGCGCCCATCGGCACGACTTTGTCATTCTCTCCGACGAATGCTATTCGGAGATCTACCAGGATGAAGACCGGCCGCCGACAGGCCTGCTGGCCGCAGCGGCCGCGGCGGGCAACGACCGGTACCGGCACTGCCTGGTTTTCCATAGCCTGTCCAAGCGTTCCAACGCGCCCGGCTTGCGTTCCGGCTTCGTAGCCGGCGACGCCGACCTGATCGAGGCATTTTTCCGCTACCGCACCTACCACGGCTGCGCCATGCCACCGCCAACCCAGGCGGCCAGTGTACGCGCCTGGAGCGACGAGAAGCACGTGCGGGAAAACCGCCGCCGGTACCGGGAAAAGTTTAGCGCCACAGCAGATATACTGGCGCCGGTCATGGAGGTGGAGATTCCACCGGCCAGCTTCTACCTGTGGCAGCGTACACCCATCGATGACCAGGAATTTTCCCGGCAGCTGTACCAGCAGCAGAACGTGGTCGTGTTACCCGGCAGTTACCTGTCCCGCGATACGGCGACCGGCAACCCCGGCAAAAACCACGTCCGCATGGCCCTGGTAGCGCCACTGGATGAATGCGTGGATGCCGCGAACCGCATCCGCAGTTTTGTTGAACAGTTATAAGCTTTAAAAACAGCGTGTCAGGGCTGCCGGTGGTAGTGTTGCAGGACCGTCGGCCGCAGGGAAGCGGCCGCCGAGCGTACAGGGAAGTATTTGCAGCGAGTCCTGCAACGTTACCACCGGCAGCCCTGATACCTCACCCCGTTTGGCAGGAGACCGAAAATGAGCGACCTGAAGTCCACCATTGAAGAAGCCTTCGAAAAACGCGCTGAAATCACCCCGCGCAGCGTAGACACCCACGTCAAGGAGGCTACCCGGCAAGCCATTGACATGCTGGATTCGGGTGAAGCCCGGGTTGCCGAAAAAAAGGACGGCCAGTGGGTTGTTAACGACTGGCTGAAAAAGGCGGTGTTGCTGTCCTTCCGCATCGAGGACAACGAATTTCTGAAAGGCGGCTTCACCAACTACTACGACAAGGTGAAATCCAAGTATGCCGATTACAATGCGCGCGAATTCCGTGCCGGTGGCGTGCGCGTGGTTCCGCCGGCAACGGCGCGCTTCGGCTCCTACATTGCCCCCGGCGTGGTGCTGATGCCCTCCTACGTCAACATCGGCGCCTACGTGGACAGCGGAACCATGGTAGACACCTGGTCGACGGTTGGCTCCTGCGCCCAGATCGGCAAAAACGTTCACTTGTCCGGCGGTGTCGGTATCGGCGGCGTGCTGGAGCCGATACAGGCGGCACCCACTATTATCGAGGACAACTGCTTCATCGGCGCCCGTTCCGAGGTCGTGGAAGGTGTCATCGTTGAAGAGGGTTCCGTGATCTCCATGGGCGTATACATTGGTCAGAGCACCCGCATCTACGACCGGGAGAAGGACGAGATACTCTACGGCCGCATCCCTGCAGGTTCCGTTGTGGTATCCGGCAACCTGCCTTCGAAGGATGGTAAATACAGTCTGTACTGCGCGGTTATCGTCAAGAAAGTAGATGCCAAAACGCTTGGCAAAGTTGGTATCAACGAACTGCTACGCGGCATCTGATGATCACCCTCTACGGTATCCGCAATTGCGATACCATGAAGAAGACCCGCAAGTGGCTCGATGATCAGGGCATCGAGTACGTTTTTCATGACTACCGCAAGGATGGTCTCGACCCCGCGCAACTGAAGACCTGGGAGCAGGAGATCGGCTGGGAAACCCTGCTCAACCGGCGCGGCATGCTGTGGCGCAAACTGCCACCGGAAACCCGTGAGCGCATTGACCGCAAACTGGCACTGCAGCTGATGGAGGACAACCCCGGCATTATCAAGCGACCACTACTCGATCTTGGCGAACGACGGGTGGTGGGGTTCAAGGAGGAGGAGTACACTGCCCTGCATCTACACCGGACCCGTCCAGATTGACAGGACCCATGTCGGAAACACTTGAACTGGCAAAAGACCTCATCAGCCGTGCCTCGGTCACACCGGAGGACGCCGGCTGCCAGACGCTGATGTGCGCTCGTCTCCAGGCAATCGGTTTCGACTGCACTTCCTTACCTTTTGAAGAAGTCAGCAATTTCTGGGCAACACGTGGTTCGGGCGGTCCGCTGCTGATATTCGCAGGACACACCGACGTCGTACCAACCGGGCCGCTGGATGAATGGAACACTGACCCGTTCACCCCGGTAGTTCGCAATGGCATGCTCTACGGACGCGGGGCGGCAGACATGAAAGGGTCGCTGGCCGCCATGGTCACCGCCTGCGAGGCCTTCGTCGCACAGCATCCGGATCATACGGGCAGCATCGGTTTCCTCATCACCAGTGACGAGGAAGGCCCCTCGGTCAATGGAACCGTCAAGGTCGTGGAACACCTGCAGCAACAGGGCATTCATGTCGACTGGTGCCTGGTGGGCGAACCTTCCAGCAGCGAGCAACTCGGAGATGTCATCAAGAACGGCCGGCGGGGATCACTCAACGGCAGGCTGCGCGTCCAGGGAAAACAGGGCCATGTAGCCTACCCGCAGCTCGCCGCCAACCCCATCCATCTCGCGGCACCGCTGCTGGCAGAGCTGGCCGCGCTCGAGTGGGACCAGGGCAACGATCACTTCCCGCCTACCAGTTTCCAGATTTCCAACATTAATTCCGGCACCGGGGCCGAAAATGTGATCCCGGGTTCCCTGGAGGTGCAGTTCAACCTGCGCTATTCGACCGAACTCAGCGACACCGATATTCGCCAACGCATCCACGCTGTACTCAACCGGCACAATCTCGACCACACACTGGACTGGCGACTGTCCGGCAAACCGTTCCTGACACCTGCCGGAGAACTGGTCGATGCGGCCAGAGAATCCATCCGGGAAATCACCGGCGTGCGAACCGAACTATCCACCAGCGGCGGCACCTCTGACGGACGCTTTATTGCCCCCATGGGTGCGCAGGTACTGGAACTGGGCCCGGTCAACGCCACCATCCACCAGGTTAACGAATGCGTGTCCGTGCAGGCACTGGATCAGCTTGCAGACATTTACCGGCGTATCCTTGAAAAATTGCTTATTGCATGAGTATCAGGTTCCCTACAAGTACGGCAGGTAGCCGCTGCGGTTTTTCCGGACCGTTGGCCGCACGGACGCGGCCGCCGAGCGTACAGGGATGTATTTACAGCGTGTCCGGAAAATCCGTAGCGGCTACCTGCCGTACCGACTGACAATGGAGTTCAACATGGCAAACAATTACTTCCGTTACCTGACACTTGCCATACTGTTGCCCTGGCTTGGCGCCTGCAGCATGGGACAGATCGTGGCGCGCTCATCAACCTCCATTATGGACGGCGGTGTCGACGCCATGAACCGCGAAACGGACCTGCAACTGGCCGCCATCGCGATACCCGCCAATCTGAAACTGGTAGAAGGACTGCTGGTCGAGGACCCCGGGAATAAAATACTGCTCGATAACGCGGCCATGGGTTTTTACGGCTACGCGTTCGGCTTTGTCGAACTGGAAGACCGGCAGCGAGCCCTGGACCTCTACGCACGCTGCTTTCACTACGGTGAACGGGCCTTGCAGGCGCGTGGTGTCGACATCGACCTGGCACGTGCCAGTCCCGAAGATGTCGAGGACGCGGCAGCCGGACTACGCAAGAGCGCCGTACCTGCACTGTTCTGGACCGCCTCCTGTCAGGCCAAGCAGATTGACCTGAACCGCGAGGATCCGGGACTCATTGCCCAGCTTGCCAGCAGCGAGCGACTGATGAACCGGGTGCTGGAGCTTCAACCGGACTACTATTACGGCAGTGTGTACCTGTTCTACGGGGTGTACTATGGTGGCCGGGCACCCATGCTGGGTGGAAATTTTCAGCGCGCGGAAGACTATTTTTCCAAAGCCCGCGCGGTAACCAACGGCAGGCTGCTGATGGTCGATGTAATGCAGGCCGAATACCTGGAGCGCCAGCGTTTCGATCGTGAACGCTTCCGGCAGTTGCTGACAGCGGTTATCGATACTCCGGTCGGCAGCTTCCCGGAAATGGCGCTGGCCAACCAGATTGCCCGCCAGCGCGCGGAAATTTTGCTGGGCTACGAGGAGGAATGGTTCTGATGTCTATACCAGGAAGCCTTACACGTTTCATCATCTTCATTCTGCTGCTGGCCGGATCGAGCGCCACTATGGCCAAACCGGAGCATACGCTGAAATTTGCTACCCTGGCACCGTCCGGCTCGACCTGGATGAACATCCTGGACGCATGGGGGAAAACGGTACTCGACCAGAGTGGAGGCCGGCTCGCGATCAAATTCTACCCTGGAGGTGTGCAGGGCGACGAACCGGATGTAATCAAGAAAATCCGCTTCAACCAGCTACAGGGTGGTGCCTTCAGCGGCTACGGTATCGGGCGCATTTATTCTCCTCCCCGGGTAATGGAACTCCCCTTCCTGTTTCGGGATGTAGATGAAATCGATTACATCCGCAACCACTTCAACGAGGAGTTCCAGCAGGGCTTTCGCGAGCACGGCTATGAACTGCTGGGGTGGATGGAAATCGGCTTCGTGCACATGTTTTCTACCCGGGAGACCAGTACCCTGGAGGAGATGCGCCACCGACGGGTATGGCTGTGGCAGGGAGATCCCATGGGGCAGGCATTTTTCGACGCCAGTGGCATTTCCCCTATCCCGCTGTCCATTGTCGATGTCTACACCAGTCTCTCGACCGGCCTCATCGACACCGTCTACTGTACACCGCTGGCGGCCATCGCCCTGCAATGGTTCACCAAGACACAGTATGTCAGCAGTATCTCGCTCACCAATGCCATGGGCGCCCTGATCGTGTCACGTCGCTTCATGGACTCACTCCCCGCCGACCTGCAGGAAATATTACGCACTACCGGCTACCAGACCGGTGAAGAATTGATTACTGCGACCCGAAGGGACAACGAAACCAGCCTGGAAGAGTTGCGCAAACGTGGCCTGGTGTTCATCGAACCCGGCGATGATATGAGTGAGACCGCGCTGCAAAAAATTCGCAACACTGCGGCCACCGATCTCGTCAAGAGCGACTATATCCCTGCAGATGTTTTCGAGCGCACTCTCGAACTGCTGGAGCAATATCGTAATTCCCCTCCGGCAACAGATCCGAAACAGTAGCATCACATGAAACTGCTCAGAGCACTACGCACGCAACTGGTCGTCCTGGAAGGCTGGCTGGCGGCATGCAGCCTGCTGCTGCTGATTTTGCTGGCACTGGTACAGATCCTGGCGCGCAATCTGTTCGACACCGGTTTCGCCGACATCGACACCCTGACCCGCTACCTGGTTCTGTACGTCACCTTTTTTGGTGCTGCCGTGGCAGTCACCCGGGAACGCCACATAAAGATTGATGTCTGCTGCGCCATGCTCAGGCCCGGCTCAGTAGCTCGCCTGTACCGCCCGATGCGATTGCTCGCAGCTCTGGTTTGTGCATTTCTGGCCCACGCCGCGGTTCGTTTCTGGTACGACGAATGGCTTTACGCGCCGGCTCACGAATATTGGCAGGTACTGACCAGTCTGATCATACCCGTCGGTTTCGTACTGCTCACCCTGCAGTTCCTGCTCGCCGCAATCCTGGGTCGGGATGAAAAAGCATGTTGTACGTTGTAGCCGTACTCATCCTGCTGGCCCTGTTTGGGCTGCCACTGTTTACCGTCCTGGGCGCCGGCAGCCTGTTCTATGCCTGGTTCAGCGGACTGGATTCAGCATTGCTGATTGTCGAACTCAATCGTCTGGCCCTGTCTCCCAACCTGACGGCGATCCCGTTGTTTACCTTTGCCGGTGTTGTGCTGGCGGCCGGTGGTGCTCCCCAACGCCTGATCCGGCTGTTCAACGCCGCACTCGGCTGGCTACCCGGTGGACTGGCGGTCGTCGCCATCGCCGCCTGCGCCTTTTTCACTTCCTTCTCGGGTGCCTCGGGTGTCACCATACTGGCGCTGGGCGGGCTGCTCTACCCGGTTCTGCAAAAGGTCAATTATCCACAACACTTTGCGCTTGGACTGTTAACCACTTCAGGCTCACTCGGTCTGCTGTTCGCTCCCAGCCTTGCCATACTTCTGTATGGCATTGTCTCCGGCGTTAATATTGATGAACTGTTTCTGGCCGGGATCGTGCCAGGATCGTTATTGATGATCATGCTCGGCATCTACGCGGCCTGGACAGGCGCCCGCTTCGGCGTTCACCACCATCCTTTTGCCTGGCACGTACTACTGCGCGCAGTTCGTGGCGGAGCAGGTGACTTGCTGCTGCCGGTATTAATCATAATCGGCATATTCGGTGGCTACGTTACCGTCGCGGAAGCTGCCGCCTTTACTGCCCTGTATGTCATACTGCTGGAATGCCTGGTGCATCACACCATTTCCATCCATCGCGATTTGCCGCGTCTGCTGACTGACAGCGCGATACTGGTTGGCAGCATCCTTATTATCCTGGGAGTCGCCATGGGGCTCACCAACCTGCTGATTGATGCCCAGATCCCGATGCGTATGCTGGACTGGATGGAAGGCACCATCACCAGCCATCTGCAGTTCCTGATATTGCTGAACCTGTTCCTGCTGGCGGTCGGTGCCATGATGGATATTTTCTCTGCCATTGTGGTTATCGTGCCGTTGATACTGCCACTGGCTACCCGCTTCGGCATCGACCCCGTCCACCTGGGCATCATATTCCTGGCCAATCTGGAAATCGGTTATTCGACACCACCGGTAGGTATTAATCTGTTCATTGCCAGTCAACGTTTCCAGCAACCCATCTTCGTCCTGTTTCGTGCCGCTGTTCCCTTTCTGATTATCATGCTGAGCTGGCTGCTTATGGTCACCTATATTCCGATACTATCGACCTGGTGGAAATGAGCGCAGGGACAATTTGACCAGCTTGCACCTCATACTTCAGGGAACACTCTACATCCTTGCCGGTGCATCGCTCTATGCCGGCATCCAGCATCTCCACGCAAACATCAGGCTGCGCCTGGAGCCCACGGACATCCTGTATACGCTATTGTTTGCTCTGCTGGCCATCGCCACGGCGACGCATGCCATGAGCATGTCACCGTCCGTGCCACCGGCAGTGTCCACATTCAGTATCATTTCCGGGACACTGCTATGGTGCCTGTTACCCTGGCTGACTACCTGCCTGGTACGTATCCGGGCCGGACTGTCGATCGACATACTTAGCGCTGCCTGGATTACCGCCTTGCTGGGCCAGTTGAGTTACCCGCAACAAAATCCTGCCGCATACTGGAATGCAGTTTCCTGGCTTATGCTGCTCACCCTGGCTCACAGCGCTTTCATTGCAGTGTGGCAGCTATGGCCTTCCTGCAAGCCAGTGG
Source organism: Gammaproteobacteria bacterium (assembly GCA_030621785.1). Taxonomy (GTDB): domain Bacteria; phylum Pseudomonadota; class Gammaproteobacteria; order DSM-19610; family DSM-19610; genus Thiogranum. The sequence continues at coordinate 2,297 of JAUXGZ010000011.1, read as the reverse complement.
TCAGGCGTTATCTGTTCGGTCTGTCACTTCTCGGTCTGGTTTCGCTGGTCAGCCTGCCCCTCGGCAGCTTTCTGTTCCCATTTGGATTTTTATTCTTCCTGCTGATCACGGCACACAGCTCACCCGTGCGGACCTTTCCCGGGAGAACACCGGTGCTTGAACAGATCCCCACCAGGGTGATTTCCCTGAGCCTCGACCAGACTGTAGACACAGCACAACCGGCACCCGTCGAGCAGCCCGAAATCCGCCGTCAGGCAGAGCCGTCGGCATCCGCGCCCGCTGAAACAGGAGCATCGAGTGCCGCCACCCGCGTGGTGGCACCACAAACGACAAGCCGCCCGGCGGTAAGCGACAGGGAAAGAAGATTACTGGTTGCCCTTGCAGATGACCTGACGGACATCACCGTGTACGCCAGCATGGCGCTGAAACGCATCCGTAAAGGTGATGCAGATCCGGAGCTGCTGGAAACCCTGCTGCGCCGGATTCGCAGCAGGGCCGTCGAAAGCCATCGTGAGAGCAATTCCCTGTCCCGCCCGGATGACCCTGGCCACTACCGGGAATAAGGTTACTGATTGATGAGGGTTCCCTTGACGTTAATGATCACGCGACGATCCAGTTCCCGCTCTTCCTCCGAAACGCCGACTGCAACGGAATCACCCTTTCCCTTGACGTGGATTCTGTTGTGCGGAATGTCCGTCTGGGCATCGATGTAATCCGCTACCACCCGCGCGCGTTTCTCTGACAATGCCAGGTTATACGCTTCGGTACCGGTATCATCCGCGTAGCCAATGACATCAATATCAAGATTATTCTCGACCTTGCCCCGATATTTGGCAATGCGCTCATTAATAATATCCTTGCCGTCATCAGACAGATCGACGCTATCAGTAGCAAACAGGATGGCACCGTCCAGACTGATATGGTCATCAACCGTGATAGTCAGACTGGCAGCCGTTTGATTGGCCACCAACTCCTTGGTAACCACCTGCTCATCTTCGATCACAACTTCGACAGTCTCTTCGGCTGTACGATTCATATACAGAACCAGGCCGATCACCAGGGCAAGTATTAATACAACAAGCACGTTCTTTTTCATTACTGTTTCCTTACGTAGTTAATTTTTCAGCGCGCTGACCGCAGCATCCAGGGCCTTTGATACCGCCTGTTCCAGTTCCAGGGCAATGGCTTCCGCCTTGCTGCCCTTTGCCACCGCGGTAGGACGTGAGAACAGAACACGCGTTCTGTCGGACTGCTGGATAAGGGTAATATGTAACGGACACAGCGCGAGCATGTCCGGATCGACATTACTCACCGCATTGGCGTACCAGCCGTTGCAGAATACCATGGAGCGAATACCCTGCAGCTTGTTTCGATTATAATTCTCGCCCCAGCTTTCTGCCATCCGGCTCAGGTTGGACTGGATATCCGGTTCGAACACCACGTAGAAATGGTGGCTTTCCAGCTCGTCATAGACGGTTGAATAGGCCATATCCAGAGGCTTGTCGATATTCCACACCAGCACATTCGGGGGCTGCGCTGCAGCCGGTGCCATCCATAGCAGCAATAACATCCACCACAAATATTTTGTCATTTACAAAACTACCTTTGCTAATACGTGCATTATAACTTGCGGGCCAGCAGGCCGATGGAATATTCACCCTCGACCACCGGGATCTGCACCCGGTAGCCACCACCGGGGGCAAGTTCCATAGCCTGTCCGTTCATGTCCTGCATGGAGTCGAGCTGAAAGGAATGATTACCCCCGGGGGTAATCAGCTCGAGCTCATCCCCCACCGCGAAGCGATTCTTGACCTCTACTTCGAGCAAACCACGTTTCCGGTCATAACCAAGCAACTCTCCAACGAAGCGCTGCTGATGGCTTTTCGAATGGCTATCGATATAGTTCTGGTATTCGTGTTCGTGGTGGCGCTGGAAGAACCCGTCGGTGTAGCCCCGGTTGGCGAGATTTTCCAGATCACCAAGCAGGGCCGGATCGAAGGACTGTCCTTTGACCGCATCGTCGATTGCCCGACGATAGACCTGCGCAGTACGAGCCACATAGTAATGTGACTTGGTACGACCCTCGATTTTGAGGCTGTCAATACCCATCCGCACCAACCGGTCGACGTGCTCGACGGCACGCAGGTCCTTCGAGTTCATAATGTAAGTGCCGTGCTCGTCTTCCTCTATGGCCATTTGCTCACCCGGGCGCTGCTCTTCTTCCAGCAGGAAGACCGGATGGGTATCACCGCTGATATCCTCTTTCCCTTCGGACAGTTTGTAGTTCCAGCGACAGG
>JAUXGZ010000035.1 GCA_030621785.1 Gammaproteobacteria bacterium | reverse complement strand
GCGCGCCCGAACTCGCGTGCTTCATACAGGCGGGCGATCTCATCGCCGGCCCTGACAAAGGTCTGGTAGAGTTCGGCCTCGCTGAGTTCGGCTGACAGGCGGCCGTCGAATTTCTTGCTGATAAATCCGGCACAGCGGCTGGCAATATTGACCACCTTGCCAACCAGGTCACTGTTCACCCGCTGGATGAAGTCATCCAGGCTGAGATCCAGGTCATCGATGCCGCTGCCCAGTTTGGCGGCGAAGTAGTAGCGCAGGTATTCCGGTTGCAGGTGGTCGAGATAGGTGCGCGCCTTGATGAAGGTGCCGCGCGACTTGGACATCTTCTGGCCGTTCACGGTCAGGAAACCGTGCGCGAAGATGGCCGTCGGCGTGCGCAGCCCGGCGCCGGTCAGCATGGCGGGCCAGAACAGGGCGTGGAAATAAATGATGTCCTTGCCGATGAAATGGTACACCTCGGCCTTGCTGTCGCGGCTCCAGAAGGCATCGAAATCCTTGCCGGTGCGTTCGCAATAGTTGCGCAAACTGGCCAGGTAGCCGATCGGTGCGTCCAGCCATACATAGAAGAACTTGCCGGGTGCGTCGGGGATTTCGAAGCCGAAGTAGGGTGCATCGCGGGAGATGTCCCAGTTGCGCAGTCCATCCTCGAACCATTCGCCGAGTTTGTTGCTAACCTCTTCCTGAAGATGGCCGGCGGTGGTCCACTTGCGCAGCATGGGTTCGAAATCGGCCAGTTTGAAAAAATAGTGCAGCGACTCTTTCTCTACCGGTGTGGCGCCGGATATCGCCGAAACCGCGTTTTTCAGTTCCGTCGGCGAGTAGGTCGCGCCGCAAACCTCGCAGCTGTCGCCATACTGATCCGCGGCGCCGCAGCGTGGACATTCGCCCTTGATGAAACGGTCCGGCAGGAACATCTCCTTCTCCGGGTCGTAGGCCTGGGTAATGGTGGCGGTCTCGATATGACCGGCATCGCGGTTACGCGTGTAAATGAGCGTCGACAGCTCCCGGTTCTCTTTCGAGTGGGTGCTGTGGTAGTTATCGAAGCCGATCATGAAGTCGGCAAAGTCGGCCTTGTGTTCTTCTGCGACGCTGGCGATCAGCGCCTCCGGCTCGATGCCTTCCTGTTGTGCGCGCAGCATAATGGGGGTGCCATGGGCATCATCGGCACACACATAGGTGCAGTCGTGGCCGCGTATTTTCTGGAAACGCACCCAGATGTCGGTCTGGATATATTCGACCAGGTGACCTATATGGATCGAACCGTTGGCGTATGGCAGTGCGCTGGTGACCAGTATGTCGCGTTTCGGGTCCGGCATGAAAATTCCTGACTGTACCTGCAGATAACTCGATATTATGCCAGAAGCAGGCTGTCAGCGGCAGTCGGAGTGTCGGGGAAACCGCACAAACCCCGTTGAAGACCCGCGCGCGCGAATTGTGTAGAATGTGTCCTTCATTTTTTCAGGGAAATTCAGACCGGGCGGCCGGTTACTGAAGCCTAGAGGAAGCAAAAGATATGAGCGCTGTGTCCCGGGAACAAGTTGAAGCCAGAGTGAAAGAATACATCGATCCGTACATGGGAAAGGATCTGGTTTCCACCAGGTGTTTGCGTAATGTGATGATCGAGGGCGATCAGGTGGTGGTCGACATCGTGCTGGGTTTCCCGGCCGGTGGATACCGGGACGAGCTGTCCGCGAAGCTCAAGGAGATGGTCGAATCCATCGATGGCGTGGCACAGGCACGTGTAAACGTGAATTTTGCCATCGAGGCGCACTCCGTGCAGAAGGGCGTAAAGCCCATCAGTGGTATCAAGAATATCATCGCTGTGGCCTCGGGCAAGGGCGGCGTCGGCAAATCGACCACCGCGACCAACATGGCGCTGGCGCTGTCTGCCGACGGAGCCAGTGTCGGCGTGCTGGACGCGGACATCTACGGACCCAGTCAGCCGCGCATGCTGGGTATCAGCGGCAAGCCTGAATCCAAAGACGGCCAGACCCTGGAGCCACTGGTCAGTTATCACATTCAGACCATGTCCATCGGCTTCCTGGTCGATGAAGAGACGCCCATGATCTGGCGCGGTCCCATGGTTACCCAGGCGTTGCAGCAGTTGCTCAACGACACCAACTGGTCGAATCTCGATTACCTGGTCGTCGATTTGCCGCCGGGTACCGGCGATGTGCAATTGACCCTGGCCCAGCAGGTGCCGGTCAGTGGTGCGGTGATCGTTACCACGCCGCAGGACATCGCCCTGCTGGATGCCCGCAAGGGTCTCAAGATGTTCGAGAAGGTCGAAGTGCCGGTGCTGGGTATCATCGAGAATATGAGTATCCATATCTGCAGCAGCTGCGGCCACGAGGAGCACATCTTCGGTGAAGGCGGCGGACAGCGCATGTCCGAGCAGCACGATGTTGATTTCCTGGGTGCCCTGCCGCTGGACAAGGCTATCCGCGAAGAAGTCGATAACGGCCGGCCTTCGGTGGTTGCCAATCCGGACGGGCGCATTGCACAGATTTACAGGGATATTGCGCGTCGCACCACCGCCAAGCTGGCGCTGAAGTCGAAGAACACCGCCGCCAAGTTCCCGCAGATCGTTATCCAGAATAACTAGAACAACCAGACCAAAACACGATGTCGATTAAATCGGATCACTGGATTCGCCGCATGGCGGAACAGGAAGGCATGATCGAACCTTTTGAACCGGGCCAGGTGCGCGGGCACGAAGGCACCGGGCGGGTTATTTCCTACGGCACGTCGAGTTACGGCTACGATGTCCGCTGTGCTGACGAGTTCAAGATTTTCACCAATATCAACTCGGCTATTGTCGATCCCAAGAACTTCGACGACAACAGCTTTGTCAACGTGAAATCCGATATTTGTATCATTCCGCCGAATTCGTTTGCGCTGGCGCGCACGGTGGAATATTTCCGTATTCCACGCAAGGTGCTCACCATCTGCCTGGGCAAATCGACCTACGCGCGCTGCGGCATCATCGTTAACGTCACGCCGCTGGAACCCGAATGGGAAGGTCACGTTACGCTGGAGTTTTCCAATACCACGCCTCTGCCGGCCAAGATCTACGCCAATGAAGGTGTGGCGCAGATGTTGTTCCTGGAATCCGACGAAGTTTGTTCCACCTCCTACAAGGACCGCGGTGGCAAGTACCAGGGGCAGACCGGGGTTACCCTGCCCAGGGCCTGAGCGCCGCCAGCCCTTAAGCCAGATCCAGCTGCAGTGGCCCGTTCAACGGCCGACCATCGAACTGCAATTCCTCTCCCTCCCGGCGCAGCCGGCCTTCGGCAATCCACTGAATCGCCTGCGGGTAGAGCCGGTGTTCCTGTTGCAATACGCGCTCGGCCAGTTGCTCTTCGCTATCCTCCGGCAGCACCGGAACTTTTGTCTGTACGATAACCGGCCCCCCGTCGAGTTCTTCGCTTACCAGGTGAACACTGGCGCCGTGCTCCGTGGCACCGGCTTCAATAGCGCGTCGGTGGGTGTCCAGGCCGCGGAATGCGGGTAGTAGTGACGGGTGGATGTTGATGAGCCGGCCACGGAAATGCTGTACGAAAGGTGCAGAAAGTATGCGCATGAAACCGGCCAGCACCACCAGTCCCGGTTCGAAGCGTTCGATGAGTCCCTGCAGGGCATGGTCGTAGGCTTCCCGGCCCGGGTAGTCGGCGGCATCCAGTGCCAGGGTATCGATATCGTTCTGCCGGGCGTACTCCAGACCCGGGGCATCGGCGTTGTTACTGATGACGGCGCGCACGCTGGCGTTCAGTTCGCCTCCCTGTATGGCGTCCAGTATGGCTTTCAGGTTGGAACCACGCCTGGAGATCAGTACCACCAGCGGCAGTGGCGGCCTGGCCTGGCCTGTTGTGACCGACATCGATCAGGCCTGATCTGAAAATACGACCCGGGCCGGACCCTCGCCAGCCTCTACACGGCCCATTATCCAGGCTTTCTCGCCCTGCTCCTGCAGCAGAGCAATGCAGGCTTTGGCCTGGTCGGCAGGCACGCAGACCACCATGCCAACCCCGCAGTTGAAGGTGCGGTACATTTCGCTGCTTTCAACCTGGCCCTGTTTCTGCAGCCAGGAGAAAATGGCCGGCCACTGCCAGCTGCCGGTGTCGATGCGTGCCACGGTATTTTCCGGTAGCACGCGGGGCAGGTTCTCCGGCAATCCGCCACCGGTAACGTGGCACAGGCTACGTACCTCTATCTGTTTGAACGCTGCCAGCAGCGCCCGCACGTAGATACGCGTTGGTTCGATCAACCAGTCGATCAGTGGTCGCTCGTCCAGCAAGGTGGCGGTATCGGTGGCGGTGACTTCGAGTATCCGGCGGATCAGCGAGTAGCCGTTGGAGTGTGGGCCGGAGGCAGCCATGCCGATCAGGCAGTCGCCGGCCTGTACCGAGCGGCCGTCGATGAGCTGGTCCTTTTCCACGATGCCGACGCAAAAACCCGCCAGGTCATAGTCTTCCTCGGCGTACATGCCGGGCATTTCTGCGGTTTCGCCGCCGATCAGCGCCGCACCGGAGAGCTGGCAGCCGCGAGCGATACCCTTGATGACATCGGCTGCGATATCGACGTCCAGTTTGCCGGTAGCATAGTAATCCAGGAAGAACAGCGGTTCGGCACCCTGTACTACGATATCGTTGGCACACATGGCCACCAGGTCGATGCCGATGGTGTCGTGCCGGCCGCTGTCTATGGCCAGTTTCAGCTTGGTGCCTACGCCATCGGTACCGGAGACCAGTAGCGGCTGGCGGTAGCGATCAACAGGCAACTCAAACAGTGCCCCGAACCCGCCCAGCCCGCTCAGCACGCCCGGACGACGGGTGGCGGCTACCACTGGCTTGATGCGTTCCACCAGCGAATTGCCGGCTTCGATATTGACACCCGCATCACGGTAACTGATGGGGGATCCAGAAGAAGATGATCGTTGCCCAGACACGTCAGGCTCCGTTTGCAGGGAAAATGCAATGGTACTAGGGATATTCCGGGCTGGCCAATCGGCGTGGTCTAAATCGCGCTTTCCTATGGTATGGTACGGCCCGGTTTTATGGATTTTATGATGAACACAATACATTGTCGTTTCCACGTGCTGTTGCTGGCCGCTATGTTGCTGTGGTCTGCGCCGGGCGGTGCCGCCCGGGTTAACCATTTGTACCAGGCCGAGGTGGATGTAAGCAATCGGGACGTCGCTACGCGTGAAGCGGCCCTGCGGGGAGCCTTGCAGGAAGTGCTGGTGCGCGTCACGGGCAGCCCGGGGAGCGTTGCCGGGCGTGCCGGGCAGGCGTTGCTGAGAAAGCCGGGGCAGTTCGTCGAACAGTTCCGCTACCACGAGCCTGAGGAAGATAATGAACCGCTGCGTCTGGCAGTGCAGTTTGACGGCGTCGCGCTGGAACGCGAGGTACGTCGGGCCGGCCTGCCTTTCTGGGGGGAAGAGCGCCCCGACATCCTGGTCTGGCTGGCGGTAGAGGATCGCGGCCAGCGATACCTGGTATCTGAACACTCCACCGGCCCCGAGGTACAGGCTCTCCGGCTTACGGCGCGGGCGCGCGGCCTGCCTGTGACCCTGCCGTTGATGGATCTGCTCGACCAGAGCGCGCTCGGTTTTGCGGATGTCTGGGGCGGGTTCGAGAATACCATTCTGGCTGCGTCCGAGCGTTACCATCCGCAGGTCGTTCTCACTGGCCGACTGAAACGTTCCACCGCGGGAGGGGAGTGGCGTGGTGAATGGACGGTCCTGAAAACGGCCGACGGCCAGCGCTGGACCTCCCACGCGCGCGACGTGGCTACCCTGGCAGCGGACGGTCTGGCGGCTACCGGTGAAAGGCTGGCCGTGCGCTATGCATTACACGATTCCGACGGTGGCATGCGAACACTGCTGGTTGAGGGTATCCACGATGTCAACGCTTACGCACAGGTACAGACCTACCTGATGTCGCTCACCCCGGTGGATGAACTTCAGGTTGTCAGGGTGGCCGACGGCAGTGTCGAGTTTTTCCTGCAGATCAATGCCGATGAACGCAACCTGCAGCAGCTGATCACCCTGGGTCGACGTCTCGAAGCCGTGGGCGATCCGACCCTCTGGCACTTCCAATACCGTCCGTGAAGGCAAGGGACATTCCCAACCTGATTACCGTGGGACGGTTCCTGCTGGTACCACCGGTCGTATGGGCGCTGTTGCATGAGAAATATCCCCTGGCGATGTTGATTTTCTTTATTGCCGGGGCCTCGGACGGTCTCGACGGTTTCCTCGCCAAGCGTTATGACTGGACCAGTCGGCTGGGAGCCTTGCTGGATCCACTGGCTGACAAGGTCTTGCTGATTTCCTGTTATGCCGTGCTCACCTGGAACGAATTGCTGCCGTTGTGGTTACTGGTGCTGGTGCTGGTGCGCGATGTGGTGATCGTCAGTGGAGCCACGCTCTACCACTTTCGTGTCGCGCGGCTGGAAGCGGCACCGACGCTGGTCAGTAAGCTGAATACCCTGGTTCAGATCGTACTGATTTTACTGGTGATCGTGCACCAGAGTTTTCAGTGGGGCGAGCGTGGCTGGGTGGATGTCCTGGTCTATGTTGTTGCGGCAACCACCGTCTGGAGTGGTATCGATTATGTCCTGACCTGGGGACGACGCGCCCGGGATGCGCGATGAGCCGGCAGCTGCCACTCGGTCTGAAATTGCGATCTTCGGCGCGTTTCGAAAACCTCGTGGCGGGTGACAACCAGGAGCTGGTCGAACAGTTGCAGCGAGTGGCCGTTGGTGACGGCGATCATTTTTTTCTCTGTCATGGCAGCCGGGGACTCGGCAAGACGCATCTGTTGCAGGCCTGTTGTCATCTTGCTGCCAGCCGTGGACGCAGCGCTGGTTATCTTTCGCTGAACGATGCCGTCGCGCTGACGCCGCACGTGCTGGAGGGCTGGGAACAGTTTGACCTGGTCAGTCTGGATGATGTGGAGGTAATCGCCGGCCGCTCAAACTGGGAAGAGACGATGTTTCATCTGTATAACCGGATTCGCGATCGTCAGGGTAGCCTGGTCGTCAGCACCGGTTCGGCCCCGGCCCAGTGCGGCTTCGAACTGGCCGATCTGGTCTCGCGTCTCGGTTGGGGGTTGACCTACCAGATCGCCCCGCTGGAGGATAGCCAGCGGTTGCAGGCGTTGCAGTTGCGGGCGCGTCAGCGGGGCTGTGAAATTACTGACGAGACCGGCCGTTACCTGATGCGGCGGGTGCCTCGTGACATGCCGGTACTGTTCGAAATGCTCGATCGTCTCGATGAAGCATCGCTGGTTGCGCAGCGCAGACTGACGGTGCCATTCGTCAAATCCGTGCTGGACCTGTAAGCGATGGCCTTGCTTCCCAGGTTGTCATCCCTCGTGTTGTTACTGTCTCTGGTGGCCTGTTCCCTGACACCGGGACGTGAGCCGGATGTGATTATTCGCAGTGCCCACGGTGGCGGTACCGAGTTGGCGTTCAACCCGACTGCCAGCCTGCTGGCCAGCGGTGGCTGGTCAGGACGCCTGCGTCTGTGGCGGGTGCCCGGTGGTGAGGCAGAGCGCACCTGGCAGGCCCACGATGCCGAGGTAACAGGCATTGCATTTTTCGACCAGGGGCAGCGCATTCTCAGTACCGGGCTGGATGGCAGCATGGTGGTATGGGATGCAGACGGCCGGGAACTGTACCGGCAGTTAGCGGATTCTTCGGTGACCGCCATGGCTCTGGATGAAGCTACTGAAACGGTGGTAACCGGCCACTACGATGGCAGCGTGCGCCTGTGGAATCTGGCTGACCTTGCGCCGGCCGGGGTGTTTGCGATTCACCAGGACTCGGTGCGCGCAGTCGCAGTGCACGGTGCTTCCGGCTGGTTCGCTTCCAGTGACAGTGATGCCGAGGTTTACCTGTGGCGTCGCGATGGCAGTTACCGGGCGCTGCCACCACCGGCTACCGATGCCAGGACACTGGCCTTTACACCGGACGGCAACTGGCTGTACGGCGCCGGCTGGTTCCGGCTGCTGCGCTGGACGATACCGGAAGGGCAGCGCGAGGTACTGAAGACGGATCACTCCGGTATTATCGACAGTATCTGGTTTACCGATGATGGCGCTACGCTCGCCAGCATCAGCCGCCAGACGGATAGTTCGGTGTTGTTTCTCGATCCCGCTACCGGTGATACCGTGCAACGCCTGCAGCGCCATGACCTGTGTGGAGCCGCGGTCCGGGTGTCGGGCGACGGACGTTTTGTCGCCACCACCAGCGATGACGGCAGCGTGCGCATCTGGGATCTGCAGGACACCCTTCCATAGGAGCGGCCCCGTCGTTGCGCTACAGTGTGGTCAGCCACCAAAACTGCCGGGCGTAAAGAGACGGCTCCTACGGAGCGGTAGCCGGTGTTTTATTCGATGCACGGATAAACGCAATTCCTGCCGTCATCCACAAAATCGATAGCAGGACTTCCAGCAGCGCCAGCCAGCGTGCCGGTTCGTTGCTCCAGGCTTCGACCGAGCCGTGTATGAAGTAGATCAGGGATATGAACAGGCTCCAGGCCACGGTATAGGGCCGGGCGTGCAGCAAGCCCCGCAGTGGAGGAAACAGCGGTAGCGCCAGCGCAATGATCAGCACGTTGGCGGGTACGACCTCGGGCGGTACCAGCCAGCCGTACCAGGCCACCAGCAATACCATGATGCCAAGGTAACCGGTCAGCGTCAGCCAGTGATACAGACGCAGCCGGGTACTCAGTTGCACAGTTTTGCCGTGGTTTCTGCCAGCCGTCTGCCGAGTGCCCGGCACAGGCGCTGTTCGACCTTGCTCAGCGGGTTTTTGCTGTCAGTTCCAGCCAGATGACTGGCGCCATAGGGTGTGCCGCCGGCGTTGGTGTGTAACAGGTCGGTCTCGCTGTAGGGCAGACCCAGCAGCAACATGCCGTGATGCAGCAGCGGCAACATCATGGATAACAGGGTGGTTTCCTGACCGCCGTGCATCGACGAGGTAGAGGTAAACAACGCTGCCGGCTTGCCAGCCAGTTCGCTGGCCAGCCACAGACTGCTGGTGGAGTCGATGAAATATTTCAGCGGCGCGGCCATGTTGCCGAAGCGGGTGGGGCTGCCAAGCGCGAGGCCGTCGCATGCGCGCAGGTCGTCGAGGCTGGCATACGGTGCCCCTTCGTCCGGGATCTCGTCGTCAACCGCTTCGCATACCGTCGATACTGCTGCCACAGTGCGTATGCGCGCCTGTACGCCGTCGATCTCTTCGATGCCGCGGGCGATTTGTTCGGCCATTTTCCGGGTGGCCCCGTAGCGGCTGTAGTACAGCACCAGAATTTCACTCATTAGCGGAGAATCTCCAGTACCTGTTCGGGCGGGCGGCCAAGCGCGGCCTTGCCATTGGCCAGAACGATAGGGCGCTGGATCAGCTTCGGGTGTTCCACCATGGCCTGGATCAGTTGCTCGGGGCCGAGCCCGGCGTCGTCAAGACCAAGTTCCTGGTACTCGGCTTCGCCGGTTCGCAGCAGTGCACGTGGTTCCAGTCCGAGTAGATACAGGATTTCCTCCAGCTGAGCTGCATCCGGCGGTGTTTTGAGATATTCGACAATGTCCGGTTCGATGCCCTGTTCCGCCAGCAGCGACAGTGTTTCGCGTGACTTGCTGCAGCGTGGATTGTGATACATGGTTATCTGTGACATCGGACCTGTCCCTGTTCGTTTGTGGATGGAGGCCCGCGTATTCTCCTGCATCTGTGCGTGTCCGTCCATGTGCCAGGAGATGCTTCTTGACCCCCTCGCGTACCGATGCTAGCTTGTTAAGAATATCCCGATATAGTTCTACACATGTTGAAAACTGATTATTTCCGCTGCTCCTGCTGCACCCGCGTGCTGAAAAGTGTGTTGCCACTGCTATTTGGCCTGTGGCTGGCTGGCTGTGGTTCAGCGCCGATACAGGAAATGAGTGATGCCCGGCAGGCGATTGACGCGGCCCGGGCAGCCGGCGCGGTGCAGTATGCTCCCGGCCAGCTTGAAAAAGCCGAGTCGGAGCTGGAATCCGCCGAGATGCTGCTCCACGATCGTCACTTCAGTGCTGCCGGGAAGCGTGCCCGGAACGCTCGTGACGAGGCGATTCGCGCCCGGAAGAAAGCCGAGCAATCTTCTTCACCGTAGATTTTTATAATGCCAAAGGAATTTTTTCGGAAGTCTTGCGTCACTCACCCTGAAGCCGGCCCGGATCTGTCGGATGGGCGGTGCTTGACACCCCAACGGGGCGGGTGTTAGCTTCCACACGCATACCGAGCGACTAAAAAGTCGCCATGGATCAACCACTAGCGGAGACGTTTCATGAGAAGAATTCTTGCCGGCAAGCGACTGTTACCAGTCCTCCTGATAATGGGCATGTCCACGGGTTGTGCCAATTCGCCCAAAGAGCCCGCACCGCCGACGGCAGCGCAGGTTTCGCAGGCTATCAGTGATGCCAGAGCGGAAATTGACAAGGCAGCCGCACTGGAATGGGTCTGGCGTGATACCGAGACCTACCTGATGGCCGCTGAAGGAACGGCCAAAGACGATCCTGCGGGTGCCCTCAAGCTGGCCAACAAGGCGCGTGATCAGGCCGAACTGGCGGTCAACCAGTATTACCTGGAGCACGCCAAGGCAATGCTGGACCAGGTAAGTGATTCACAGGGAGCAGCCTCGCAACAGGATTCGACGCTGGCTGCTGCCGATACGGCCATCCATAATGCCGACGGTCGCACGGCCTACGACCTTCTGAAGCCGCTGGCTTCGCAATAGTACATAGCCTCACTTACATGAACCTGGCCTCTGGCCAGGTTCATGGTCACGGCCTCGTTACAACGTTTCGTAGAGGTGACGTTCGAAGCCGGCTCCCGATTCGAGCAGTTCGGTACAGCGAATGCGTTGCGCGCCGACCTGCTCATAGAGATCGACTTCATCCCCCACTTTCAGTTGCCCCGTCGCGGTAATCAGACTCTGCACCGGTTCTGCTCCGCGCTGTTGCCGGGCGGCGATACAGGGCTGGTACGTTCCGCGGTTGCCGTCGCTGGCAGGAATCCGCATGACCACGGCGCGTGGCTGGCGGACCAGGTACTGGAAGCCCAGGTCAAAACCCTGATCGTTTTCCGCCTCGATCAGCCAGCGGCAGATGCCGACCACCCAGCCCTGGCTGGATTGTGCCGCAGGTCTGCGCACAGCCAGCAGCTGGCCGGCCTGCGGCTGGCGCGTTGCGTATTCTCTACTGCGGTGTTCGATCGCCAGCCCCCCGCTACTACGGTCGGTGCAATGGGAGCGTAGCGGATCCGGTACCGTCCGGTTTGCAGCCGGTGCAGGAGAGGGCAGCATACCCAGGTCGATATGATTATCCCCACCGGGCTCCAGGAACATGGTCGGATCGAAGCAGCGTCCCCTGTTCAGCATGCAGTAGGCAGCCTCCAGACCGCTAACCAGGTCGATGCTGGAATGTACCGCCTCCCGCTCGTTCTTGCGCTGTGCCTGTGTTTTCCAGTGTTTCTGCAACTTGTTCAGCGTGTTAAGCAAAATCGGTGTCGGTATTTCTTCCGGTAGTCCGATATCCGGAGGAGGACAACCCGCCTGTAATTTTTGCAGATCGAGAGCCAGTTGCTGTTCTGTTTCGGACAGGTCCAGGTACAGGGGGGCGGGCTGGACTTCACAATGTGGCTGCGAGTTCAGGACAACGTTGAGGTTTTTCCCTTCACCACCGGGGCTGGTACACACCTGGGCCAGCTGGATATGCTTGCGGAAATAATGTGCCAGTCGCGGCATCAAACCAGCTGGAATGCTGTAGGGGTTGGAGAGACGTACCAGCGCGATCAGCTTGAAACATTCCTCGATTTTCACCGGGCCAATGCCGGGTAACTGCCCCTGGTATTGTGCCCGGCCGTGCTCCTGCGCGTAGATAAACAGATCAAGACATTCCTGCCACAGGGCTCTTGGTACGCGCTTGTGGTGGTCGTAGTAGTTCAGCTGCTGCAATCCGAGCGTATAGATCGCACCCAATAGCGCCTGTGGCAGGTGGCGCTGTTCGATAAACCCGGAGCGCTGGTTGACCAGTTCATCGACGACAATCTTGTAGCCGAAGCCGGCGTCCTGGCACATGCGGTTGAGAGTTGGGCGAACAGTATTGGCCTCGGCCGGATTTACCGGTAGTGAATCATTCAGGCGTTGCCAGGCCGCCAGGAAATTATCCAGAACCGTCAGCCGAACCGCGGGTGCGATGGTTTGCCGGTTCATCAGCCGCAACTGTTCGCTGGCGGAACGCGAAGCCCGCCGAATGTCCAGATAAGGGAGGTCGTCCAGCCATATACCGATTTCGCGGGGCCGGATTTTTAGTCGCTGTTTTCCAGTTTTAATAAACGGAACAGTAAGTTGCAATGTTGACACAATTTTCCCATACGGGTGTCCATTGCACTAGTTTTCGGTAGTTACAGGAATTTCTGCAATCTTTTGTCGCCACCGCTCGGGGCCGCTCCGATGGATCGACTCGCCCCTGCTATCGACCGCCACGGTTACCGGCATATCCCGGACTTCGAATTCGTATATGGCTTCCATGCCAAGCTCTGGCCAGGCAATGATTTTTGCCGATTGTATGGAACGGGATACCAGGTAGGCGGCACCGCCGGTGGCGATCAGGTAGACAGCCTTGTGACGGCGAATGGAATCCAGTGCCTGCGGGCCGCGCTCGGCCTTGCCGATCATGCCGATCAAGCCGGTTTTTTCCAGCATGGTATCGGTGAACTTGTCCATGCGCGTGGCGGTGGTGGGGCCGGCGGGTCCAACGGCCTCGTCGCCGACTGGATCCACCGGGCCTACGTAGTAGATGAAACGGTTACGAAAATCGAGTCCATTCGGCAGGGACTCGCCGCGTTCGATGGTTTCCACGATGCGCCGGTGTGCTGCATCGCGGCCGGTAAGCAGGTGGCCGCTGAGCAACAGGGTGTCACCGGGTTGCCAGCCCTGGAGTTCACCGGATTGCAGCTCATCCAGATTGATGCGGCGTGACCGCGTGGCGGCATCCCAGGGAACTTCGGGCCATTCGTCCAGGGATGGCGGTTGCGGGAAAACAGCGCCACTTCCGTCCAGTTGAAGGTGAAGATGGCGGGTGGCCGCACAGTTTGGAATGATGGCTACCGGCAGCGAGGCCGCATGCGTCGGGTATTCGAGAATCTTTACGTCGAGTACGGTTGTCAGGCCGCCCAGGCCCTGTGCACCGATACCCGTCGCATTGACCCGGTCGCAGATTTCCAGACGCAGTTCCTCGATCCGGGTGGCCGGGCCGTGTTGCCTGAGTTGCTGGATGTCGATCGGCGCCATTAGCGACCGTTTCGCCAGCAGCATGGCTTTTTCCGCCGTACCGCCGACGCCGATGCCGAGAATGCCTGGCGGACACCAGCCCGCGCCCATGCCGGGAACCTGGTTCACCACCCAGTCGGCCAGATCGTCGCTGGGGTTCAGCGTGGTGAAACGAGCCTTGTTTTCCGACCCGCCACCCTTGGCAGCCACGATGATATCAACCCGGTCGCCGCTGACCAGGCGAGAGTGAATCACGGCCGGTGTGTTGTCACCGGTATTGATGCGCTTGCCGGCGGGATCTGAGACAATCGACGCCCGTAGCGGGTTGTCGGGGTCGAGGTAAGCCCGACGTACGGCCTCGTTGACCATGTCTTCCACGCTCCGGGAGCTGTCCCAGCGAACCTGCATGCCAATATCGAGGAATACCACGACGATGCCGGTGTCCTGGCAAATGGGCCGGTGCCCTTCGGCGCACATGCGGGAATTGATCAGTATCTGTGCCATGGCATCGCGAGCGGCCGGAGACTGTTCCTGCTTCCAGGCATTGTGCATGGCGTGTACGAAGTCGATGGAATGGTAATAGGAGATGTACTGCAGCGCGTTCTGCACGCTTTGAATAAAGTCGTCTTCACGAATCGTGGTCATGCGCATGTCCCGGGTGGCTGCGGATTCCGGCCCAGGGAACCAACACCGGGCCTGTATGTCTATGCCCTCATCCCGGGAGGCTGTCCGGGGGGAAGAGACCGATCTACGGCGACCAGGCCTGATCGGCAGGATTTCCCGCTCATTTTCGTTAAATAGTACAACTATTCGCCTCGAATGATCGAATAATCTGACCCAATCAGCCCGGTTCTCGTCATGATCGCTGTTCCCGGACGGCCTCCTGGCGCGCGGTCGAACGAACTTAAAGAACCATTCCACACGGGAATGAGGGAGTTGTAATGCGAATTTTTGCCGTTGTATTTCTGTTTGTGCTGTCGCTGGCTGCGTCTGCCGAGCCGGTGGAATACAGTTTGCCCGATCTCCAGGGCAAAACACACGCACTGGCAGATTACCGGGGCAAGTGGGTTATCGTGAACTACTGGGCGACCTGGTGTCCGCCCTGCCAGGACGAGATTCCGGACCTGGTTGATTTTCACGACCGTCACAAGGACAAGGATGCGGTTGTTCTGGGGATCAATTTTGAAGATATCGATCAGAAGCAGCTGGCCGCCTTTGCCGAATCCTTTATGATTTCTTACCCGGTGCTGCGTTCCGAGCCCGAGCTGATGACACCACTGGGCAGCATACCGGGGCTGCCGACCACCTTTATTATTGACCCGGACGGTTCACCGGTCGCCCGCCAGGTAGGGCCAATTACCGGCAAACAGCTGGATGCATACATCGAGCGCAAGCAGACGGAAACGGCTTCCCGCCAGCCCACATCCTCAAGTGAATAGTTTGCCGGCTTATTTCGGTCGGCGGCCGGACCTGGCGCTGAGCCGGAAACGTTTTCCCTCGCGTACACCCTCGAGTTCGATCTGCTTGTCAGGGCCCAGGCGGGCAATCAGTGACACCGCACTGAGGGCATTGTCTACCGGCTCGCCGTTGATAGATTTGATGATATCGCCGGGCTTGATACCGGCCTTGTCCGCCGGGCCGTCCTGCAGTACGCCCGCGATCAGCATGCCATGTGTGCCCTCCACACCGAAGGTCTCGGCCAGTGCGGCGCTCAGGTCCTGCGCCTCGATACCCAGCCAGCCGCGCTCCACGTACCCGTGTTCGACGATCTGTTTCAGCACGTTGGAAACCTGGTGTGCCGGGACGGCGAAGCCAATGCCCTGGGAGCCGCCGGACTTGCTGTAGATTGCGGTATTGATACCGATCAGTTCACCCCAGGCATTGATCAACGCGCCGCCTGAATTGCCGGGATTGATGGCTGCATCGGTCTGGATAAAATCCTCGTAGCGGTTGATGCCCAGCTGATTGCGGCCAGTGGCGCTGACGATACCCAGCGTGACGGTCTGGCCGACCCCATAGGGATTCCCGATTGCCAGCGCGACGTCGCCTACCCGGAGATTCTTGACTGAGCCGATCCTTACGGTCGGCAAGTTGTCGAGCTCGATGCGCAGTACCGCCAGGTCCGTGTCGTCGTCCACGCCGACGACTTCGGCTTCGGCTGTACGACCGTCCTGCAGCAGCACCTGGATTTCGTCGGCACCCTCGATGACGTGGCTGTTGGTTAATACGTACCCTTGCTCGGACAGGATTACGCCGGAGCCCAGGCTGGTCTGCAGTTGTTGCCTTGGCGAGATCTGCAGCCGGTCGCCGAAGAAATAGCGGAATAGCGGGTCGTCCAGCAGCGGGTGCCGCTGGTGGGTAATGAGCTTGGCGGTATAGATATTGACCACGGCCTTCGCCGCCGGTTCGATAGCATCGGCGTAGGAGACCGGCCCCGTTGTCGGCTGCAGCTGGTGGGCCGGCGCCTGCTGCACCTCTACCACCGGTTTCAGGTCGGTTTCGAACCATTCCGGCCGGAACCGCAGCAGCAGAAAGGCGGCGACAATGCCAATGCTGGCAGCCTGCAGGAAAAATGAGACGCTATCACGTATATTCATGGGAAGTTTACTGGCTCGGACTGACCTTTGAGACCGTTGCCCAGCTCCTCTGGGCAATCGGGCTGATAAAGGGTAATTATCGCTAAAGTCCGGTGCTAACGCCAATTGCCACACGAAAGGAACAGACTTTGCCTGTACTCCACGATCTGGTCTCTTATTGCGATCAATTGCTCGACGTCGCCGCTTTTCAGGATTACTGCCCCAACGGACTCCAGGTGCAGGGGCGCGGCGAGGTGAAAAAAATTGTCAGCGGTGTCACCGCCAGCCAGGCGCTGATCGACGCAGCGGTCGGGCAGGGTGCTGATCTGTTGCTGGTACATCACGGCTTTTTCTGGAAGGGCGAGGACCCCTGTATTACCCGCATCAAGCAGCATCGCATCAAGGCGCTGCTGGATGCCGAACTCAGTCTGCTGGCCTATCATCTGCCCCTGGATGCCCACCCGAAACTGGGCAATAATGCGCAGCTCGCCGCGCGACTGGGATTTTCGGAACTGGGGCGCTTCGGCGACGGTCACGGTCCTGATCTGGCCGGTTTCGGGGCGCCGCAACGGCCGCTTGCGGCGCAGGAGCTGGGCGAGCGGATCGAAAGCGTGCTGCAACGCAGGCCACTGCACATTGCGGGCGGCGCCGACCGGATCAGCTCCGTTGGCTGGTGTACGGGTGCGGCGCAGTCCTTTCTGGAAGCGGCAGCGCAACGTGGCCTGGATGCCTTCATCAGCGGCGAGATCTCCGAGCCCAGTGTGCATATCGCACGTGAATACGGCATCCACTATTATGCTGCGGGGCACCATGCGACCGAGCGTTACGGGGTGCAGGCGCTGGGCGGGCACCTGGCCGACCACTTCGACATCGAACATGTTTTTATCGACATAGATAATCCTGTGTGAATTTTTGCACTGTTTTGCAGATTTTCGGGTTACTTTCACTTGACCTGTTCAGGTACTTCCGACATGCTATGTCCGCTATTCAAATATAAGTTTGAATATCTGAATATTCTAATATTCGTCGGCGCTAGCGGTTCCGCTAAATGTATCAGCCGGTGATTTTTTGTGTGGAGACCATTAGATGAGTGGCGACGGTGTAGATACCAAAAGACGCCGATTCCTGATAGCTGCAACCACAGTTGTCGGTGGAGTCGGGGCTGTGTATACCGCAGTTCCTTTCCTGGCGTCGTGGATGCCGAGCGAACGGGCCAAGGCGGCCGGCGCTCCGGTCGAGGCGGATTTCAGTAAACTGGAATCCGGGCAGATGATTCGTGTGCAGTGGCGTGGCAAGCCGGTGTGGATGGTCAAGCGTACCGACGAAATGCTGGAGGCCTTGCCGACGCTGGACGACAAGTTACGTGACCCCGCGTCGGAAGAGCCGCAGCAACCCGAGTATTGCCAGAATCCGACTCGCTCCATCAAGCCGGATATCCTGGTAGCCGTCGGGATCTGTACCCACCTGGGCTGTTCACCCAGCTTCGTTCCCGAAGCGGTGCCGCAGCCCTTCGCTGCAGACTGGAAGGGTGGTTTCTTCTGTCCCTGCCACGGTTCGTTCTTTGATCTGGCGGGCCGCGTGTATACAGGGGTACCCGCACCACTGAATCTGGAAATTCCGCCGCACAAGTACATCAGCGATACGCTGATCCTGGTTGGCGATGACCGAGGAGCTGCATGATGGGTATGCTCGTTAACACGCGCGACTGGATCGATGCCCGCTTCCCCCTGACCAAGATGTGGGAAGAACACCTTTCCAAGTACTACGCCCCGAAAAATTTCAACTTCTGGTACTTCTTCGGCTCCCTCGCACTGATGGTGCTGGTACTGCAGATCATTACCGGCATTTTCCTGACCATGAACTACAAGCCTTCGGCGGCGGAGGCGTTTGCATCCGTCGAGTACATCATGCGCGATGTCGAGTGGGGCTGGCTGATCCGCTACATGCATTCCACCGGTGCATCGGCATTCTTCCTCGTAGTGTATCTACACATGTTCCGCGCCATGCTCTACGGTTCCTATAAGGGGCCACGCGAGCTGATCTGGCTGTTCGGCATGATGATCTTCCTGGCGCTGATGGCAGAAGCCTTTTTTGGTTACCTGCTGCCCTGGGGGCAGATGTCCTACTGGGGAGCGCAGGTTATCATCTCATTGTTCGGCGCCATTCCGGTCATCGGCGATGATCTGTCGTTGTGGATTCGTGGCGACTTCGTGATCTCCGACGTCACCCTGAACCGCTTTTTCGCCCTGCACGTGATCGCTGTGCCGCTGGTACTGATAATCCTGGTGGTTATGCATATCCTTGCGCTGCACGAAGTGGGTTCCAATAACCCCGATGGTGTGGAGATCAAGAAACACAAGGACGAAAACGGTATCCCGCTGGATGGTATTCCGTTCCATCCCTACTACACGGTCAAGGATATCGTCGGTGTGGTGGTCTTCCTGATATTTTTCTCTTTCGTGATGTTTTTTGTGCCGGAAGGCGGCGGTTATTTCCTGGAAGCGCCGAACTTCGAACCGGCGGATCCGTTGAAAACGCCTGAACATATTGCGCCGGTGTGGTACTTCACGCCGTACTACGCGATGCTGCGTGCAGTGACCATCGATATCGGTCCGCTGAGTGCCAAGTTCCTGGGCGTTATCGTCATGGGTGCAGCGGTGGTGATCTTCTTCTTCCTGCCCTGGCTGGACAGGGGCGCGGTCAAATCGATTCGCTACCGTGGCCCGATCTTCAAAATTATGCTGGCATCCTTTGTGGCAGCGTTTGTCGTGCTGGGTTATCTGGGCACGCAGCCGCCGACGGCGGGCAAGACCACGATGGCCCAGGTCGGGACTATCGTGTATTTCGCCTTCTTCCTGTTGATGCCGATCTATACGAAGCTTGACAAGACCAAGCCGGTTCCGGACAGGGTGACGGGGTAACGACCAATGAAAAAACAACTGTTAGCTGTTCTGTTCCTTATGGTGCCCGTGTACGCCCTTGCGAGCGGCGGTGGTGCACACCTGGACAAGGTCAATATCGATCTGACCAACAAGGGTTCATTGCAACGTGGCGCCAGGACTTTTGTCAATTATTGCATGGGCTGTCACTCGGCCAAGTACCAGCGTTACAACCGTCTGGCACGCGATCTGGATATCAGTGAGGATGACGTCATCGAGAACCTGATGTTCACCGGTGACAAGATTGGTGACACCATGCATATCGCCATGACCAAGGCTGAAGGCAAGAACTACTTTGGTGCTGCGCCGCCGGACCTTACCCTGGTGGCGCGGGTGCGTGGCATCGACTGGCTGTACACCTACCTGCGTACTTTCTACCAGGACGATTCACGTCCCTTTGGCGTCAATAACAAGGTGTTCCCCAGTGTCGGCATGCCAAATGTTTTGTGGCAGTTGCAGGGCACTCAGGAGCCGGTCTACGAGACAATGACCGACGACGACGGGCATGAGCAAAAAATGCTCGAGGGTGTAGAGCTGCTGGAAGCCGGTGAGCAGACACCCGAAGAGTTTGATCGCACGGTGCGTGACCTGGTGAACTTCCTCGCCTATACGAGTGAGCCCATCAAGCTGGAGCGCCAGAGTCTGGGCATCAAGGTCCTGCTTTTCCTGTTTGTATTCTTCATTGTGGCTTACCTGCTCAAAAAGGAATACTGGAAAGACATTCATTAATCCTGCTGTAGCTTACACTGGAGAGAAAACGTATGGCCGTAATCGCCAATCGCCGCTCGGTGATGACCCTGTTTTCAGACGCCACTTGCCCACAAAGCCACAAGGTGCGTCTGGTACTTGCGGAAAAGGGGATTACGGTTGAAATCGCGAATATCGATCCCGACAATTTGCCGGAAGACCTTATCGATCTGAACCCCTACCAGAGTGTTCCGACGCTGGTCGATCGTGAACTGGTGCTCTATGACCCGCGTGTCGTCATGGAGTACCTCGATGAACGTTTTCCACACCCGCCGCTGATGCCGGTAGACCCGGTTTCGAGGGCGCGCAGCCGGCTGGCCCTGTTCCGCATCGAAAAGGACTGGTACACGCTGATCAATGATCTGGAATCCAGGGGTGAAAAGGCAGCTGCCAAGGCACGCAAGATGCTGCGCGACAGCCTGGCATCCAGCGCTGAGGTGTTCAGTGTCAAACCGTATTTCCTGAGTGACGAGTTTACCCTGGTGGATGCCAGTATCGCCCCGATCCTGTGGCGTCTGAAACACTACCGGATCGAATTGCCGGCCCAGGCCGAGGCGGTGCTGGAGTATGCCGATCGTTTGTTTGCGCGTGAGTCATTTCAGGCCAGCCTCACCGAAGCTGAGCAGGAAATGCGCCCGTAAAGTCTGCCTGGCTTTACCCCGATGACTTCCAATCGTCCCTACCTGATCCGCGCCATCCACGAGTGGCTGCTGGACAATCAGTGCACGCCATATCTGCTGGTGGATGCACAGGCGCCCGGCGTCGAGGTCCCCGGACAATACGTCAAGGACGGAAAAATCGTCCTCAATATCAGTCCCGGTGCTGTTGAAGCGTTGCGCATCACCAACGATGAAGTAACCTTCCTGGCGCGGTTCAGCGGCGTTTCGCAGCTGGTTTCCATCCCGATAACCGCCGTACTTGCCGTCTACGCACGGGAAAACGGTCGCGGGATGATGTTTAATGAAGAAGAAAAGGACGCTCCTGAACCGGATAATACCGATCCGACGCCGCCCGCCCGGCCTTCCCTGAAAGTGGTGAAATAATTACCGCCGTGCCCGACGGCCACCACCGCTGCGGTGCAGGTAGTCCATGATCTCTGTCTATCAATACCTTATGCGTGTGTTATATCGCCTGGCGTACCGGCTGATGCGGTTGTGGTGGAAGATAAGACACCCGACGACTCACGGAGCTGCTATTGCCCTGTGGCACGATGATGCGCTGCTTATGGTCAGGACCAGCTACCGTCCCGGCTATGCGCTCCCCGGCGGTTTTGCGAACCCTGCGAAAGACAGCCGCCTGGAAGCCATTCGGGAATGCATGGAAGAAGTGAAGATTGATTGCAGCGGTCTTGAGCTTGTCCTGGCCTGGCACGGTGACATCGCGTTTGAAGATCGTTGCGACCGGCTGAGTATCTGGGAAGGGCAGGTCAGCCGGAAGCCGGCTCTTGAAATAGACCATACCGAAATCATCTGGGCCGGCTGGATACCCCTGCAGCTCGCACTGGATAGCTGTGACGGACCGCAGTATCGGCAATATTTACAGCAAAAAGCGGCAAAATGATTCCCCTAATGTGCACTGCAAGCCTGCCGGAGCTGATATAATCCCGCGCGTTTCCTGCAACTTGGCAACTACAAGGTGCAGGCTCAGGAGGGGTGTCCGAGTGGTTGAAGGAGCACGCCTGGAAAGTGTGTATACGTTTATAGCGTATCGAGGGTTCGAATCCCTCCTCCTCCGCCAGAATAACGTTATAACCGATTGATATTACTTATATAAGAAACAATTGACTTTCTGCAACCTACAAATTGACCCACAAGTTATAGGCTCGTTGGTGCTCGCTGTAAGCAGAAAACAGGGGCATCTGCCCCAGACAGTCCCGGCCCTCGTTTTAGTCGGATCGCGGACATATCCCAGTTTTTCGCCCTGGTTGCTCGGGTGCGGGCGCATTATTACAAGTCAGGCTCCGCTTTCCCGTGCGAAATGGAGTTAATTCTTATAAGCATTTTCTGAATTTCACCGTCTCCGAGCTATCCGGCATACGTGGTGGATTTAGATTTACTCCGACAGCTTGTGCCCGAACGGCAAGTGTCGACGCATTCCCGCCTTTTAGCTGCCCCTTATATAACTAATGACTTAAAGACAAAAACCGACACTAAATGGTCATTCCC
>JAUXGZ010000074.1 GCA_030621785.1 Gammaproteobacteria bacterium | reverse complement strand
AGAAGCTGCGCAGGTCCATCAGCACAACGTCACTATCCGCGGCTTATAGGGCTTATTAACCACTGAATCCATGAAATCCAACTCTACCGAGTTTCGGCTCAGAATGCCTCAGAGGCTGTTTTCGACCTGGTCTGGCGGCAGTAGACCCGGAATTGCGTCACTGCGGAGTTTACTTTCAGCTCGATTCGGTCGATTTTCAGTCGGTGATCCGACCGACACCCTGCCGGATCGTGGTGCAGCATCGAGGGGCATTCAGATTGAATCGAATATCTCCGCCTGGGGTGGCGCCCGGGGTTGTGGCAAGGAGGTGGGCACGATCGCAGGCGCGTTGTGTCCCAGGTGATCGAGGATCTTTCGGATGACCGCCGGATCTTCGATGGCGGCGATGACTTTCATGGCGCCGCCGCAGGCCTGGCAGGTGGTGATGTCGATGTTGAACACGCGCTTGAGCCGTTGCGCCCAGGTCATAGCGATGTGACGTTCGGCCGGGGTTCGATCTGATGCCTCGTCGGTGGTCTTGCCACCCCTGCCTCGTCCGGCCGGCGTGATCAGTGCGCGGTGCTTGCTGTTGGGTGCGAATATCCCATGGAAACGGGTGAGGTTCACTCTGGGCTTGGGGATCAGGGCCGCGAGTCGGGCGATGAAATCCTGCGGTTCGAAGATTACGTGCGTGGCACCGTCACGCCAGGGGGTCTTGAGGGTGTAGCGGACCTGACCATGCTCGGTGAACGACAGGCACTTTTCAGAGACGGCGGGCCGAGTGATATATCTGCACAGGCGCTCAAGCTTGTCACGTTCGTTGGCCCGGACCGCCACGCCGGCATGGAGTGAGAACCCGGAGACGTTACCCACCCGGGTGGTGAACGGTTCCTCGCCGGGTGAGTTCGGCGCTGGTGGGCGCCTTGACCCAGCGAAACACCGGGCCCGCTCGGCCATCGACGTACACCCCGTCGAGCAGGAGCATGTGGAAGTGCACGTTGAGATTGAGCGTTCATACCGGTAAACACCGCCGCCCGGGCTGGCATCCTTGCCGGCCTGCGCCATGTTCGCATCCTTGCGTCACTGGGGTTACCTGGCAGGTTAGCAGATGAGTGTTTTGGTGTCGTGTGAGAGGGGAATGTCAGCAAATCCTGATTGTCCGAAATGCGTCGTTTCTTGCCCGTCCCGGTCGTCCGGGTACTAACAGGAAGCCAACGGACGGATTGGCATCCAGGCTGATCAATCACTGGAGGTGACAACGCACCGTATGACTCGCTGATAGCTGCGTAACCGGAGGATAGCTGTGACTGCATCCGGGTTCTGCAATCGGGCAGCGCGGATGGAAGTGGCAACCCGCCGGCGGATGCGAGGGGGATGGTAGATCCCCTTCCAGGCGGATGATTTCACGTTTCGCAGCCTGATCGATCTGTGGAACTGCTGACAGCAAGGCCCGGGTGTAGGGATGCTGCGGATTATCGAGCACGTCACTCACACTGCCCTCCTCCACGATGCGCCCCAGGTACATGACTGCAACGCGGTCAGCCAGGTAGGAAACCACCGACAGGTCGTGCGTTATAAACAGGTAGGACAGTCCCAGCTGCTGCTGCAGATCCTGCAGCAGGTTCAGAATCTGGGCCTGTACCGAGACATCCAGTGCACTGGTGGGTTCATCACAGACAATCAGCTTTGGATCCACCGCCAGTGCGCGGGCGATACAGATGCGCTGCCTCTGACCACCGGAAAACTCATGTGGATAATGACGCGCATGCTCGCTGCGCAGGCCGACCTGTTCCAGCAACTGTGCCACACGCTGACGGCGCGCCTCGCGGCTGTCACCAATACGCTGGGCAACCATGCCTTCGGCAATAATATCGCCGACACTCATGCGCGGGTTCATGGAGGAGTACGGGTCCTGGAAAATGATCTGGAAATCGGTACGACTTCGCCTGAGCGCCTCGCCTTTCAGACGCGTCAATTCCTGGCCCTCGAACTGCACGCTACCCGCGGTGGGCTTCAACAACTGCAGCAGACCCTTGCCGACGGTGGTCTTGCCGCAACCGGATTCACCCACCAGCGCCAGCGTCTGCCCCACCGGAATGGAAAAGCTCACGCCATCGACTGCGCGGACATAACCCGCAACACGCTTGAACAATCCGCGGTGAATCGGAAAATGCACCTGCAGACCATCGACCTCGAGTAACGCCTCGGCATCGGCAGTATCTCTACTCCAGGCAGTGTCCGGACCGGTTTCCGCTTCCACCGGGCGCTCAACCGGAATCGTCCCGGCCGGATCCGCCAGATGGCAACGCACCTGCTGCCCGTCGTTCACCTCGTACCAACCGGGTTGCTCGCTGATACAGCGCTCCCAGGCCCGATGACAACGATCGGCGAACCGGCAGCCATGGAAACTCTGGTTCAACGGCGGCACACTGCCGGGAATCACCGTGAGGCGATCTTCACGCTTGCCGCTATCCGGTACGGCGGCAAACAGCTTTACGCTGTAGGGATGTTCGGGTGCGCTGAAAAAGACATCGCGGCTGGCCACTTCCACCAGTTGCCCGGCATACATGACGGCAACCCGGTCGGCCATTTCCGACACCACTCCGAGGTCGTGGGTAATCAGCATTACCGCCATACCCCGTTCTTGCTGTAATTTCCTGATCAGGTCGAGTACCTGCGACTGAATGGTGACATCCAGCGCCGTGGTTGGCTCGTCGGCAATCAGCAGATCGGGGTCACCGGCCAATGCAATGGCGATCATGACACGTTGCTTCATGCCGCCCGAAAGCTGGTGGGGATACTCATCGTAGCGCCGCGCGGCATCCGGTATCCCTACCGCATCCAGCAGTTCCAGCACTCGCTGTCGAGCAGCTCCGCCGACAAGCCCCTTGTGTTCGATCAGGCTCTCGGCAATCTGGTAACCAATGGTCATGACCGGATTCAGCGACGTCATGGGTTCCTGAAAGATCATGGCGATACGCCCGCCACGAATATCGCGCATACCGGACTCGGGCAGCGACAACAGTTCCTCACCGTCCAGTCGGATACTGCCTCGCACAATCTCTCCGGCCGGACGTGGCAGCAGTCGCAGCAACGACAGTGCTGTCATGGATTTGCCGCAGCCGGACTCGCCCAGTAACGCGAAGGTCTCTCCAGGCCGGATTTCAAAACTGACACCGTCCACCGGGCGAACCGCACCATCCCCCTGACCAATCCGTACGGCCAGATCACTGACCTGTAACAAGGCTTGTTGCATACTTATCTCTGTGTTCTCAGGCGCGGATCGAAGGCATCACGCACGGCATCGGAAAAAAGGTTGGCCGCCAGTACCAGCGTAAACATGAAAGTGAACGCTGCCAGCAGCGACCACCACACTACCGGCTCACGCGCCATCTCCAGACGTGCCCGGTTAATCATGTTACCCCAGCTCATGGTGGTCGGGTCCACACCGACCCCTACATAGGAAAGCACGGCTTCCGCCAGCACCAGGCCACTGAAATCGATAACCACGGCAATCAGTACCAGGTGCATCAGATTCGGCAACAGATGTCGCATCAGTATGTTGAATTTCGATACGCCAAAAGCGTCCGCCGCCTGCACGTAGTCAAGTTCGCGCAGTTTCAGAGTTTCACCACGCAGCAGGCGACACAGACCGGTCCAGCTGGTAATGCCCAGGATCAGGCACAGAAACAGCAGACGTACGTCAGCGCGCTCCGCCATGGTCTCGAACATTTCCGGATGATTGGCCACGTACACCTGCATCATAAGGACGGCTGCAGCGATCAGCAGTACCCCGGGGATAGAATTCAGTGTGGTGTACAGGTACTGGATAACATCATCAATCCAGCCACGGAAATAACCCGCCAGCATGCCGAGCATGACTGCGAACGGCAGCATGATCATAGTGGTCAACGTGCCGATCACCAGCCCGGTGCGGATGCTCTTGATGGTCTGGTAAAGCACGTCCTGCCCCACCTTGTCCGTGCCCAGTACATGATAGGCACCCGACAGATTCACGATCAGCGCAATCACCATCACAAATACCAGAATGGTTCCCAGGGCAGTGCGCCAGGGAATATCTGTCTTGCCCCGCAGCATGGCACGCAACACCGGCAGAAGCGGCTGACGCCATTTTCGCGCCAGCAGAAAGGCCAGCAGCAATCCCGTGATCAACATAAGCAGCATCGATTCGCTGGCAGCCCTTGCAACCCGCCGCGCGATATCCGGCCCCTTCTGCGTGGCCGGATCATCCAGGTGTACGCCGCCATATTTCAGGCGCGGCCAGGTCCGCGATTTTTCGCCGTCGGGTCCGATCACGGTTTCCTTGGTAAACAGCCGGGTAGCGAACGGGGCCGAATAGGTCTTCTCGTCCTGGCTGCGCATCGGGCCCAGCAACAGATCCAGCAGGCTGGTCACCTCGCCCGAATACTGCACTTCTACCTGGCCTTCCTGCATCTCAAGGGCCTGCCGGAAATGCACCGAGTCCAGCAACCCGGTTACCGCGTAGACACACAGAACAACCAGCGAAGCCACGGCCATACGACTGCGTACTACCTCACGCCAGGGAGCGCGCAGATGTTCCCGACGCCGGGCATAGAGCGCAAAGGCCAGCACCACCGCCGTCAGCAGGAACACCAGCGCATCTGTCCACAGGATTACCGGCTGGATCATGACAGGCGTATCCTCGGATCGACCAGTGTATAGGACAGGTCCGTCAGCAGCAGGCCGAGGATATACAGCACTGAACCGAGGAAAACCATGGCACGCACAATAGCAAAATCCTGATTCTGGATAGCTTCGATGGTATAGGCACCCAGCCCCGGTATACCAAAAAAGGATTCAAGAATCAGGTTCCCCATGAACAGGGTCGGCAGTACCACCACCACACCGGTCAGGATGGGAACCATGGCATTTTTCAATACATGCCGGAACAGCAGGCGCAGTTCCGGCAGACCCTTGGCCCGCGCCGTGCGTACATAATCGCGATTGATCTCCTCGAGAAAAATCGTCCGGTACCAGCGACTACTGGAGCCGATACCGGCAAAGATGCCAATGGCAACCGGCAACAAAACGAAGCGCCACGCCAGCCAGCCAGGTTCATAACCGGAAACAGGAACCAGGTGAAGTATTTTGCTGAACAGATACTGGCCACCGATGATATAGAACAGACCGGATATCGACATCAGAACGACACACAGCACGACACCGGAAATATCCAGATAGCTGCCGCGAAAAAAGGCCAGCAGCATCGCAAAACTGATGTACACCAGCAGGCCGATGAGAAACACCGGCAAGGCAATGGCCAGACTCGGCCACATGCGCTGACTGATATCCTCACCGATATTACGGCCCGAATCCGAGGCGCCAAAATCGAAAGCGAACAAGCGAACCGATTTATCGAAAAAGATGGTATCCGTCAGGCTTCCGGACCCTTCTGCTTGCCGGTTATACAGCAACGGTCGGTCGTAGCCGCGCTCGACTTTCCACTTTTCGATGGCTTCCGGTGTCACTCGCTTCATACCCAGGTGCATGCGTGCCATGTCATCGGGAGTATTAACGACGAAAAACAGCACAAAGGTGATCAGGTTCACGCCGATCAGAATCGGCAATGCATACAGAATCCTGCGAACAAGATAGGCCAGCATCAGCGTTTCGCCGTCTGCTTTTCGTGGCGCAGATACCCGACCACCGCCGGGACAACTGCAGCTACCAGCAACAGCAACAGCAGACCGAGTGGCCAGACCAGCGGCTGGTTCCATTGCGCACGCTTCTGATCACGCAACTGCGGATCGATACGCCGGTACTTCAGTGTATTGTTGGCCATCAGGTTGGTCCTGGCGTTGTGATACCAGTCATGGTAAAGCATGAACTGTTTGGGATGAAAGCCGAAGACCCAGGGCGCATCGTGGCGCAGAATATCGATCATACGGTTAATCACCTGCTGGCGCCCGGGACCATTGTCCATATTTCTCATGTCTTCGAACAGTGCGTCGAACTCGTCGCTACGGTAATTGGCCGCATTCTCACCATTGTGCTCGATCTTGCTGTTTTTTCCGTACAGAAGGAACAGGAAATTCTCAGGATCCGGGTAGTCGGCGTTCCACCCCCACTGGAATATCTGCGCCGTTCCCTTGCGCATCTTGTCCTGAAAACGGTTGTAATCGGTACTGCGTATCTGCAACTGGATATCCAGCTTGGCGAACTGCTTGCGAATCCAGCTTAAACGAGCAGAGTCGTCCGGTCCGCCGCCGGTGGTATCCAGGTACAACGCCAGCGGTTTACCGGTGCTGACGTCCCTGCCAGCCGGATAACCGGCCTGGGCCAGCAATTTCCGGGCTACCGAAACCGGTTTACGCTTTGGTCCGTGTTGTGTCCACTCATAGACGTAGGAATTCATGCCTTCCCGGCCGTCCAGGTGACCGAATATGCCGGGTGGCAACGGACTCTGCGCCGGGATTCCACGCCCGTTGGCAAAAATGGAAATGTATTCCTCGTAGTCCATCACAATGGAGATAGCCTGGCGCAGCAATTGCGCCCGTTCAGAGTCACCGCCCACCACCGGATCGAGCATATTGAAGCCCATGTAGTAGACCGAAGTGGAAACCGCGGTACTGATCTGTATGCCCTTGGCCTGCATTGCCGGTGTCAGGGAGATATCACCACCCGATCCGATCTGGATAGCCTGGTCAAAACTGTCGGAACTGACTCCTGAAGTATCGTAATAGCCCTGCAGGAACTTGTTCCAGTAGGGTATGGCTTCCTTCTCCAGACTGTAGATGACCTTGTCGATCAGCGGCAGTTCGCGACCGGCATCCTGCAGCAGACCGGCTTCCCGGTCGCCCGGCGCGCCTTCGGCCGGATAGCGTTCACCGTGAAACTGCGGGTTTTTCTCCAGCACCATCTGGCGATTGGGGTTGTTTATTGTCAGCATGTAAGGGCCGGTACCTACTGGATACCAGTCCAGAGTGATATTGCGTTCCTTCATCCCCGGCTGGGTATAGAACACATCGGCCTCCCAGGGAACCGGCGCAAAAAACGGCATCGCCAGCCAGTACAGGAACTGTGGATACTTGCCCTGGATGCGAACGCGGTAACGGTAGCGATCCAGAACCTCGACGCCTTCGAGCGGATATTCCTTCAGGTCCAGAAAAACCGGGGCCGGCTGCCGTTCCTGTTTCTTCTCATAAGCCTGTTTCAGGGTTTCCGCATATTCACGGAGGCCGACAATATATTCCGACATCAGGCCGAAGATCGGGGAATTCAGCCGCGGGTGCGCCAGGCGTTTGATCTGGTGAACATAGTCCGCCGCAGTCAGCTCGCGAGTACCGGTTACGGGAAAATCGGCCAGACGGCTGACCCCGTCGAGGTCGGCCTCGTCCAGGTCGTGGTACAGGAAGTCTCCCTGCCCGTTTTTCGCAAACGCCGGGTGTGGCTGGTAGCGAATACCCGGGTGTATCTCAATCTCGTAAATACTTTCCGCGATATCCCCGGTTGCAGCATCATCCGCCAGCCGCCGGCCTTCGCTGTCCAGGTAATAGGGCCGCGGCATTTCGACCGCCGTCAGAGGCACCAGCTGGTAAGGACGCTTGAGAAAATGATATTGCAGCGGAGGCTCGTACACCTGGCCGGTAAATACGACCTCGTTGGAACTATAAGACTGTGCCGGGTCGAGATGCTTGGGCCGTTCACTGAACGAAGCATAGAGAATATTCTGCCCTGCCTGCTCCGGCGGATAGGGGCTATTCCATGGCTGGCCGTCACAAGCAGCCAGCCATGTCACCATCAACAGGCAGGGTATCCATCGGGAAAAACCGGCCGGAGAGCGAAACAGCGATTGGAGCGCATGCATGCGCACGCATTATAGGGGGCGATGGAAGAGTTTCACAGGCCTTCCAGTCCCGGTCTTTTTCCGGTACCTTTAGGAACAGCACAGGACAACGGACAACTAAACCAAGGTCGGAGGCAGCTATGGGATTTCTAAGCGGCAAACGTGCACTCATCGTGGGACTCGCCAGTAACCGGTCTATCGCCTGGGGCGTCGCCAAAGCCATGCAACGGGAAGGCGCAGAGCTTGCCTTCACCTACCAGAACGAGAAACTACGTGACCGGGTGGAAAAGCTGGCCGGCGAATGCGGCACCGAAATAACCGTACCCTGTGACGTCTCCAACGATGAAGAAATCGAAGCAGTCTTCGATCATCTGGACAACTACTGGGATCATCTGGACATTATCGTTCACTCGGTCGCCTTCGCCCCGCGCACCGAACTGGAAGGCGACTACCTGGAGTCGGTCAGCCGGGAAGGCTTCCGCGTCGCCCACGAAATCAGTTCCTACAGTTTTTCCGCACTGGCCAAGGCCGGTTGCCGCATGATGGAGGGACGCGATGGCTCCCTGCTGACCATGAGCTACTATGGTGCCGAGAAAGCCATGCCCAACTACAATGTGATGGGGCTGGCCAAGGCCAGCCTGGAAGCCAATGTGCGCTATATGGCACAGAGCCTGGGGCCCGATGGCATCCGGGTGAATGCCATTTCGGCCGGGCCGATCCGCACCCTGGCCGCGGCCGGCATCAGCAACTTCCGTAAAATGCTGACTCTCATGGAACGCAGTGCCCCGCTGCGACGCAATGTAACCACCGACGAAGTCGGCAACGCTGCAGCCTTTCTGTGCTCGGATCTTGCCTCCGGTATTACCGGCGAAGTCACCCATGTGGACGCCGGCTACAACACCACCGGAATGCCGCCACTCGGCGAGTAGGAAGCCTACTGCAGAATATTTTTCTCACCTTCGGTTTTTGCGATCAGGACGGCACCGCAGGAGTCACTGAACACGTTTACCGACGTGCGGAACATATCCAGTATGCGGTCTACCGCGAGAATCAGGCCGATGGCCTCGGCGGGAAGGCCGATGGTGGTCAGAATGATGGTGATCGCCACCAGGCTTGCTGCCGGTATACCGGCCACTCCGATGGATGTCAGCAGCGCAACCAACACCACCGTGAACTGGGTAACGAAGCTCAATTCCAGTCCGTAGGCCTGGGCGATGAACATGGCCGCCACACACTCATAGAGGGCAGTACCGTCCATGTTCACCGTTGCCCCCAGTGGCAAGACGAAACTCGCCGTTCGATTAGATACGCCGGCGTTATCGCGCACACACTCCATGGTGAGTGGCAGCGTGGCGGAGGACGACGCGGTAGAAAATGCAGTCAGCATGGCCGGCAGCATCGCTCTGAAATGTTTCACCGGGTTCACCCTGGCGACCGTAACCAGCAATACCGGCATGGTCACGAAGACATGTACCGCCAGCGCCAGCAACACCGTCAGCGTGAAGGTGCCCAGGGAGACGACAAGATCATCCATCTGGTCGGCATCGATACCCGCCACCGTTTTGGCTACCAGGCCAAACACACCCAGGGGCGCAAATTTCATCACCAGCATGGTGATACCCATCATGACATCGGCAATGCCACTCCAGAAACGGTTCAGCAGATCACCGGATTCCCGGTCGATGCGAGTCATGAAATAGCCAAACAGCAAGCTGAAAAAAATCAGCCCCAGCATCTGGCCGTTGGCGGCCGCTGCAATGATATTAGGCGGAACCATGCTGAGAAAGATACCGCTCAGGTCGGCTGCCGAGTGGCCCTGAACCTTGTCCGCGACTTCGGCGAAAGCCGCCGCATCCAGCCCGAGTATCGCCTTCGCCGGCTCACCATCGACGATTCCGGGATTGAAAAGATTGACGAACAGCAGGCCGGTAAGAATAGCCAGCAGACTGCTGACCGAATAGAAGAGCAGCGTCTTGCCACCCATGCGCCCGAGGTTCTGCGTATTCCCCATCCCGCCGACACCGGTGATGATGGATGAGACGATCAGCGGAACGATGATCATCTTCAGGGCGTTCATGAACAGCGTGCCGAGAAACTTGTACACCGGGTACCAGTGCACGCCGAGAAAAGAACCTTCGGTGCCGCTCAGACTGCCGGCAATCACAGCCAGCACCAGTGCAATCAGGATCTGCCAGTATAGTTTGAGTCGCATCAGCAGGCCCGACGGGTAGCCGCGTCTATTCGGAATCCCGTCGAATCACGATGTCGGCACGCTCGCGAAGATCCGCCACGAAGGCCGCCAGGGTGGCTGTGCGCCGGATATTTTCCAGTCCACTACGCATTTGATCGCGGACCTCTTCCGGCATACTGGCCGGATCACCGTCTTCAACCCGGGTGAGCCGCACAACGGTATAGTCTCCGTTTTTCAGTTCCACACCCTGCAGCACCGGGGTGTCTCCGGATGGCCGCGGCAGTTTGAAAATGTGCGCAATCACCTCGGGGTTATATCCCTCTGCACCACGTTCGACGCCTTCGGCCTTTTTGAAAGTCAGCGTCTCATCATCCTTCAGTTCTTCCAGGGAAATGCCCTGCTCGACTTCCTTCAGCAGTTCCTGCCCCCTGACCCGCGCCTGTTCCCGGACCATCTGCTGCGTCACAATCGCGACGATGCGGTCTCTGACCTCGTCGAGCATCGACGGCCTCGCAACTTCCCGTTCCTCGACCCGCACAACCACGGCCAGATTGGGCTCAACCTCGATCGGCTCGCTGTTGTTACCCTGCTCCAGCACATCTTCGCTGAAAGCTATCGCCGCAACACCGGAATACTGCCCGATGCCCGGCCCGCCCTGTCCGGTAATCCAGTCACTGGTACTGATTTCCAGCCCCATCTCGTCACCGATCGATTCCAGGGATTCGGGGTGTTCGTAGGCAAGATCCGTCAACTGTTCCAGCTGCTCGTAGAACAGATCATCCACGGACTGCTGCTGAAGCTCGGCAACCAGCTGTTCGCGCGACTCTTCAAGTGTCGGTATCTTTTCGCCACGCACATCGTCCAACCGGATGATATGGAAACCGAACTGGGTTCGCAGCACATCCGATACCTGACCCGGCTCCATGCTGAATGCGACTTCATCGAACTCAGGCACCATGACGCCACGCGCAAAGTAACCCAGGTCGCCCCCCGAAGCTGCAGAACCGGGGTCATTGGAATGTTCCTTCGCGAGTTCGGCAAAATCGGCACCGTCACGAATCTGTTGCAGCAGATCCTCGGCCAGCTTGCGCTTTTCCCCGATCACATCCTTGTCGGCGTCCGGCGTCACCATAATCAGAATATGGCTGGCCTTGCGCTGTTCCTTGCTGGCAAGCGAATCTTTTTTCGCCTCGTAGTACGCAAGAAGTTCGTCTTCGCCAATCTCGATTGTTTTGCTCAGATCTGCACCGGAAAGTTCGACCCAGGAAAGGCGCACCCGTTCCGGGACCATGAAATCATCCGTGTGGGCATCGTAGTATGCCTTCACCTGCTCGTCGCTGACCTGAATCTTTTCCTCGAAGGTACTTGCAGGCACCACCAGGTATGCAAAGCCGCGCTTCTGCGCCTGCAGGCGGTAGGCCCGGTCCAGTTCGGCTGCGGTTACAAACGCACTTTGCGTCAGCCCGCTCGTCAGCTGCTCGGCCTGCAACAGCCTGCGCGTGTCGTATTCGAAACCGGCGGGAGTCAGTCCCCGTTGAAACAGTGCCTGCTGATACCTGTCCTCGGAAAACTTTCCGTCTACCTGCAGATTCGGAACAGACTGGATATTCATCGCCAGCAAGTCGTCACTGATCGTCAGTCCTTCTTTCGCAGCTTCCTGCGACAGGAGCTGCCGACGAATCACCCCCTCCAGCGCACTCTTCCTGAGCTCTTTCTCGTCGAGCACAGAGGGATCGAACGCACTGCCAAGCACCTGTTCCATGCGATCACGCTGTTGCTGGTACGCCAACTGCAGTTCAGCCGGCGAAATTTCCACATCATTCACTTTGGCGACGTAGTTCAGGACTTCGTCCTGCAGATAGGAACCCAATCCGAACAGGGCGAAGGTCATGATGATCAGCCCCATGATGACCCAGCCCATCCAGCCCATGACCCGATCGCGCATTGCTTGCAACATGATAGTTCTTCTCGCGTGCTGTTAGTTATCCGAAAATAAAAAGGGCGCCCGACAAGGGCGCCCGTATCTACAGGTGGCGGAGCGGACGGGACTCGAACCCGCGACCCCCGGCGTGACAGGCCGGTATTCTAACCAGCTGAACTACCGCTCCATAACCTTGGTGGGTGCTGAGGGGATCGAACCCCCGACATTCGCCTTGTAAGGGCGACGC
>JAUXGZ010000012.1 GCA_030621785.1 Gammaproteobacteria bacterium | reverse complement strand
CACCAGCAGTCCAAGTTGCGCAAGAAGCTCCTGAATCATTTTCACAACCGTCTCAAGTACAGCGAGTGAATTTCGATCTTGGCCACCGCAGAAAAAAACCAACCAATCCTGGTCCCCGTTGATTTTTCATCTCATTCCGAGTCGGCGCTGCTGTGCGCGGCCGAACTGGCAAAAACACTGGGCAACAAGCTCGTTATACTGCATGTTGTCCATGATCCAGGGGAAGCACCCGGCTATTATTCAGTCAAGGGAAGAAACAAACAGCTGCGACGCATGGAGGACGTTGCTGCCGAGATGCTGGATGAATTTGTTCACCGGATGCAGAGACAACATTCCGGATTGCCGGCCCTGGAACACGCGGCGACCATGCTGGTTGTCGGGCTACCGGTCAACCGGATTCTGGAGGCGGCGAAAAAAATCCACGCGCGCATGATCATTATGGGTAGCCAGGGTCGGACCGGACTCGCTCGCGCCATGCTGGGCTCCAAGGCAGAACAGATCGTACGCCTGGCGCCGGTGCCGGTCATGATCGTCAAGAATGGCGAAAAACATCAGTCCTGACAAAACGGCATCACCTGACAACAGGGACTGACTCCTGCAGCATCGGATCCGGCCCCGATTTCATCCACCCGGCGATGGCAAACAATTTTCGGGGTAATAACAATGTTCAGCCGCTTCCGTTTCACAACTCCAGCTTGTTCGTCGTCCCGTAACCTGTTGACCACCTTTGCCGTCATGGCGGTATTCTCGGTAAGTCCGGCGTTCGCCGCATCCGGGGCAGACAGCGGAATCAGCTGGTGGGACATGGGCATGAAGCTGCTCGGCGGTCTGGCCCTGTTTCTGTTTGGCATGGACCAGATGGCGGAGGCGCTCAAGGCTGTCGCCGGCGAGCGCATGAAGACCATCCTGGCAAAACTCACAAGCAACCGCATCATGGGAGCGGCAACCGGGGCTTTCGTGACCGCCATCATCCAGTCCTCGTCAGTCACTACGGTACTGGTCGTGGGTTTCATTACGGCCGGACTGATGTCACTGGCCCAATCCGTTGGTGTCATCATGGGGGCCAATATCGGCACCACGATTACCGCCCAGATCGTCGCTTTCAAAGTAACAAAATTCGCCCTGCTGATGATCGCGGGCGGGTTCGGCATGCTGTTCTTCTCCAGACAGGAAAAGATCAGGCAGTACGGCAACATGCTGATGGGACTTGGACTGATATTCTTCGGCATGAGCGTTATGAGTGACGCCATGAGTCCCCTGCGCAGCTACCAGCCTTTTCTCGACCTGATGTCCCATATGGACAACCCGCTAATCGGGATCCTGGTGGCAGCCGGTTTTACCGCTCTGATCCAGTCGTCCTCGGCCACCACGGGCATCGTCATCGTCATGGCCGCCCAGGGTTTTATTACCCTGCAAGCCGGTATTGCACTCGCCTTCGGAGCCAATATCGGCACCTGCGTTACTGCCATGCTTGCCGCGATCGGAAAACCCCGCGAGGCCGTGCGAGCCGCCGTTGTGCATGTGCTGTTCAACGTGTTCGGTGTGCTGGTATGGATCGGCTTAATCCCCTACCTCGCAGAAGTCGTCACCCTGTTGTCACCGGCACATGCGGAATTATCGGGTACCAGCAGGCTGGCTGCCGAAACGCCGCGGCAGATCGCCAATGCCCATACTATTTTCAATATTGCGAATACATTGCTGTTTATCGGCTTTACCGGCCAGTTCGCCCGCCTGGTGGAGAGACTGGTTCCGGATAAACCGGTCGAAGAAGCAAAAGTCACCGGGCCAAAATATCTCGATGAGGAACTTCTCGATACCCCCTCGCTGGCGCTTGACCGGGTTCGCCTCGAGATCGGCCACATGGGTAAGCTCGT
Source organism: Gammaproteobacteria bacterium (assembly GCA_030621785.1). Lineage (GTDB taxonomy): Bacteria > Pseudomonadota > Gammaproteobacteria > DSM-19610 > DSM-19610 > Thiogranum. The sequence continues at coordinate 36,822 of JAUXGZ010000012.1, read as the reverse complement.
CAAGGAAATGTTGCGGGACATCATGCCTGCCATCTCCACCGGTGACCGGATGATGCTGAAAGATATTGCCCGGATCGATGACGACGTCGATATCCTGCATGGCCACATCGTGACCTACCTGGGGCAGGTCAGCCAGAATGAATTGACGGAGCAGCAGACCCGGGCACTTGTCAACCTCATGGCCGCCTCCAACGATCTGGAAAATATTGGCGACATCATCGAAACCGACATGGTCTATCTTGGCAATGAGAGAATCTCGACACAGGTGTCGATCAGCGAGGAAACGCGCGAGGTACTGTACAAACTGCATCACGTAGTATCGATTTCCACTGAGTTGGCCATTGATGCTGTCATGGAAAATGATCAGAAAGCGGCCCAGGAAGTCATTGCCATGAAATCTGATATCAGTCGCCTGATGGAGTCCGCAGCCATGCACGAAACCCGGCGCCTGGTTGCCGAAGAACCAAACCGGCTGGCGGCCTACACGCTGGAGATCGATATTATCGAAAAACTGAAACGGATCTACTACTTCGCCAAGAGAATGGCGAAAGCCGTCGTACCCGAGGAAAAAGAAGTAGCCGGGAACGAGGAACCCGGCGAAAGTGACGTATAGGCCGAATCAGATACTTCCGGCCGGCCGGGTGGAAATTTTCGGCGCAGACTGCAGTCTTGCAGAAATCACAGGAGCTTCTGCAACCGGACAGGAAAAGGGTATCTCAATGGCGCCATCACCGACAAATCCGGAAGTTCTACCCAGCTCGTCGTAACACACACAGCTTTCCCCGTCAAACCGGAAATCCCCGATATAGCGGTGTGAGATTTTGTGTTTGAGATTATCCGCATAGTTCAGGCCAAGAAAATGGCTGACCAGCCCTCTTATTACCCCGGCATGCACGACAATGAGAACCGTTTCCTCCGGATGTCTCTTTGCCATGCCGGCGAGATGATCAACACTGCGCTGTTGCATCTGACGAAAACTCTCCCCGTCAGGATAGACCAGATCCGGATCTTTCTTGTGCCGTGGATAGTGTTCGGCCACCCACTTTTTCTTCTTCTTGTACAGCTTCCCGTAGTTGACCTCATTCAGCGCCGGCGTATCGTGGATAATATGTATGCCAAGGAGCCGGGCGTGAAACATTGCAGTCTGCCGGGATCGTTCCAGATCGCTTGAGTACACGGCATCGAAATGGATTTCGTGTTCCTGAAACCGGGAGCTGACAAACTCGACATCAGCCATCCAGCCTTTGTCACGCGGTGAGTCACCCCAGCCCAGGATCTGCTCAGACGCATTAATCAGCGTTTTATAATGCCTGGTTATGATCGCGCGCATGGCTGGTAATGTAGCATGGTTCTGTAAAAATTCTCAACACTATTTTATGCGCCCATTAACCGGCTTTCTGAGGCTTGTACACGGGCAGTTTACAGCCTCACCACCGTAAACATCAAAATATCACTTCACAGACAGTTGCTTCTTCCGGTTCACTGTTTTCTCTTCTACCTGCCAGCTTATGCGAATATTGAACCGGTTGCGATTCTCTTCCTGGGTCGCGGTTATTTTCAGATCCAGCAGCCCCTCCGGTCGCATGACAATTTTGTCATCTTCATCACTAAAGCTGATCTTGCCTTTGGCCACACCGCTGGTGATCGCTTCCAGAATATCCCGGATGGATTTTTTATCCTGCAATGACTGGTGGCGGAAACTTCTTTTTCCTCTTCTCATGCTGTTATAAATCCGTTGCCGGCATTCCCGCTTGACACCTTATGTACGTCCGGAAATGGCAGCCTGATGGTTGATCGATGCCGGTTCAAATACCTTGATATAAGGATAGTCAGTACTGACTCCCATCACCAGCCCTTCGGGCCTGAAGATGGTAACCGCCGCGCCCGGTCCTTCAAGCCCCTCTTTTTTCCTTGAATTACGATCCAGCGTGGTATCACACTCAAAGTTAACGATGCCTTTCCTCAACATGACGCGTTGCCCGTGCAGCAGGTTACGATGTCCATGAACAATAGCGTGTATATGACTATTTTTTCTAAGCAGCCTGACGCCGTGCCGGGTCAGGGGCCGGTCCACCGGACGATACTTGGTACGAATGATATTCGCCATGGGGCCATAGTAAAAGTCGAATGGATCCCGGTACATCTGCTTGCGGAATTTTCGATTGATACGCTTCACGCCTTTTTCACTGATCAGTCGGGCCATTCTGTCATCGATACCGGCGTGCACAAAAATAAAGGAACCTTCACGGTATGCAAGCTGCATGCGTTTATAAAACCACGCGTACTCACCTTTCGGGCGTAAAAACAGCTCATGCCATTTCTTCGCCGCCGCGTACACCATGCGCCGGGAAAGCCCTGCCTTCTCGCAATCCGCTTCAAAATGCCCCATCTTCCTGCGCAATCTCTCCACTTCGCGTTCGATTGTCGAATCCGGCATCGCCCATGCGGCCAGCTGTGGGAACTCCCGAAACCAGCTTTTCGGGGGATACAGCAAGCGTCTACACTCGCGGCTATCGGGCACACCACGCAATGCATGTTTTCCCGTCAGATAGCGGTCACGGATTTCGCTCAGAAAGGGAACCATCTTGGGTCCCATACGAATGAAAAAATGATCAATTCTCGGGTCTGGTTTCATCCCGACCTTCATTATTCCGACCAGCATGCGGATATCATGATTACCTGCCAGTAACTGCACATCCCCGCCGCGGTCAATCAGAACGCGCATGACATCCAGCAAGCGCAACGTATCCGGACCCTTGTCAAAACAATCACCACCAATGAGAAAGCGTGCCTTCCGCCCGGCTTTGGTGAGCCTGAAATCCCGGTCTCGCGGCCCGGTTTTTTTCACGCCACCCGAGGCCACCAGAGAGGCAATGAAGGCATCTGCATCAGCGTGCATGTCGGAAATGAAATACAGGCTACGCTTCGGCCATTTCCATGGGTCCTGCCCGATAGCCTTGCTCATTTCCTGCGCGTAGGCGGCACTATGGTATTTATCTTTTTTAACGGCGTGTCGTTTTCCCGGCATCCAGACCTGCCCCTGCTTCGGAAGGCAGGCTTCAATCCATGATTCACCCTTGTAACGTGGAAGGTACTTGTGGGAGTTTTTCAATTGCATGACGCTCACCTAGTCTGTAAACGGGCTATACCCGGAGCGGACTTTCCATTCTCCCGCTGCATGACGCCATTGCCCTGTGGACAAATACTCGATCATTACGGGCTGACAATGATACATACTCAGTTGCCTGATCTGCCCGAAATCCAGCACGCCAAGATGACATGCTGCATGACGAAAAGCTGCACCGTGCCCGGTAAAGATCTTTACCCTGTCATGCTCGTCCGGCGGCAATGCCGCCATGGATCGAACCAGGTGTGTAGCCACCCGCTCACCAGCCTGCATGAGAGATTCCGCGCCCTGTAATGGCAGGCAGTAGTAGCTATCCACCTTCCAGTCGGCAGGTGGATCAGGGAAACGTGGATCCTGCCGCAGAATGACCTCTATCTGTGCAAGCGTGAGGTTGGCGAGGCAGCCGACGCCTCTTTCAGCCAATTCGTCATAGCTCTTTATAACCGGTGTGGATGAAGCCAGTCCCGCAAGCCGGTCCGCAAATATCGTCGCAGTCTGCCAGGCACGCAACATACGCGATGAATCGATGCAGGGCTCCAGCACCCAGCCATTCTTCACCATCATGTCATGCAGAAGCTGCGCACCTGCCCGCGCCTGGTTTTCACCTTCGCTGCTGAGTGGATAGGGCTGGTGTGCGCTGGGAGTATCCGGCAACTGTCGATAGTCGCCATGTCGAATCAGTGCTGCAATCAATCTGGCCATTGCGGACTACAACACGGCTCCCAGTCTTTTCACCAGCGGCTTCAACTCCTTCTGTTTCAGTTGCCGTGCAGCTCTTTTCAGGCTCAGCCACTGACGTCCCCGGTGACGTTCCTGCCACTCCTCTTCCGGTATGAGACGGGTTACTTTCATGGGATACACCGTCACCGTACAGGTCGCACCCCATTTGCTATAGGTATAATTACCGACTGCGGTTTCCGCCACATCGCCTTCGATGCCCGCCTCCTCCAGTGCCTCTTTCGCAGCGGATTCCCGGGCGGAAAGCCCCGGCTCCTTAATGCCTTTCGGGACCACCAGGTGGTGTTTTTTGCTGGACGATATGACCAGCACCTCCGGTTTACCGTTACGCACACGATACGGGATCACGGACGACTGGGTATAGTAGTACGCGGGCCGATCGCGCCGTTCCTCGCCATCCGGTGCAGGATAGGGAAATTTTCTCGGCAGCGTTCCAGGACGTGTAATGGATTCCAGGCGGGCGCATCCGGCTGTCAGCGCTCGCCAGTCAGTCGGCATCTGTAACCTCGCCAGCGTCGCTGTCGGCAGCAGTTTGCCATCGTCCGGCACCGGAACGGCATCTCTCGCCAGCCAGACCAGCAGTTCCTCCAGCCCCGGGTTGTGGCCTGTCAGCATGACCCGGTCTGCATCCTGCGAACAATCACCGAGCACCTTGAGCAACTCGTTGAGTCCTGCCGCGTAGACACGCCTGTCCTCGCGGATACCCTGGTCCCCGTCCCCCATGGCCTTGCATATTTTCTGGGCCGTGACCAGGGCGCGCTCCGCCGGTGATGTAACGACGAGTCCGGGCTTTATTCGCTGCTGCGCGAGCCATGTTCCGATACGCTGGGCATCGCGCTTGCCGCGATCCTTCAGCGGGCGAATGTAATCATCAACACCGGTACTCCAGTCGGACTTGCCGTGCCGAAGAAGCAGGAGTTCACGTGTCATGGTCATGTTACCTCGCGTAATGGTCAGGCCAGCAACTCCAGCAGGCAACGGTCTGACATGGCGGAAAAATCAACCCGTCCCCTGGCGACATAGACAGGGGTGTTTTCAAGTGCGTCCAGATAGGCAGATTCATCGAAGCCTGCCGTATCCTCCTGGAACGTGCCATCCGGGTACTGGTAGAACGGACCCGAAGATTTCATCAGTGCACTCAACAGGGTGCGCTGTGCAACCAGGTCCACCCGCTCGACTTGCAGCTCCAGTCCGGCGTCCCGCCGCCAGTCGAGTATCAGGAAAGCTGCCAGCCTGGCCTCCGGCACGATCCGCCCGGGACCATACACCTGGTCGATATGAACATCATATTTTTCCTCGAGCTCCCAAAGCTCCGCGCCTGGCAACTGTAGCAAGGCTTCGCGCTGCTGTTCGGGAATGAGCCTGTGCAATTTCCGATTATGGACGATGGTACCCGGATTGATGCGCGGTAACTTCGGTATTCCGCGTGTCAGAGTCCGGTCAGACTCCTTGCGGATGAATAAACGATCGTTACTCTGGTAAGACACTTCGTCGTTGCCCAGCAAATGCAGCATCAGGGTGGACTTGCCACCGCCGGAAAATCCGGCGATCCCGAGCCCTTTGCCCCGGTAGACGAGCCCCGCAGCATGGCAAATCAACCAGCCCCGGTTTTGTAGCCAGTTCATATACTGGGAATTGATAAAGTTGACCACCTGATTAATGTACTTCCTGCACGGTCCGGCGGCGATCCGGTAGCGCTCACTCTGCAGGAAAACCATGCCGGTGCGCACCTTGCGAACAAGACGCCCGCCCGGCAGGTCCACATAGGAATCCTTGCGCCCGGTCTTGCCCGGTTCGCGTTGCCAGTCGATGAAATCCATCCCCAGCTCCGGCGCATCGCGTTCGATGGCAAGGATGTCGATGTCGGGTGTCACTTTTTCACCGATAACATGCGAAAAATAATCGCCAAGCTCCGCCAGAAGTTCAGCCGAACCGGAACGCACCCTCAGCATGCATCCACCGACTGCAAGATGCAGTTCATCAGCACATAACTGCGTATCGTTCAGTAGTGCATGCGCATCGGACTCTACCGTGTAGGCCATCGTTGTTTCCTTTTCTTCCTTACGCTAATTGACGCAGCACATGGTCTGCATACAAAGCGGCGGCATCGATGCCGATACCTTCCAGAGCTCCGCGGAATCCGCCAAAGGCAGATACCTCGAAGACAATCGGGCCGAAGTTCGTTTCGGCTACATCGACCGTGGTGAAGTCCATATCGAACAACGCCTGGGCACGTTGTGCAAGCTCAATCACCGTATCCGGTGGCGTATGTTCAGCATACCGTCCCCCGCTGTGTATGGTCGTATTCCAGGCATCCCCCCCCGACACCCTGGCATAGGAACCAAGGTACTCACCACCCAGAAACACCATTCCCAGGTCCCGCCCCGGTAACGCTACCTTCTGCTGGATATACATCATGGGATTTTCTGCCTGAAAAGCGAAAATTTCACGTTCGATCCCGGTTTGATCCTGGTCGGCGTCGATAATACACATACCACGGGCCTTGGTGGAATACAGCGGCTTGAAAACAGCACTACCAAAATCCTGCACGGCAGTTAACGCGGCCTCCGGATTCCCGGTAACCCGGGTTGCCGGCATTGGAATGCCGGCGTTGCGCAGGGTGATCGTGCAACTCAGGCGATCGATCAAACGCAGGATATTCACCGCCCGACTGAACACCCGGACGCCGGCCTGTTCGGCGACACGCAGCAGTTCCAGGCGATCCAGCGTTGCAGGACTGTAGCTGGCACTGATCTTCTTGATAATCAGCGCATCCAGCTGGCATAGATCCTGGTCCCGGAATATCAGGCGCTGCCGATCCAGATCGAGACTGACTTCACCCATATCAATCACCAGTCGGTAACCGGTTCTTTCCTCAACGGCATCGGCCAGGGCTTCCGTGGACCACTTCCCCGCAATGCCAACCACACCAACTCTGTATTCAGCCAATGAAAATCTCCCTGACCGGAACGTGGAACGAGGCCGGATCGTCAATATCTGCGGCCAGCACCTGCTCGAGCAGGTAACGGGCACGCAGGAACATGGCGCATGACAGTGACTTGTCAAGGATGAAGCGTGTGGACGTGGCAAACGAACGCGCCAGCCCAAGGGCCAGGCGGTGCTCGAATGTCCGGTCCCCGGAGTCCCTGGCGTAGGCTGCTGCGAAGCGGTAAAAATCCTGCGTCAGTAGCATGATACGCCTGCGCAATGGAGCATCGAAAATCTGCAGACGGTAATTGGACACCATGAAAACCGATACGTCCTGCACGTAGTCCATGTAGCGCGAACGGTGCAGGTCGATGAAGTTGATTTTCTTCTCCAGCGGATCGTAGATGATGTTATCCACATTGAAATCACCGTGAATATAGACCGAAAATGGCGCCCTGATACCAGCCTCGAGGCTGTGTGCCCGCTTCAGCAACGCACCAAACGAAGGGACCGGTTTGCCGCAGATACGGCAGCCATCCTGGCGAAATTCCGGATGGATGGCATACACCTCTTCCAGGCGCTTCGAGAGCTGCCGCATGTAACCGGCAGCAACCGTCTTGTCGGTGCGCGTCCCGTTCCATATCTTTCCCAGAGTGAGGTTCAGCTGCTTCAGGGTCTGCCTGAGCAGACGAGGCGGCTCGTGCAGCAATATCTGCTCAAAAGTCAGTCCAGCCAGGTGCTCGATCAACAACGCGGCCGACTGTCCGCGTTTGCGATACGAAAGAATCTTCGGCGCCAGACCCGGAAATATTTCCTGCCAGCTTGTCAGACCCCTGCGTTCCTCGCGCAACTTGCGCTTTTTACCGTCCTTGTAGATAGCCACATAACCGGCATCTTCCTGCCCCGTCGCACTGATACCGGAGATACTGCTACCCGAACGCGTTTCTGCAATTGGCTCAACCACCAGGTCTGAATAGTTATTTTCCTTGTCCAGCTGGTCCATAGAGGCGCGCAGGGAATGGTAGCCATCGATGTTGATGGGCTGTCCAAGGTTTGCGGATATAATTGCCTCGCTGACGTCGAGCATTACACTCCCCATTTTCTCGATGCCATGGACCAGGAACAACCCTGCCACCAGGTCTTCCGTACGCGTCCTGCGTTTTAGTCCTGCGGTAAATTTTTTCACCAGTTTCTGACAATCCTTGTCCAGGCGCGGTTTTATCCGACCAATCTTGAGGGCCAGCCGGGTATCGTTCAGATGAATCGCACCTTCAATCCGGTCCAGTCCGCCCATGACCCTTCCCAGCATGGATTTACAGGTGCCGGCGCCGGGACAGTGCCTGCCTTTCAGCTGTTCCAGTTGCAAAATGCTTTCGCGGCACAGTCCGGCAATTCGTTCCAGGTCTGTCGCAACCGCTTCAACGGCACGCAGAGAGGCAACCTCGACACCTGGATCGCCGGCCTTGATAATCAGTGCATGACAGTCGTCATGTATCCGCAGCATAAGGTTACAGGCGTAGCCGCTACGGTCGAGGATGCGCCGGGCAACGCTTGCCGAGGGGGCATCGAAACAGGATTGCAGACTGGATACCTGGGACGCGACTTCGGCAACCAGAAAACGGAGATTGTTACTAATGTTTTTCGAAACCTTCATCACCAGTCGATGGAGCCCAGGTAGACAGTACCTGTGCTCTTCCCGGAATCCGCCAGGCATGAAGCCAGCGAGCGGGGATAGAGCGGCATGTCGGCGAGCTGGTCCAGCCTGACCCAGACCACCTCTACCTGGTGCTTGTCCGGGTGGTGACCATTTATCGGAACATACGCATCGGGAACCGTACAGGTGAACAGGAATTCAACCAGGTGTCGTCTGCTCCCGGGAGACGTATCCCGCGGCTTGAAGCAGTCTGCCACGTGGACAAGAGCACGAATTTCTACCCGGGTGCCGATTTCTTCCAGGCATTCACGCTGCAGTGCCTGCTCCAGTGTCTCACCGAGATCCTGGCCACCTCCCGGCAGGGCAAACCGCTCACCCTGCTCATAGCCGTCCTTGCGCAGCAGCAGAATGTTATTCCCCCGCCGGATCAGTGCACGGACCGCATTGCGTATCGGAGGAGTAATCGTTTCCATAGGCTTGCCGTATCGATTGTTGTATTGTACGGCCCAATCATAGCAGCCAAACGCCGGGGATCTAACTACTAACCTGCATAGCGGGTTAACCCGGAAACCAGTACCGGACCTGACATTGTGCCCGCACATACCTCGATCAGAATTACCCGCCGCGCACAAATACCCGACCAGGCGCGACTCAGCCGCTACCAGAAGGCACCCGAACTGGGACCATGTGTGGTGTTTTTCAGCGGTGGCTCGGCCCTCACTGCTACCAGCCGGGCATTAAAGCGATACACGCACAACTCTATCCACCTGGTAACTCCCTTCGATTCCGGTGGCAGCTCGGCAGCGCTGAGGCAGGCTTTTCGTATGCCATCGATCGGCGATCTCCGCAGCCGGCTGGTAGCCCTTGCAGATGAGAACATTACCGGGCATCCCGATGTTTATCAGCTAGTTACCTATCGCCTTCCTCACCGCCAACCGGCCAGCCAGCTATTGGCCAGACTCGATCTGATGATCCGCGGCAAGGAACCACTGGTAGCCGCCATCTCCAATCCCATGCGCCGCCTGATCCGCAACCAGCTGGGTTACTTCCGTGAGGCCATGCCGGACCATTTTGACCTGCGTGGCGCCAGCATCGGCAACCTGATTCTTGCCGGAGGCTACCTGAATAACCACAAGCACCTGGACCCGATCATTTTCCTGTTCTCGAAACTGGTCAACGTACTGGGTACCGTACGCGCCGTGGTCAATGATGACCGGCACCTCGCAGCGGACCTTGAAGACGGCAGTTGCGTAATTGGCCAGCAGCGGCTGACCGGCAAGGAAGTGACACCGTTGAAGTCGCCTGTCAGTCGGCTATTCCTGTCCAGCTCTCCCGACACACCCGTACCTGCCCAATCGGCAATACGCAAAAAAAACCGGCGATTGATCCAGCGGGCAGAACTCATCTGCTACCCCCCCGGCAGTTTCTATTCAAGCCTGATAGCCAACCTGCTGCCCACAGGAGTCGGTTCAGCTATCGCCGGCACCGATTGTCCGAAAGTCTATATTCCCAACCTCGGGCGAGACCCGGAACAGATCGGCATGAGCCTGGACAGTTCAGTACAGACCCTGCTTGATTATCTGCGTGCTGACAACACGGACCGGTGCAGCAACAGGAAACTGCTCAATTTTGTTCTGGTTGACCGCAAACAAGGCAAATACCCGTCATCGATATCAACCCGGATCCTGCAGGAACCGGATATCCAGGTCATTGATACCCGTCTGATCAGCAGGAAAAGCGCGCCGTATTATGATGCTGAACTACTGGTTTCGGCCCTGCTCTCCCTGACCTAGGGCCTGTGCTGAATTGCATGACAGGCAGTTTTAATGACAAAATAGACCATGTAACCAGCAGTTTCCAGATTTAACAGACCTGAGCACAAACACGACCATCACTGAAGAGAAAGCCGGGCAACACAGCCAATGCGCATTGAATTCATTATCCCCGAAGGCGTTCGTTTCGAAGATTTGCAGTCAACGATTCAGAAGAACAACCGCATACTCACCGAACCGTCACGGATGGCCGACCGAACGTATTACGACAGTTTTGACTGGCGTCTGTATCTGAACAATTCACTGCTTGAAGGCACCCGTGATGGCAGCGAAAACCTGCTGGTATGGCGCCCCCTGAAAGGTAAAGGCCGTGATCTCCGACTAAGGACGGGGAGAATGCCCCGCTTTGCCCGGGACCTGCCAGCAGGGCAATTTCGCGATTTGCTGGAGCCGGTACTGGAAATGCGCGAGCTGGCTTCCAGAGTCCGGATTCGATCCAGGACCCATACCCTGCGTGTTCTGAACCGGGACGAAAAAACCGTGGCCTATCTGGTCGTCGAGGAAAACACCCTGCCACGACAGCAAGGGAAACGCCCGGGTAAACTTGACGACCGGGCCATTATCATCCCGGTAAAGGGTTACCCGAAACCCTGCAATGAACTGGTAAAGTTCCTGCAGGCATCGGGGCTGACCCCGGCGCAGCACGATCTAATGCTGGCAGCACTGGCCACCATCGGCGAAATACCCGGCAGCTACTCGTCCAAACTGAATCTGAAGCTGGACCCGGCCATGCGTGCAGACCGGGCCACCAAGGTCATACTACACCGGCTCCTCGAGGTTATGCTGCAAAACGAAGATGGCACGCGCACCGGCACAGACTCGGAATTCCTGCACGATTTCCGGGTCGCAATCCGCCGTACCCGTTCAGCGCTTACCCAGATAAAAGAGGTATTCCCGAAACAGACCACCGAGCGTTACAAAACCGAATTTGCCTGGATGGGAACAATAACCAGTCCCAGCCGCGACCTGGATGTCTATCTACTGAACTTCGACAAGTACCGTGACAGCCTGCCGGCCGCCGTGCAGGCCGATATCGAACCGCTGCGCGAATTCCTCATCAGACATCAAAAGATCGAACTCAGGGCTCTGGTCAAGGCGCTGAATTCAGCCCGCTATCGCCGGCTGATAAAAAACTGGCGCGATTTTCTCGAGCAACCGGTCAACGAACGGTCGACATTGAAAAATTCCTGGCGGCCAGTCACTGAGGTCGCCTGTGAACGAATCTGGCGGATCTACCGGCGCGTTATCCGGGAGGGTAATGCGATCAATGCAGAGTCACCCGCGGATGACCTGCACGAACTGCGCAAAACCTGCAAAAAACTGCGCTACCTGATGGAGTTTTTCCAGAGCCTGTACCCTGCAACCAGGATCAGGGAACTGATCCGGAAGCTCAAGACATTACAGGAGAACCTGGGTGATTTTCAGGATTACGAGGTACAGGTAACGACCCTGAAAACCTTTAGTCACCAGATGGTGGCGGAAGGCGAAGTTTCGCCTGACACACTACTGGCTATGGGCATGCTCATCGACGGACTGGAAAGACGCCAGCATCAGGCCCGGAAAACGTTTACCGGCCGGTTCGCGGATTTCTCCCTGTCGAAAAACCAGGGACATTTCCGGAAACTGTTCGCATCCAGCGGAGAACCGCAAGTTTGAAAGTAATCGCTACATACAATATCAAGGGGGGTGTCGGTAAAACCGCCACCGCGGTCAATCTTGCCTGGCTCGCGGCCCGCGAAGGTGCACCGACACTCATCTGGGACCTCGACCCCCAGGGCGCCGCAAGCTATTACTTCCGGGTCAAGCCCAGGATCAAGGGAGGTGGCAAGCGATTGATAGAGGGCAAGCGTGATCTGGACGATTTTATCCGCGGTACCGATTTTGAGTGGCTCGATCTTCTACCCGCAGATTTTTCCTACCGGAACATGGATCTTTACCTGGAGCAGGCGAAAAAACCGGTACGCCAGCTTCACAAACTGCTCAAGCCCTTCAAACACGAATATTATTATGTTTTTCTTGACTGCCCACCGAGCATTTCCCTGGTCTCGGAAAACATCTTCGACGCGGCCAGCTCGGTGCTGGTTCCGACCATACCGACCACCTTGTCACTGCGCACCTATAAACAGATCAGGAAGTTTTTCCGGCAAAACCGGCTGGACCCGAGCAAGCTCCTGCCGTTCTTCTCCATGGTCGACCGCCGCAAGCAACTGCATTGCTCTATCGTGGATGACTCTCCCACCGACATGCAAAATCTCCTGGAGACAAGCATTCCCTACGACAGCAACGTGGAACGCATGGGAAGCCATCGCGCCCCCCTGGGAGAATTTGCCCCCAACAGCCGCTCTGCCCGCTGCTACGAGGCTCTGTGGGAGGAAGTCAAACAGCACCTGTCTCACTGGGAATGAGCATATGGCAAAAATTCTAGTCGAAGACAAGCAGGAAAATACCAGTATTCCCTTCCTGCGCGGTATCCTGGTTCGCTCCCTGCAAGACTCGGGGCTATCGTTTGATTCCGCCTATGAGATGGCAACGAAAATCCGCAATGCTCTGGGTGATACGCCGGTAATCACTATTCAGGAACTGCGTCAAAAGGTTCTCGAGCTGCTCAAGGCACGTGCGGATCCGGATATAATCACACGCTACGAGGCGCAGAAAAAAACCTTTGCCATTCATGTGGAGCAGCGGGACGGACAGGTAACCCCGTTTTCCAGGCACGAATACCAGCGATGCCTTGAAACCATCGGCCTCACTGGTGAAGAAGCCGTCGGGGCCATGGCCGCCGTTCACAAACATCTGCTTGACCGGCACATGGAGATGATCACCTCGAAGCGCCTGGGCAAACTGACTTACAGGTTCCTGCGACAATCCAGTGAGCTGGGACCGGCAGTCGCCCACCGCTGGCTGGTCTGGCACGATTTCATCAACAGTGGCCGACCGTTGATTCTTCTTATAGGCGGCACAGCCGGCTGCGGAAAAAGCACCGTCGCCTCCATGCTGGCAAGCCGTCTGGATATCGTCCGTACCCAGTCGACGGACATGCTGCGCGAGGTCATGCGTATCATGATGCCCGAACAGCTTATTCCGGTACTTCACACATCCTCATTTACTGCATGGACCGCCTTGCCCGGCCAGCCGGAGGCTATTGGAGAGGTGCCGGAAACATTGCTGGTGAACGGCTACCGAAGCCAGGCAGATCTGCTCTCTGTCGCAATGGAAGCCTTTATCCAGCGTGCCCGGCATGAGCGGACATCACTGATCATGGAAGGCGTACACATCCACCCGGCATTCGTGGGAAAACTGGCACAGGAAGATGACGCCGTCATCATTCCCGTCATGCTGGGCGTGCTGAAACACAAGCAACTGCAGCGAAGAATAAGTGGCCGTGGGGCCGATGTGCCACAGCGTCGTGCCGAGCGCTATCTGAAACATTTTGATGAAATCTGGCGATTACAGTCCTACCTCCTCTCCGAAGCCGACCGGGCAAATATTCCGATCGTCGTCAATTTCGACCGGGACAAGGTGTTCCGTGAAGTCATGCGCATCACCATCGGCACCCTCGCAAAGGATTTCAACAACACGCCGCAGGCGGTCTTCGCGTAAGCTGTACTGGATACCTCGCGGCCTGTTCAGGCGCCGCTTTCCAGCTTATACTCGCCGCGATGAACCTGCGCAGATTGAAACCGAGCCCGTTCCAACTGGTCATTTTCAGCCTGATCGGCGGCATCATCTTCGGTATCCTGGTCGGAAAACCGGCCGGTAAGCTGGAAATTGTGGGCGAAGCCTATATTCGCCTGCTGCAGATGACCGTGTTGCCTTATATTATGTTCTCGCTGATCGGCGGGCTCGGACGGCTGAATATGGACATGGCCAAACGCATCGGTATTGCCGGGGCGGGGCTGATCCTGTTTTTGTGGGCGACAACCATGCTCACCCTGCTGGTCATGCCGTTCGCCTATCCGGACTGGACCTCGGCGTCTTTCTTCAGCAGCAGTCTGATAACCAAACCCGCAAGCTTCGATCCGCTCACGCTGTATATCCCGTCCAATCCGTTCCACGTGCTTGCCAATACCATTGTCCCGGCGGTCGTGGTGTTCAGTATTGCCACGGGTATCGCGCTGATCATGGTTCCGAATAAAGACGGGCTGTTACAGGTATTGCAGAATATCAGCGATACACTGATGAAAATGGCCTCCTTCGTCGCCAAACTGGCGCCGATCGGCATTTTTGCACTTTCCGCAGCCGCTGCGGGCGCCCTGGATTTTCAGTCACTGACGCGATTGCAGGTCTACCTGTGGGTCTATGCCGGCGCCTGGCTGGTGCTGACCTTTTTCACCCTGCCGATGTTCGTCGCCTGGGCCACACCCTTCAGCTACCGGGATGTGCTGCGGGAGGCCAGGACACCCATGGTCACGTCTTTTGCCGCCGGCACGGTACTGGTGGTATTACCCATGATCATTGTACGCGCCAAGCAGCTGCTGGCGGAACACGGCGTCGAGGGTGAAGACAATGAAGCCCTTACGGCGATCGATGTACTGGTGCCAACCGCGTACAGTTTCCCCAGTGTCGGCACTCTACTGGGTATAGGGTTTATCCTGTTTTCCGGGTGGTTCGTGGGATCACCGCTGGATATCACACAGTACCCGGGTTTTGTGGTAACCGGTGCAGTTTCGGCATTTGGCACCATGGTTGTGGCACTGCCCTTCATGCTGGATTATTTCCATCTACCCTCGGATATGTTCCAGCTCTACCTGCTGGGCAGTGTCATGACCGCCCGTTTTGCCACCGTACTGGCAACCATGCACGCGCTGGTCATCAGCCTGCTCGGCGCCAGCGTCATGCTCGGCTGGCTCAAAAAGAAAGGTTTGCTGCAGGTGCTGATGGCGAGTGTGTTCGTGATGGGACTCTTCATGTGGGGGCTGGGTATGGTGCTGACCCGGGTCCTGCCCTACGAATATACCGGCTACGAATCCTTCGTTTCAATGACCTCGCTGGAAAAGGTCGATAATGAACGTATCGTCAAACTGCCGGAAAAACTGGCTAACGATCTTGCATCCAGCCCGCGCCTGTCCGTCATCAGGCAGCGCGGCACGCTCCGGGTCGGTTTCCCGGGCGATGCCCTGCCCTTCGCTTTCCGCAACAAGCAGGGCGATGTAGTCGGTTTCGATATCGATTTAATGCGTGTACTGGCCGGGAAACTTGGCGTCGGCCTGGACCTGGTGAAACTGGATAAAACCGGCGCCGAATCAGCGCTGAATGAGGGCCGTATCGATGTGTACGCCGGCGCACTGATTCTCACCACCGAACGCGCCCTGGAGTGGGAATTTAGCCAGCCTTACCTGTACGAGCACGTCGGCCTTATCATACCCGACTATCGCCGCTCCGCCTTTTCTACCCTGGACAAGATACGTAATGAGGGACCATTGCGTATCGGGATACTGAAGGTGCTGGATGAAAACCTGTATCGACCGATTGTCAGGCAGTATTTCAAGGATGCTGAAATCGTTCCCGTCGATTCGCCCAGGGACTACCTGTCCGGCAAGGTGGAAATTGACGCCATGATGTATTCGGCCGAATCGGCTTCGGCCTGGACGCTGATATTTCCGCAGTATTCAGTGGTTATCCCACAAGGCCTGGAATACAAGCTTGCGTTATCACTGGTACTGCCGAAACACCAGCCCGATTTCCGGTATTTCATCAACCTGTGGCTGGAGATTGAAAAAACCGAGGGATTGATGAAGAAGCTGGAAGAATACTGGATCTACGGACAAGCGAAACAGGAAACTCAATAATGACAGAGCTGGATATTAATGACTGCATAGCGGCGATACACGCAGGCAGGACATTTCATGCCTCCGTCAGCGACGGCGCATTCTTTGTCAGGATCGAGGACTACACACATTTCGTCTGTACGGCAATTCACAACGGCCATCGCCTGCGCCCCGCACTGCAGGAGAACTGTGCGCTCGATGAATCGCAACGTCTGCACGAGGAAGATCCCTACACCGCCGACATTGCCGCGAATATGCCGATTACGGTGGTCGCCAACGACTCCCGCTACGAGTACGACCTGAACCGCTCGCCGGAGACCTGCGTCTACAAGGAGGCCTGGGGGCAGACAGTCTGGAATGAGCCGCTGAGTGATACGGAGAAAGCAACCAGCGTGGCAAAACACAACGCGTTCTATACCGTACTGGGCGCACTCTATGAAAAACTGGAATCACTGCACCCGCAGGTGCTGGTATATGACGTCCACTCCTACAACTACCTGCGTCCCGGAATGGGCGATGTACCACTTTTCAACATAGGCACCGAGCAACTGGAAACACAACGCTGGCAAGCCCTAATCGACCAATGGGTCGAGCAACTGGGCCGCATCCGCCTACCGGGGATCGAGGTCCGGGCAGCAATCAACGAGGTCTTCTACGGCAGAGGCTACCAGGCAACTTTCGTTGGCGGGAACTACCACAACACCCTGGTATTACCGACCGAGGCAAAAAAGGTCTTCATGGACGAGAACTCGGGCGAGCCCCGGCCCGATGTACTAAAGACACTGCAGCGCGAGTTCGAGCAGGCCATCCGCGAGCACGCACGAGGCTTCATAGATTCTTTGCACTGAAGGTATCACACTGCTCGATATTACCGTTCTCGATGCCGCGCCGGAACCAGCGCATGCCAACCTCCGCAAATTTCCTTGGTCAATCAGTCCTGAACAGTGTTCGCGGCCACGGCCTTGCGATGCTCGCGTATCAGCATGATCGCAAATACAATCCACAGCAGAACCAGCGCGACATTGAACACAAAAAAGCTCCTGGTCGACATGGCGATCAGGTGAACTCCCACGAGCACAGTGATCGCGGCAAGACCATCTCCCATGCGAACATACAGAGTATCTATGGCCGGCTTGCCACGAAATTTCATTTCCGAACTGACCGGCAACCACAGAACGTGCCGCGCCGTGTTGTTGATCGAATAATCCGTTGCATTCTCCGCAATCTTCATCATCTTGACAATTGCCAGGATCGGCAACAGCGCCATAATGCTGTATGACATCAGGGCAACCACCGGGAGAATCAGCATGATCGAAGCAAATCCGCCAAATTTCAGCAGGCGCGATGCCACGAGGGATTGCAACAGCAAGGCCACTATATTGACCCAGAAAAAGAAATTTCCGTAGAAAGCGGTCGTTCCATCGCGGGTAAATTCGAGTACTGCCCGGGAATCTGTGACTCCCTGCTCCGTAGCCTGTGTTGCCAGTGTCTCCTGAACGACGCGAAAGAGCAGATTCTCGCCGTTGGTATTGACCCAGTTAGTCAGCAGTGTAACCAGTGCAGCAGCCAGCAGAAAACGACTGACCAGTACCAGGCGTGCTCCATCGAGCAGGAAATCAAGGCCCTCGTCTTTCGTATCAGCACCTGCAGCGGCAGGAGTATCCATCGGCGTCCGACGATCCACAACGCGAGTCAGGCCAATCGATACGAGCAGCGGCAGGGTGGCGACCACCAGCAACATTTCGGTTGCCACCAAACCGCTGTCTACCAGCGAGCTGACGATCCAGGACCCGGCAGCAGCACCGGAAGTTGCCCCCACGGCAATCAGCGGTAGCATGCGCTTGCCACGCTCATCGGTGTAGACGTCTGCACAGAAGGTCCAGAACTGGGCAACGACAAAAACACCGAACATCCCCACCCACAGGTAGAAAACAACTCCCGAAACCGGCAGTGCCTCGAAAAAGTAGTCCGGCTGCAGAAACCAGAAAATCAACATGTTGGAGATACAGAAAAGTGTCGAGCGGGTGATCAGCGTACTGCGGTCCCAGCGGCTCGCAAGGCGCCCGTACCAGCCAACGATAAACAGCAGCAATACGCTCTGCACGAAGCTGGAGTAGGCCTTGACTTCCATCTTGGACAGTCCGCCGATATCGGAGACCGCAATCCAGCCTTCGCGCAGCGGCTTGATAAAGTAGTAGGCGCAAAGAATCAGAAAAACGTTGGCGAACATAAGCAACGCCGTTGAACCCTCGCCCGGATGCACATCGGTAAATATCCTGAGCACCCGCTCGGTCTTTGATAGCTGCGGGCCGTTCACCGCCTGGCACCAAGGCGCAGACAAGCGGAAGAAAGCAGCATCATGATCAGCGTACAATCCGGTAACAGGGAACGTACTCCTTTCCCGGCAGCTTCATACGGTGCTGCTCCACGAAAGAAGTCAGCAGTGCATCCATGGGTTCCATGATATCTGCGTCGCCCCGAATCTCGAAATGACCATACTGCTCAATGGCACGTATACCCTCATCCTTTACATTGCCGGCAACCACCCCCGAAAACATGCGCCTCAGGTTGGCCGCCAACGAATGGGCTGGCTGGTCCAGATTTAGCTCCAGGTTGCGCATGTTCTCGTGGCTCGGCACGAAGGGTTTCTGGAACTCCGGGTCAATAGTCAAATACCAGTTGAAATAGTAGGCATCGCCCTGCTGCTTGCGAAATTCGCGTACAGCCTGGATTCCTGTGTGCACTTCGCGCGCCACACAGGCCGGATCGCCGATCACAACACGGTAACGTTGCTGCGCCTCGCTGCCGAGGGTGCGCCCGATAAAGCGGTCAATCTGGTTAAAATACTCGGTCGCACTCGCCGGGCCGGTAAAGATCAGCGGAAAAGGCATCGACTCGTTACCCGGGTGCAGCAGGATTCCCAGGATATAAAGAATTTCCTCGGTCGTTCCTGCCCCGCCGGGAAACACCACAATACCGTGACCGGTCCGCACAAAGGCCTCCAGGCGTTTCTCGATATCGGGCAGTATCACCAGTTCGTTCACGATCGGATTGGGCGACTCAGCCGCGATAATCCCCGGTTCGGTAATGCCCAGATACTGGCCGCCACGAACACGCTGCTTGGCGTGGCCGATGGTTGCGCCCTTCATCGGGCCCTTCATGGCACCCGGACCACAGCCGGTACAGATGTCCATGCCACGCAACCCCAGCTGGTAGCCAACTTCCTTCGTGTAGTCGTACTCCTCCCGCAAAATCGAATGCCCGCCCCAGCACACCACCAGCTTCGGATCGGTGCCAGGCTGCAGAATATCGGCATTGCGCAGGATATGGAAAACCGCGTTGGTTATGCCACTCGATGTCTCCAGGTCAAAGTTTGGATTGTCACCGATTTCGTCACTTACATAGATGACATCCCGCAATACGGCGAACAGATGTTCGCTGATGCCTTTGATCATTTTGCCATCAACAAAGGCAATAGCCGGTGCTCCGGTCACCTCGAGCTTGATGCCACGTTCTTCCTGGATTACGCGTATATCAAAGGACGGGTAACGCTCCAGCAATTCCTTGCCATCGTCCAGAAAGCTGCCGCTGCTCAACACGGCCAGCGAACAGTTACGAAACAGGTGGTACAAACCACCCTGGCTGGTATCCAGAAGTTTGTTCACTTCTGCACGGGAAAGAAGATCCAGATGCCCCTGTGGAGAGATGCGTGCGTCGATTACATCGTGGTTCATATGGCGTGTTCTTTATGGTCCGAAGCTATTATTCTGTCGATCTGGTGCAATTATCACCTGAAAAGGGTAACTTATACAGTGTTCCGCACCATAATTTACAGAAAATACCGGGGTATCCAGCCGGATTGTGAGCGATGAGTCACGCCCGTAACGACGAGAGTACCGGAAGACCCGCCGGCGCATCACTTCACATTGTACTTGTGAGTGTGCACGGCCTGATCCGCAACCACGATCTGGAACTCGGACGTGATGCAGATACCGGCGGGCAGACGCTCTATGTAGTGGAGCTGGCGCGTGCACTGTCGCAACACCCGCAGATTGCCGGCGTCGACCTGCTCACGCGCCGCGTGGAAGACCCTGATCTGTCAGATGACTACCGTCAACGTAGCGAGGACCTCGGCAACGGCGCACGTATTATACGCGTCGATGCCGGACCTGCAGGGTATCTGCCCAAGGAGGAACTGTGGGACTACCTGGACGAGTTCTCTGACAACGCGCTGGAATTCCTGCATACCGAAGGCTATGTTCCTGACATCATCCATAGCCATTATGCCGATGGCGGCTATGCCGGCACCCGTCTCGCGGCACAACTGGGTACCCCGCTGGTCCATACGGGTCATTCACTGGGCCGGGTCAAGCGGCGACGCCTGCTGGCCAGTGGCCTGCCGCGCAACGAGGTTGAAACGCGCTACAACATGACACGCCGCATCGAGGCGGAAGAAGACACCCTGGCCGTTGCCGAACGTGTCATCACCAGTACCCACCAGGAAATCGAGGAACAATACGAGCTATACGACCACTACCAGCCGGAACGTATGCGCGTCATACCCCCCGGTGTCGATCTCACCAACTTCACACCGCCACGTGGCGACGAATCCGCTTCTCCCATAGCCGACGAGCTGCGGCGTTTTCTGCATCAGCCTGACAAACCGATAATACTGGCATTATCACGACCCGACCCGCGCAAAAATCTGGGCATTCTGCTTACCGCTTACGGTGAGTCCGAAGAGCTTCAGTCACTGGCCAACCTCGTCATCGTGGCTGGTAACCGCGATGATATTGAAGACCTGGACGATGGTGCCAGGGAAGTACTCACAGGGCTTTTGCTGGCCATCGACCGCCACGACCTGTGCGGACAGGTGGCGCTGCCAAAACACCATGAACGAAGCGACGTTCCGCTACTGTACCGACTCGCTGCAGGCTCACGGGGTGTATTCATCAACCCGGCCCTGACAGAACCGTTCGGCCTGACCCTGCTCGAAGCCGCTGCCAGTGGAGTACCGGTAGTTGCAACCGAAGATGGCGGCCCCATCGATATCCTTGCCAATTGCCGCAACGGCAAACTGGTTGACCCGCTCGACGCCGAAGCCATGGCCGCAGTACTGATCGACGTACTTTCCGACCAGGACGCCTGGCAAACGATGGCCGGCAACGGGCTCACCGGTGTACGCGCCCACTATTCCTGGCCGGCGCATGTACGATCCTATGTGAACATGGTCAAGGATATGCTGCAGCGAACCGAAGTCAGCATACGCCGACCGGTACTGCGGCGTGCCAATGTGCACCATGACCGGGCTATTTTCAGCGATCTGGACCAGAATCTGCTCGGCGACCCGGAGGCCCTGCGGGTGTTGATCAGTGTTTTACGCGACAACCGCAAGTGTTCTGCCTTCGGAATCGCTACTGGCCGGCGGCTGGATTCAGCTCTGAAGGTACTGCGCAAATATGGCATACCACTGCCGGATGTGTTGTTCACCAGCAGCGGCACCGAGATCTACTACGCGCCCAAGCTGACCGCCGACACCGCCTGGCCCCATCACATTGACTACCAGTGGACGCCACATATCATTCGTCGGCACCTGGCGGGCCTGACCGGACTGAAACTGCAACCACGCAGTGAACAGAGCCGCTTCAAAATCAGTTATTACATCGACCCTGCCGAAGCGCCCGGTGTAGACGAGCTCAACAGTCTGCTGCGCCAGGATGGCATCGCAGCCAACGTGCAGATGTCCTTCGGCCAATTCCTGGACATTATCCCGGTGCGGGCATCCAAAGGCTTCGCACTGCGCTACGTAGCAGACCGCTGGGGCATCACGCTGGAAAGAACCCTGGTGGCTGGCGGATCCGGTGCGGACGAGGACATGATGCGCGGCAATACCCTTGCTGCGGTCGTCGGCAACCGGCATCACGAAGAGCTGTCACAACTTACCGATATTGAACGCATCTATTTCGCCAACAGCAGTTATGCCGCCGGCATACTGGAAGCACTCGACCACTATGATTTTTTCACCAGCTGCATGCTGCCGCGGGAAGAACCTGCGAACAATCATCAATGACTGCGGCGGCGCTCCCTTGCTGGTGACACGCCGGACAATCATGATTTTTACACCCCGTTCCTTCAAGACTGGAAACCAACGTGAATCAGACTCATTCATTACCATTGTTCGATGCCCTCGCCACCTACCTCAACGAGGAACGTAACCATGCGCACCGGGTACTGCATTACTTTGTCGCCCGCGATCGCCACTTTCTGCTGCGCACCGATATACTCGACGGTTTCCGGAATTTGTGCGAAGGCGATGATTGCAGTCTGCTGCAGGATACGCCGCTGGCCAAAGTCCTGCAGATGAGCCAGGAGGCCGCGCTCGATGCAAACTGGTTCTATCTGGCGTTACGCCCGCGTATCGGTCGCTGGCTCTACCTGCGTATCCATCTTGAAACCATGGAAGCCGAAGAAGTCGTCATAAACCAGTTTCTGCGTTTCAAGGAAAGACTCGTAGACGGTAACGAAATACCGGAATGGATTCTGGAGGTGGACCTGGCCCCGTTTTCCCGTGAGTTTCTCAAACCGCAGGAAGCACGCTCGATCGGTCGTGGCGTGGAGTTTCTCAACCGACGCCTGTCCAGCCGCCTGTTCGAGGAACAGGGACTGGGCCAGCAGCGCATACTGGATTTTCTGAGCATGCATTCCTACCAGGGCCGACCACTCATGCTCAACGAGCTGATCACCTCGGTCACCGAACTCAGACGCGCACTGCGCAGTGCGGACGATTTGCTGGCCGGTTTACCGGGCGAGCGCCCGTGGGCCGAAATGGCGCGTGATCTGGGGACACTCGGCTTCGAGGCGGGCTGGGGCAACGATGCTTCCCGCGTACGCGACACCATGCACCTGCTGCTTGATATCCTGGAAGCCCCTGCACCGGATACGCTGGAAACCTTTCTGGGCCGCATCCCGATGATTTTCTCACTGGCCATCCTTTCACCACACGGCTGGTTCGGCCAGGCAAACGTACTGGGCCGACCTGATACCGGTGGTCAGGTGGTGTACATTCTTGACCAGGTACGGGCACTCGAAAAAGAAATGAACCAGCGCCTTAACCAGCAGGGACTGGATATCAAACCCGAAATCGTTGTCATTAGCCGTTTAATTCCGGAGGCGGAAGGCACAACCTGCGACCGGCGCATCGAATCCATCGCCGGCACTGAACACGCACGCATCCTGCGCGTACCATTCCGCGAGGCTTCGGGAGAAGTAGTACCACAGTGGATTTCACGCTTCGAGATCTGGCCG
Source organism: Gammaproteobacteria bacterium (assembly GCA_030621785.1). GTDB lineage: Bacteria > Pseudomonadota > Gammaproteobacteria > DSM-19610 > DSM-19610 > Thiogranum. The sequence goes on along the minus strand of JAUXGZ010000012.1, from coordinate 13,470 downwards.
TACCTGGAGCGCTTTGCCCTGGACGTGGAACGTGAAATACTGGCTGAGCTGGGCGGACGCCCCGATCTGGTCGTAGGCAATTATTCGGATGGCAACCTGGTCGCTTCGCTGCTGGCACAGCGCCTCGGCGTCACCCAGTGCAACATCGCCCATGCGCTTGAGAAAACCAAGTACCTGTATTCCGACCTGTACTGGCGCGAGAATGATGCCCAGTACCATTTCGCTACCCAGTTCACTGCTGACCTGATCGCCATGAACACGGCTGACTTCATCATAACCAGCACCTATCAGGAAATTGCCGGTACCGACGAAAGCGTCGGCCAGTACGAAAGCCATGCCTCCTACACCCTGCCCGGCCTGTACCGCGTGGTACACGGCATCGATCCCTTCGACCCCAAGTTTAATATTGTATCGCCCGGCGCTGACCCCGATGTATATTTTCCGGCTACCGATACCGAGTCCCGCCTCACCCACCTGCAGGCCGAGATCGATCAACTGGTATTCAGTCCGGAACAGATTCCCGACAGCCGTGGCAAACTCGGCGACCCGGACAAGCCGCTGCTGTTCACAATGGCGCGTATGGACCGTATCAAGAACATCACGGGACTGGTGGAATGGTATGCAAATTCTCCAGCCTTGCGTGAGGTCGCCAATCTGCTCGTGATCTCCGGTCACATCGATCCGCAACGTTCCAGTGATGCCGAGGAGCGCGACCAGATACTGCGCATGCATACCCTGATGGACGAACACAATCTGGATAACCAGGTCCGCTGGCTGGGCACACATCTGGACAAGGATCTTGCCGGCGAGTTGTACCGGGTGATCGCCGACCAGCGCGGCGCCTTTGTGCAACCGGCCCTGTTTGAGGCCTTCGGCCTGACCGTGGTGGAAGCCATGAGCACCGGCCTGCCCACCTTCGCCACCTGTTTTGGTGGTCCCCTGGAAATCATTGAGGATGGTGTATCGGGGTTTCATATCGACCCCAACCACGGTGAAGCTGCGGCCGGGCGTATGGCCGAGTTCTTTATACAATCCCGCCATGACGCCGGTCACTGGGAAAACCTGTCACGCGGCTCGCTGGAACGGGTGGCAGCCCGCTACACCTGGAAACGCTACGCTGAACGCATGATGACACTGTCGCGCGTCTACGGCTTCTGGCGCTATGTTACAGACCTGGAACGCTCCGAAACACACCGCTATCTGGAAATGTTCTACGCCCTGCAATATCGACCGCTCGCCGCATCGGTCTGAAAAAAAGAGCCACCGCAATGGTGGCTCTTTGAAAGTTCTTTAGTGGTAGTAACCCGGTTATTCGTTCTGAAACGGTTTAGCTAATTCGTGAAGCATGGACCCTGTTGCTGGATAACTCGGCCAGGATCTGCCTCGACGAAATCTGGTTGGGATCATAGTTTACGACCATCAGGTGCGGACGATCCTGGTTGAATAGTGCCGAGGATACCCCGGATTGCAGCTGGATACTGTTTTCCAGCTTGCGGCGGTGACCAGAGTCCAGATTGTCGCTTATATGCATTACCAGACCAGTAGCATGTGGCATTGACGTCTCCTTGAATGTAATAGTGGTGGTTTGTGCCCTGCAGCCATTGTGTACATCAACTCCTGTTTTGACTGCAAACCCTCCTTAGCGAGCGCAACATAAAGTAGTGGATAAACATGCTGTAAGTCAAGGATATACAAAGATATTAGAATATAATTACCCTGACAGGATCGTTGTATTAAAAAGAACCTTTTTTCATACAGATACACAACATATTGTGTATCTGGTTAATTAATCCACTATAAGCGCCTTATTCTGATGAAAAATATTTTTTACTTTTTTTTCAGCTTTTTTCGCCCCGTTTCGAATGCGCAAATTTTGTGTTATATGTTGGCTGCGGCCACACTGGTGCGGCCAGTTTACAGACCTACAATCAGGGCCGGGGCCAACGCAGGCCAGGCAACAAAACGGGAGCAGTTGAATGAATCTTGAGGTCAATGACAAGAAAGTTGAAACCAACGAGCAGGGATATCTATGCAATCTGGAGGACTGGAGTGAAGATGTTTGCAAAGAACTCGCAAAACGTGACGGCGTGGAGCTGTACGTCGATCACTGGGAGCTGATCTGGTACTTCCGCGGGTACTACGAAGAGAATCAGTCCAACCCGACCATGCACACGGTGGTCCGCACGCTGGGTCACAAGGGTGACCGGTTTCACGACCAGAAGGCATACGAACAACACATCTACAAGCTGTTCCCCAAAGATGCGGTACACGAGGTCTGTAAACTGGCAGGCCTGCCGATGCCCCCGCCGGATACCTGAGAAAATCCGCTACCGGGACAGTCGCGCACTCTAGTGAGTGCGCGACTGTCCCGGCATTGTCGATACAAAACTGCACGAGTTCAGAAAGAACCTCCTCCAGCGGAGAGAGCCCGGCAGCCTGCCTGGTACCGGCGTTTCTGTGGAAGAAATGCCCTTTACGTCTGACTGATATCCACAATCTCATCAAAGCTGAGATTAGCAGCCCCCTCGCCGCGCCCTGCCTTCTTGCGTCTCCCCATCCAGAGCAACGTTTTTCCGTTCAACCAGCGCGTCCGTTGAAAGCGACGACTGACTATCACGCCGGCTTTGGTGATTTCTTCTTCTTCGAGAAAATAGACTGGCTGGACCTCATTTAATATCTTCCCCCTGGGAGCCGTTGACTGTGGCATTCTGGCGCGCTGCAACCGTATTTCTTTCGGGTCCTGACCTGCACCAACAGCTTTATGTACGGGCACAAACGGAATCCAGTTATCCGGAACTGTATTCCCGAGTATATAGCGGACTTTTGCAGTTTCACTGACCGGGGTAAATTCTGCAATCGAGGGCAGGTTTCTTTTCAGAATCCGGCCATTTCCGGCTTCCGAAGCCACGACCTGCTCAATTGCCCAAACCATGTTCGACATTTCATCCCGGACAAAATTAATGCGCTCGATATCCTCACTCTCGAGCTTCTGTCCGATTGATGGTGTGAGGTAGAATATACTTTGATCCCGGGTCGCATTATCCCTTTCAGTTTGATGAAACATGGCAAATTCCTGCCAGTTGGTTTCAGGATCCTTAATGGCAGGCTTGACGAACATATACTGGCCAAAAACATCCTTCAGCAAGATACCTTCGATCCGGCAGATGGTATTGACGGGAAGTTCATAGGGAAGAACAAACCAGTCATTCGAATAATTCAGGCCGTACTCTGCCAGCAATATATTCATGATGGAGGTTGGAGATGAATCGATCCTCCCGAAATTGGTTTCACTATCCTCCATCTGCCACAACCTCGGATGTGGCATGCCACTGAATTTCAATTGAGTCGGGATGAATGTTTGTACGCTGGACTCGGGCTTGCCCAGCACTGCCGACACTCGACCCGCCGGGTTGGTCTCCTGATCAAAGTCCTTCCAGTCCAGATGCCCGCCGGGGTACTGGTCTGCAACCAGGCGGCGCACCCCTTTCGTTTCATGGGGAGATCTGAGCCCGAAGCTGTACTCCAGGCGGGCCGGATCCCATGCCCCTTTTCTTTCTTCCGGTTGTTGGTAGAGATTCCTGAACCAGCGTCTGAATTCCCTCTGACACTCCAGCAATGCGGCGTGATCCTTTTTTCTCACATCCGGATGTTTTTCGAACCAGCGTCGAAACGCACTACTCCGCATTCGCTTATGGATTTTAAATCCGTCCGGTATTTTATTTGACAAGGCGGTGGACAGAAACAGGCCCTCCTTGTCATCCGCTTCGATTTTGCGCGAAATCGGAAAATCTGTCGCCAGAATTCCGGCGTATCTCTTGATACGTTTTCGCTTGAGCAGTTTTATCAAATGGCGTCCCATTTGTGCCCGTAACTGCAGTGTCGGGGACAGGACTTCCTGCTCGACCAGGGTTTCAATCGGTATCGTATTATCAATCGGGTACTTCTTCCTGGAACCCGTTTTAATCTCGGCGGGGCTCGTGTGGGTACCCAGTACATTTGCCTGGCTGGCCGTTGCCGCATCTTCGGCCTGAAATTCTCCAAACTGCCACTGTCGGCAGAGAAACCAGAGAGGATCATGACACTCCATGCCAAGATTTCTCTGGAAATCCCTGGATCGCGGGCTCCCTTCCAGGCGGTTGTAGTTTCTTATATTTGGCCGGGTGTATCTGACCGCCTCCAGTTTCAGGTTGGCCAGTGCAACGAGTGTTTCCATCGATTCATTCCTCTAACTATTAATCTCCACGCAACTATTCACGGGCTGTTGTCATACGCTAAAATCCCCGTACAGCTCAAATTTCCCGGCTTTCATCTGTTTTAATAAATTGTCATCCACCATCAGATAATCCAGGGACACACCGGAATTATGCAGATCGAAACCGGCCACCGTCATCGGACTCAGCGTGCTCAGTTCCGGATCTTTCAGTATGTGGGCCGGCTCGACCGCGCGCGTCTTTGCCCGGTTCAATGTATCTTCCACAATCCCTGTGAGAACGTCCCAGTCCCATTGTTTCGCCCTCGTAGGTTCGACAGCCAGAAGCAGTGAATTTGGCGCACTGCTGTTCGGCTGATTATAGTTGTAGGAGATTCCGGTAATTTCCTTCGCACCAGGTATAGCTTCGGTCCACTCATCGATGATCAGGATCGCCTGTTGCCGGGACACCCTATTCGGCTCCAGCCCGTGTATACACAGGGATATTGTGTCATCGACGATGTCAAACGGATCACCCTTTTCGTCGAGCTCGGGAAATTCCACCGACAGCCAGCTGTCATTTTCCCGGTAGGGAATCTGCGCGGCGACAAACTGCATTTCTGTTCCGCCTGAAAATTCAGAAATCATTCGAATCTGTTCGAGCCGCGCCATACCCGGCCTGACGGGCGAAGTCGATTCCAGCCAGGACTCAACCGCGAGCTTCGGTGAGGTTTGCTGTTTTCCGGCGGCATACTTCAGGAGCTGTTTGCCGTTTTCCCTGATTGTTGACCTGATATCACCCCGGTTCCTGAAGCTGAATTTCGGCAGAACCAGAAAATCATCGCCCACCACGGATTTAATCGCTTCAATCAATAACCCGACCTTCCGATCCGGTTTCTCTTCCAGGGCGGCTTCCTTCTGCCTGGCGAACGCATTCTCCACCTTTCTATTACACTCGGCCCATACGTGTGCGGCAGCCAGCAGCAACGTCGAAATGCTGGTCTGACTGCGCTTGTCAACACTCTCCGGAACACCTGCCCTGACACCAAATTTCTGTGCATTTTCCAGCAACGACAGCAGGGATCGAATCGTGGAATTGCTTAACCGTATCGCATCGAATACCTCGACCGACTTCCCGGTTGAATAGTAGTGCTCAAACAGCGCTTTTATCGTGGCAGGGTTCGATTCGCTCTTCGGCTGCCTCTGGTTCGGTGACTTGCTGTCAAGTTTGCGAAGTCGGGAGTTCAATTGCTCTGTCACAGCATCGGCACGCAATACCAGTTCATCGATTTCCCAGGCAGACTGGTCGTCAGCTGCTGCGGTTTTCTTTTTTGACTGTGGAAGGAAATCCCTTGCACTGGCCGCATGCCCTGTGGTGATCAGAATATGCAGTAATCTTAATAATGGAAGCACCCCGGAATAGCTGCGCTTGTTAGCGGCAAGATTCGGCACATCAAAACGGATCTGCACCCGGTCATCCGGTGCTACGGTCACCAGCCCCGTATAGTGCCGGTATACCATCTGCTCCAGCTCCCTGGCGCCGGACTGGACATCGATTCCCGCCGAGTAGACCAGGTCGATGGGTTGAAGCTCCAGGTCGGCCAGCGTAATGGTTACCGGACTGGATTCCACGCCTTTGCTGTCAATAGTAGTGACTCTGCATACGATTCTGTCCGCTCGGCCTATTTGTCCGGAAAGCCAGGCATTCAGCCCCGGCTCAAGCAGCGCCCTGGGCGTCGGATCCGTACTCCAGCCGGCGTTCAGGCGCGTGGACTCCATACTCGAGCATTGTATACAGACTCTGTTCGTGACACTGAGATGTGTTGAACGAGGTGTTTTACACACCTCAAGCTCAGGTGGAAGATCGGCGTCTTTCAGGCTATTGAGAACCGCAGCAGTCCGTTCAGTTTTCCCCTGCACCATTTGATAGGCCGTTTCCGAGCTTAGCAAGTCACCAATTGCATCCAGACTGTCTGCCAGACGGTCTATTTCACCAAGAATGAGGGACAGATGGCCAGCCTTTATTTTCAGCGATTTAAAACTCGATTTTGCTGCATTTATAATTTTCAGGCCGTTCACCACCGCGTTGACCGGTGCCGCTTCCTGCGCTTCTGTTCCACGCTGCGGGATCGAGGCATGTTCCACCGGAAATTTGTCGCGCAGTGCAAGAATATACTGATTCAGATTATTTTCCGGATTGCGGGTGGTAATGTCATGTAGCGCACGCTCGAACTGGTAGCCCAGCAAAGTTTCCAGAGACTGGTTATTCTGCACACCTTCATACAGGAACAAGGCTCGTCTCACCCGCTCTGACGAAAGGTTGACCGCGAAGGTGCCCGGCGACTTTCTGGAAGCCTGTTGACTGTATCCCGAGTGCAGTACACCCGCTGCAGTAGCGTGATTGAGTGATGGTGTGTGCACAAATCCGGCATTCGATGGTGAATGAAAAACCGGGGCCGAATCCTCAGGCTGCAATTCCGCCGGCACTTTCACGACCTCTTTTGGCACGATTTTCAGATCCTCTACCCAGCCGTAGGCCCCCAGGTACAGTCCGTCCTGCTTATTGCTCCGGTTTTGTTGCAATCTTCGGGAAAAAAGCCCCGTTTGCCAGGCATCGAGTCGATACGAGCACAAATCGATATGATCTGCCAGACACTGATGCAGTCGCGCTGTCGATAATGGAGCAAGTTTCTTCAGTGCTTTCCGATACCCGGCAAGCGCTGCAACTGCTGAACTGTCGGACCTCAGTTTCAGCAGGTGATCCCCCATGGGTGCATCAATATTGAATTTCACTGCATCGACCTTTTTTGGCGCACCGTACAGCATTTCCCAACTGCCCAGGTCCTGCACTTCCTTGTCAAAGTTATACAGACTCTTCTCGTATGCGCCAGCCTCAAAAGAAACTCCACCTTTTTTATACATGCCCCTTGCAGCATTCTGAAGGTCGTTGAGAAGCGCATGCCGTAACAACAGACACAGGACCGAACGTGGCAACTGTCCGCCAGGCAGTTGGTGTTTATCAAGATCAGAAATATTCCTTACCGTTTCCAGCCACTCAATATAGTTAAGTTTCACCGAACCCAGTTTATCCAGGTAGCGGCTATTCGATGGCTTCTTCCGGTCCACCATGTAATTGGTGTGAATTCGCTCACTCTTGTCGTAAAAGGAAAGGTTACTGATAAACGGAAAGCTGCTGAATGTATAGCCGAGACTCTTCATCGATTTTACAATCAGATTCTGTCTGGTCGCCAGCTGGCCTGAAAGCCCGGTGAGATTGCTTACACTCAGCAGGAAGTCGTGCAGGTGCCCTATACGCTGCCTGAACGATACCGAGCCGGCATTTAAGCCGAGTATTTCCAGCAGAATTTCGGCCGCATCGCCACTCTTGTTAACCTGTGCGACACCGGACTTCATCATTGAATTCCACTTTTTCTGCAGTGCTTGCAGTATGAAGGTCAGTCTTGCATCGAAAACTTTCGCTTCTCGCCACACCGTGATATCACTGGTAACAAGCACCCCGTATGGTTGATCACCTACCCGGATCGCAGGTACCGCCCCCGTTGCGGAAACATTTTCAAGGAAGTATTTTTTCACAGCGGGTTGTGCTGTCGCGCTGATCGCGGGTCGGGTCAGAACTGACAGAAAGTAACCAATGGTTGCCGGATACAGTGCTGCATTCATGGCCAGGGCTTCTGACACTTCCTGTTTATCGGCATGCTTTACATCATTAAACAGTCCGGGATCGATACCCAGAAGACTTGCAAACCGGTGTCCATCCGAATCGGGCTTATCGGCAATATCGCCTGACAGACTGCCGTCATAATAACCTTTCGGCAGGTCATCATAATTCCGGGTATATGCAGAGTCTGATTTACCCGTATTATTGGTCTGGCTGCCCTGCGGCAAAAAACTGAATCCCTTGCTGGAAAACCGCTGGGCATGGATGTGCTCTTCAAGGATCTTCCGGCTTTCCAGCGGATCTGCACTGGCCATCAATCCCGTCACGGTAATACGATCAATCTTCCCATGATTCAGGTATTCATCCTTTAGCGGTATTTTGAATCCAAGCCCCTGCCTTAGCGCCTGTTCAAAATCAGTAGTCCAGGAAAAGCTGTCATCAAGCTCAATCGCCTTGCCGCTGACTTTAAACGCACTTTCGGCAAGAAATGGATCAGGGCCGGTAAATACCGTGTCGGGAACGGGGTTGCCTATAATTGGCGCCAGCGCCGGGTCGCCGGCTCGGCGTAGCTTGTTATGAATCTGTACGACGAACCGATCCGGTAACAGTCTGGTTTGGGGAGCACGCGTCCAGTCGTGTGTCTTGACATCGTCGGCAGGCGGAAATTCCAGTGCATTATCGTCGATCGCCAGGTCGACTTTCCAGTTTACCGGCATGCTCTGCCTGGCCAGCCATAAAGCCCGCTGCACGCCGGATTTTTTAACCAGTTTTCTCCATATCTCCGTTTTAACAGCCTCGCGATCTTCCACGGTATTCCGGTTGGCACGTAGTAGTAAGCGCCAATAGGCTCGTCCCGCTTTAACTTCCGCCTTTGTTAATTTTTCTTCAAAATTCTCGATGTGAATATCATCCGGGTAGACCCGGAGCCACAGTTGTTGCCGGCTTTCGACAGTAACCAGTCGCGTTTCGATTCGAACCGGCAGTAACAGTAGCGGGTACTCCGCATCCAGTTCACGGGCAATATCGGTATACCTGGACCCGGTTGAAAGTGCTTCAGTAGCATTCTTCAGTCGCAGCCTTGCGGTTGCTACCGATTGTTGGGCGGCAGCCAGTTTACTCCGCACCACAGCGAGTGTGTCCGGATTCTGTTCACGCTGGGCTTTCAGGCGTGCTGCGTAGAGACGGGCCTCCGACTTTGCCAGGGTCTGCCTTTCTGTCCGGACCTTTTCCTGATTTTTTATGAAGGTAGCCATAATTATAAATCGAGTAATTTCCTGTTAATGCCCGATAGATGGGACTGAAGTGTTATTGCTTTCCCGACGAATAACTCGCTGCTGATCTTCCGGTTCAGCATCTCGGTAGCATGGATGGCGACCATGACCGGTCTCTGGAGCAGTATTGCCGCCATGTCTGAAGAGGATGCCCCCCATTTCTCCTTTATCCCTGGAGGTATACCCAGCGTTGGTTTTATGTCTGAACGTATAAACTGAAGCCCGTCACTAAAGTGCTTCCATGACAGGTCATTCCAGTCCGGATCGCCAGGAGTGTTTATAGCAGCTGTGAGGTCCATACCGAACCGCGGTTCACCCGGTACCTCGGCAATCACAAAATACCAGCCGAATTTATCGTTAAACCCGCTTGTCTTTACCTTGCCGGTGGCTTCATTGACGGTCAGATCGAAGCCAAGTAATTTGATATCCGGTGCTATTTCGGCCTGGTACAGGGGGAACCTGATCTCCTTTTTATCCTCGTCAGCGTCAAATTCAGTACGAATCTCTTTCTTTCCATCCTGCTTGTTTTTGATGGCCTTCTGGGCATAAATAACCGTATTGGGGTATTTTTTGAGCAGGTCCCCGCGAATAACAAAAACCAGCTGCTCGGTATCTGCATTCGGGTCCCTGGCGTTATGCACTCCCAGCCGGTCAGACCTGGACCAACGGTCGATCGGTTTGATATCTTTCAGCGAATCGGCATCTTCCGGCGTGGTATCCGGGGTAACAAACCCGCCGACATCCCAGAACTGCCTGAAATAGCTACCCCGCATATCAGTGGGATATTCACGCCAGCGCAACTCACGACCCATTTCATAGTTCAGTCCTACGAGATAAGATTCGATAAACTTCTGATTGGTCTTCAACAGGGATAAGGTGTTGTTCTCGATCAGCTCCAGATTGGGCAACAAAAACTCCTTATCGATGTCCAGCAGGTATTTATAGGCTGGCACCGGGATATCCGGGTACGCTATTGCGGTAAGAAACTCCTCTTTTGGTTTCATCAGTGTCCCTGCAGGGAAGCGATAGCGCGCGTCGATCAGGCGCTTGTAGGAATACTGCGGATTTATCACTTTATTTATCTTTTCGTTCAATATTTCGGCTTCCACAGGCGGCGTGGGAGTTACCGCGTTCTCAAACTGGAAACGAGTGGTAGCCTCCTGGTATACCTTTTTCAGCTGCGCAGTAAGTTGTCGGGTTGTTAATTTCTGGTCTGCCAGTGTCGTATTGACCAGCACCACCTCTTCGACTGCCGTAACCGGCGCAGGCGCTGGCGCAACCGGTAGCAGCACCGCGGTCGGAGGCAACATCGGAGCTGCGCCTGTCGGCCTTGCTACTGTCGCGGTAGTTCTTCGTGCCACCGGACGGGCAGGAGGACGCACCGGCGCTGGCGCCATGACGGGCGGCCGTGCAGTTCCGACACCAGGCGCAGGAACCGCAGCACCGCCGGAAGGCAGCGCAACGGTGGCGATCATGGATGGCTGAAAGGCATTCCCCCATAACGTTACACTGGGTAATCCACCGGCAAAGCCGGGCAGGTTGAATGCATAATCTTTCTGCAAATTGGACTGGCTACTCCAGACCTTGACATCGTTAACCGATGCCGGTGGTTCAAAAGCTGTTACATTTTCAAGACCCGTCACCGGCCTGAATTTTTCGCTGACCTCCGTGCTTAATCCATTGGGGCTGTTCTCCTGTCTGATCATCTTGCTGAAGGAAAACTTTCCAGTCCCCCCCCTCTGGTCAAGCCCCCGGATAATCGAAGTATTGTTTCTTGTGAGACGTCTGAACGCCGGATCGAAATTGGCATCGGCGACCACACTGCTCTTTAATGTTGTCCTGATAGTCACATCCCCATCCCGCACCCGGCCACCCAGCGAACTGGAAAGGACAAGAAACGACTCCCTGGCCTGTTTGGCAAAGGTCTTTGTGTACACCTTGCCCATCGTTTCCCTGGCAAACCGGGCCAGTTTTATCTTTCTGTTGGCAGCCAGTACTTCCCCGAGTTGCTTCCAGGCCTGATCCATAAATTTATCCTGGTTTTCCTGTACGACCCGCTTGCCAAATCCGGCAGGAACCCGGCATACAGGGTCTCTGTTTAGCTCGTTGTACCAGTTTCGTGACGAAGGATCGAAGGGAGCTGCTGCCGGCCGTCCTGACAACCGGCTGTTTTTTCTCATGGCGTGATACATGCCATAGTACGGGACCGAAACGACTGGATCCTCGTCCGGATTTTCCTGCTGCAAGCGGTTCAGGTTCACCAGCTTTTCCATGTCTCTGGAAAACGGCTGGGAATCACTACCCAGATTGCGTCTCTTTGCATCCGGGGCCAGCAAGGCGCCTTCCAGAAGGAGAACCTTTGGCCTGGTTGGCCTGACTTCAGAATTCCGGTCGGCGCGGATGAAGGCAGGTCTGGAACAATCCATTTCCCTGACACCAACACGTTCATCCATGGGACGTGGCTTTAGCAATTTCACCATGTATTCAAAATCAAAATTCAGACCGGTGCGGAAATACCAGCGGTGATATACCGGGAACTCGCTATCCGCGCCGGAGAAAGAGGATTTCTGTGCCTTGATACCCGCAGTTGACTGTCCCAGTCCCGCCAGCCTTCCGGTCTCAAAGGATGGCACAAGAAACGCGTGGTACAGCGCTTTTGCCTCCAGCTTCCTGGGACAAAGCAGGCGGCTGTAAACCCCGTCAGGATCGGTTTTTACATCTTCCTCGAGATTATCCAGAAATTCCTCGAAATCACTCTCTTCATTGGGCAGGTTGGAATGCATATGACACCACAAATGCAATTGATCCTGTGGCGGCAGAACATCCTTGCTGATGACCCGGATCGATGCCAGCGGCTCTCTTCTTTTTGTGTCCAGGAACTCGTTTTCTTTCAGTACAATCAATGCCAGCCACGGTCGCAGATGTTTGTCCGCCGCGGCCGGGGATGCCGGGGTATACCGAAAGGGAAAGTCTTCGTCGTAAAATTCGATATAGGGTAAATAATTTGGTTCAAAATCTGCAATACCATTGCCCGGTTCTGTTCTTATGATCATGTTCTGGCTGATGCCGGTAATATCTCCGGGCCCGAACAGCGCAAACTCCTTGCCTTTGTCTGCCGCTCCGGTGTTGAGGGTGACCTTGATCGGTATCCTGGCACGTTCGTCAGTATTGCCGTCCGATTTTCCCAGGCTGTCTTTTTCAATAATCTGGCTGGAGATACCTCTCCTTGCCCATGAATAAAACTGATATTTTCCAAAACTCATAATCTGTCTAGCTCGCTAGTTCATAACGTTCAACAATCTGGATTTCTTCTTCCAGATCCGGGTTTTCCGCTATCAGACTGTTAAATTGTGCTTTCACTTCTGCCAGACTGGAAAAACGGAGTTCAGCAGAATATTCCTTAAGATCGCTGACATTGGCGATCGTGTAACCGCCATCGGTCGACTGCACTCCCGCGATACGATTCAGCGCCGTCTTGCCGGATTGCGACCAGCCGAGCGGGGACCTGGAAACAGCAGCTGACCTGGATGCCTGCCTGAAAACCTTCAATGGCATGACTAGAGCCAGGGTCAGTGGTTTATCATCCTCCGTATAGTTAAGCTCATAATCCAGTTCTACCGGGTCCAGATGAGGCACAGGAGTGCGGATTTTTCCGGTATCGGTCAGGCTGAAACCGCTGGTAAATCTCTCAAACGATTTTCTGGACAGTTTTTCCTGCTCCGTCAAATCGGTGTAATTCGCCGGAGCAAATAATTCTTCCAGATTCCGGCTGGATTCCAGTTGGGTTCCTACCCTGACTTCCGAGATACTGAATTTCCTGTCGTTCAATGGGCGTTTATTGCCGTATTTCTTTATTTCAAAATCAAGCGGGATGGTTCTCTGACTGAACTGAAGCTCGCCAAACGGCTCAATAAGCAGTTTCTCTTCATCCAGTACATCGAGTGCTTTTCTGCTTATCCCCTGGTGCAGGGTTTGCGAGCTAATGGAGCGCCAGTTCCTTATGTCGTCCAGTTCATTACGCAGCAAAACCAGCAAATCCTCGGTCTCCGCGGCAATCTCTACCAGCGGGTCGCCCCAGGTCTCGCTAAAGGAAATAGTAACGTCAAAAAACAGCAGGCCAAAGGTAACGGATCCTTCGACATGCCAGGGGGTCGGCCCTGACAACACACCCCTGAAATGAATGCCAAACAGGATACTTCTGCCCTGCCTGATTGCCAGGGTTGCTTCAAGACTGATAATGAAGCTGAACGGATCAAAGATAAACAGGGTATCGAACGCCAGCATCCCGTACAGGTTGAAACCCATCGGACCGGATACCAGCAACTCCAGTT
>JAUXGZ010000002.1 GCA_030621785.1 Gammaproteobacteria bacterium | reverse complement strand
TTTAAATGCGTGGCCCGCGTCGAACCTGATCTTGGCGCGTTTGCACCATCAGAGCGTGACGTTCTGGAACAGGTGATCAATTATTTCCGGGACTTTGGATCTGCAGAGATCATGAAGTTCTCCCACGAAGAGGCGGCGTATGCGTCGACGATGAAGGGGGAGACCATTTCGTATCTGCATGCCAAGGATCTGAGAATATAGTTAGGATGTCTGAGAAGGAGAATATACAATCCGGGAGAGCATCTTAAACTACTTTGCGCATGATCCATTCCGGCTTCTATACCTCGCTGGCGGTAGCGGTGGTCTTTGGTTCTGGATTAGCCAGTGGCGCGGCAGGATAAGAATAAATGTCCGCGTCGTAGACAAGGCCTCCGAATTACGGGATGACGTGGTCCGATGTCTCGCTGTCAGTCGAGTTAGGGATGAGCCCATCTCAGCTTCATTCGGCGGTGAAGCGGTCGCTGGCCGCATCTCTGGCTATCCCTGGTGGTGAAAAAATAGCTCCAAATATCAGTAATCGGGAAGAGTTCCTGGTCCACGGCCTGAAATACGTGCTCGTCGACGGCATTCGGGCTGGTCGGGCGCGTGAGCGGGATATTGTCAGTAAAGAACTAAGGGCGAGGCTTCAGCGCTATGCATAATGAGCGGTACCAACCGGCCTCGATGCAGCACCAATACCCTTTACTTTCTATAAGAAATTGATTATATTCTGAACAACATACAACGCTCATTCCCCAATGTTCACTATTGATGCTGACTTTCTCTTTCAATCCATGTTCACACAAGTCTTTGTGCTCCCTGTTGATTGTGGTGGCCGTCAGCATCGGTTTTAGCTCCCAGGCCATCGGGGGCGAGCTATGCGCCGCCAGTTGTGAAATATTGATCGATGAAGATTTTGCGGAAAGTGATGTTGAAGGAAAGGCTCTAGAGCAACACCTCCCCCCTGCGTACCAGTACCAGACAGATTCTTTCCCTGCAGTTGACGCTACAGATTCCAACAGCGGGTTTCTGCACCATGCCGAACTGGTTCGTGCACCCCCGGACTATATTTTTCACAGCTGACGAGCTGATTCCGGGCGCTGTAATCAGCTGCTGCTGACCGGGATCCACAGGTAATCCTTTTTCCAATCTGTCTGCCAGCCGGCACGTTTCAATATCAACGTGCGGGTATATCGTGTGATCATTTATTGTCCTTGCAGGACATCGATGAACTCTGTGACCAGGCCGACAATTCAGCCAGAAACAACGTGTCCTGGAGTAGGCAATGAGTACATCAACAAAGAGCGCACTAATGAAGCGCATGCTAGGCGCGGTCATTTTTATAGTGGCCGGATTTTTTGTGAGTGGAGTTGTTCCCACCATCGAAATAGCCTGGGTGTCGGGCATCCTGTTGCTGACGATCTACCTGTTCGTATTCGAGATTGTCGAGGTTGATGTCGCGGCCGTTTGCATCATGGTTTTGCTCGGTCTCATGTCGTTTATTGGTCCCATGGTTGGCCTGGATCAGCCATTTGTACCTGCCTCCCACCTGTTCGACGGTTTCGCAAGTAACGCAGTGATTTCAATCATCGCCGTGATGATTATCGGCGCGGGCCTGGACAAGACGGGTGTTATGAATAACGTCGCGGGCGCTATTCTCAAGTATGGCGGCACAACGGAAAAGAGGATCATTCCACTGATCTCCAGTACCGTTGCCATTATTTCAAGCTTTATGCAGAACGTTGGTGCCGCGGCCCTGTTCCTGCCGGTTGTCAGTCGAATTTCGGCTCGCTCCGGGTTGCCCTTATCGCGCTTGCTGATGCCAATGGGTTTCTGCGCCATTCTCGGCGGAACCGTGACGATGGTTGGTTCCAGCCCGTTGATTTTACTTAATGATTTGATTCTCACCTCCAACCGGGCGTTACCACCTGACCAGAAGATGGGCACTTTTCACCTGTTTGACGTCACGCCCATTGGCCTCGTTCTGGTCGCCGTTGGTGTCGTGTATTTTGTTCTGGCCGGAAGGTTCGTTTTACCGACAATCAAGTCAAAAGGCACCACGGGCGGCGATACGACAGACTATTTGAAGCGCGTATACGGCGCGAGTTACGACGTAACTGAACTCGATGTGCCGGCGAAAAGCCCCCTGCTGGGCTGGACCATGGATGAAGTCGAAAAGCGCTTTTCGGTGCGTATTGTAGGTATGCAATCCAGCGACGGACTGCGTCTGGCACCGGGGGGGCTGGCGCGAGACGTGGAGATACCCGTTGGCGCGACCCTGGCTGTGATGGCCTCCGGAGAGGATCTGAAAGGCCTGATTGAGACCAACGAGTTGCACCGGCAGGAAAGGCTGACCGTCTTTGCAGAAGTTCTGGCGCAAACCAGGGCCGGTATTGCAGAAATTGTTATTCCTCCGGATTCGGAGCTGATAGGGAAATCAGCTCGCGATGTGTGGATGCGAAAACAGTATGGTCTTTCCGTGCTCGCCATGCACCGGCATGGTGAAACCATTCACAAGGGCGAAGGCGTTCGCGATCTTCCCTTCGAGGCGGGCGATACGCTGGTGTGTTATGTCAACTGGGAGAGTCTGATTCGCCTGGAAGATAATCGGAATTTCGTTATTGTTACGACTGAATACCCGCGCGATGAAACGCGGCCCAAGAAAGTTGCGCCGGCGCTGTTTTTCTTTCTGGTAGCCGTGGGCCTGGTTCTGTTTTCCGATTTGCGTCTGTCAGTTGCCCTGCTGACCGGTGCGCTGGGTATGGTGCTGTCTGGTGTGTTGAACATGGAAGAGGCCTATAAGGCGGTCAGCTGGAAGACGGTATTTCTGCTCGCCAGCCTGATTCCACTGGGTATGGCGGTGGAGAACACCGGCACGGCGGCCTGGATCGCCGATCAAACGCTGGCGGTACTGGGTGATGTGCCGACCTGGGTTCTGCAGGCCGCACTGGCTGTCCTGGCGACCTTCTTCACGCTGGTCATGTCCAATGTGGGAGCAACGGTATTGCTGGTTCCACTGGCGGTGAACCTTGCGGTCGCTTCCGGTGCCGACCCGGCCGTATTTGCGTTGACCGTTGCAATTGCGACATCGAACTCCTTCCTCATCCCGACACACCAGGTCAATGCGCTGTTAATGGGGCCGGGTGGCTACCGTGTTGCAGACTTTATGCGCGCCGGCGGCATCATGACCGTGCTTTTCCTGGTCGTCATGTTGGCCATGATGAACCTGATTTTTTAGTTGTATAACGATAAGGAATTCAGGTCATGAAACAATCAGACGCTATGTCGATATGTATGCTCTGACAGCAGGCTTTGCGTCCAGGTGCCGCTCGGTCATTCTGGTGGCGATTTCGGGCATGTTGCCGGCGCTCGGCTACGCGAGTGAGGCGGCCGTGGAACGAGGGCCTGACCTCGTTCACAGTTCGGTTGGCTATATCGCCCTGGCTGTTTTTGTGCTGGCGTATGCACTGGTTGTCGCCGAAGAGTTTACACACCTGCGCAAGTCGAAGCCGGTTATCATCGCAGCCGGGTTGATCTGTGGATTAACTCAGCCCGATTTTGAATAAAATGGATCGCAGGCACATCATGATACGGTTGCATTGGAGTTTGATATGAAAACCATACCTCGCCTGGCCGCTGTCATCGGCATACTTGTTATTCTTCTGTCTACGGGCTGTGGTCGCTCCCAGAGCATATATGACGGCAAGCTGGAGGTGCTGGGAACGCTTGCGGGTATCTCTATCGCCGGCTTGCCGGATGCGGAGTCAATAACCGCTGTCGGGGCCGTGGAGCAGGATCTCAGGCAGCTCGATCAGGTTGGTTACACTTTCTCGTCCGAGGGAGAGCTGCACGAGCTCAATGAAACAATAGCCCGGGGCGGATCCAGGACAGTCAGCCCTGAACTCAGGGATCTTATACTGAATGCCAGGGAGCTTTACAGGGCCAGCGGAGGATTGTTCAACCCTGCCGCCGGTGAGCTTGTTGCCCTGTGGGAATTCCATTGTAACAAGGCAGATTGCACTGAATCTCCCTATCCGGAGGAAGTCCAGCAGTTGGTGGAAGAGAAAGCTGCAGCGGTTATTGCCATGCACCCGTCGATGGAAGATCTTGTGCTGAACGGAAACGAGGTGTCATCGAAAAACCCGTCGGTACGGCTCGAGTTTGGTGACATGATTCGCGGCTACGCGCTGGATAAAGGCATGGCTCACCTGAAGAAGCTGGATATCAGCAACGCGATGATCGAGCTGGGTGGCAGCGTTCGTAGTGTAGGGAGCAGGGGTGAACATCCCTGGTGGAATTCCGTAACGGGTATCGGCGGGGTACATTCCGTTGGATATATCGAGCTGGGTGAAGACGAGGCTGTTGTCACAGTGCGCGCATTTGACCGGTCGATCGGCAAACAGGATTTTGTGTACCGGCATGTCGTCGATCCACGAACCGGACTCCCGGTAAGGGAGGTCAATACGGTAACCATCATTCACGACAGTGCTGCGTGGGCGAATGCTGCCGCGACAACATTGTTGATTTCCGGAATAGACGACTGGGCATCAGTTGCCAGCAAGATGGGGGCGCGTTCAGTGATGATTATCATGCAAGACGGAACGATGTACACCAGTACGACAATGGAAGAACGGCTTCACTGGAACCAACGCACGGAGCATCAACACCTGGTTCCCTGATGTACGCTCTGTTCGCTACTCGTTGGGTACTCGAACCTCTTCCGCCTCGCTCATGAGGCGAATTGCATTTTCAAGATCGGTCTGATCCGGATTCTCGGCGCTCTGGCTTTCCAGTTGCGAAAAAAGCTCGTCCTGTTCGAGGTTGCGGTGCTCTCCATCCGGCAGTTGCACATAAGCTGCCCAGGGTACAAATTTGGTCAGGGGAAACATCTGCCCGGTGCTCGGCGAGATATCAATATTCAGACCGGCGATAAAGAATACCCGTTTATTTCGATAGCATTCTTCGCGCAGGATACTGCGATAGGCACGGTCGAACTCGACCTGGGTGTTGACCTTCGCGGCAGTCAGTAATGGCGACCTGGAGGCGAGGACCCAGGGCATGACCGGGAGCAGATTCTGTTCCAGGTGACCCCGCCCTTCCTCATCATCGCCTGCGATACAGCGTGTGAAGTAGTACCACTCGGGAAGTAAAAAGGAGCCGAGTGCCCGGGTTGTGTCCCTGAGGTCCGGGCGCTGCTCCAGTTGTTGCGCGAGTGCAGTCGAGGCGGGAAAACACATGGAAGTACTGTAGGCCCGTATGGGGCTGGGCCGGCCCTGTTCATCCGGCGTGATCAGTTTGTCGAGGTGGAGGTGCAGGCCTTCATCTCGCGTTTCGCTCAGCAGTTGATTGTCAATGGTGATTATCCACTTGCCTGCTTCGCAGGAAACGAAGATATTCTCACGCGCGAAGCGGTGTTCGGTTTCATACCAGGACAACACGCTGTCTATTTTTCCACAGCTTGAGGAAAGTTCGTGTTCCCTGGTTTGCAGCCGCCGGTATACCCCCAGGGATTGAGTGTCGGGATTATAGCCGACATGGCTGGCCTGGATGACGACGAGATCCTGGCCGTGTTCCGAGTGAGGTTTATGCCGGTCCGTCGCAACGACACCACCGACCATGCCGTGATTAAAAGGAAATGTATTGAAGTGTTTGGCAATGAGTATGATCGGGTAGCCCTGGCTTTCGTCAGAGCAGAATGCACGTGACGGCATGATCTTTCCGGCTTCGAAACCCAGCGACTTGCACAGGTTGTAGAGCTTGGGAATGAAGATGCTGTAGCGCAGCATCCGTCCTTCGATCCGGTAACTTGCCATCGTGGCCAGGGGATTGCTGCTGGTGTTGTACATGGCGGTTTTCAGCCTGCAGGCAACCAGCTGCCATCAAAGGCGCGCAGGTCATCTTCTGACAGGCGCCGTTGTACATACAGGGCATCCAGTGTTTTCTGGGGCAGCAGTTGCCGCTGCCCCGTGGTGTCCAGATACTGCCACTTGCCGTGGATGACCAGAAGAAACATGGTTTCCATTATGTCGTCCAGGCGGATGTTATGTTGCCGGGCGAGTGCATGAAAATCATCCAGGCCAAGCGGTACATTTTTCCTGCGGTATTCGTCGGTTGCCAGGGCTGCCAGCGCCTCGTCCCATTTTGGCATCTCTTCTGTGGAACTCATGTATAGAACTCCTTTATTAAGTAGTGGTCGTCAGCATAAGGGACTGGCTGGAATTGTCCAGTCCGCTTCGGACTAGCGTTTGCGCGATAGCGCACCGACCTGAAATTCCCGCTCGGAAAGACCCGTATCGAAACGGATGTCCGACCATAACAGGCGGGTGCTGGTATTGCGTGCATGGTGGGTCATGCGGTTTTCGAGTGCCCGCCAGTGTTGCCCGTTTATCAGCTGGTAGTCCAGGTAATCCTGCGTCTTCAGGCGTTGCCCCGACATTTCGTAGTAGACGATGCGCAATGGATAGAGGTGTTGTTTCTGATAGTAGACGACCTGGCGGCTGTAGCCGGTGTTATCCAGCGTGGGCAGGCGTTCGATGACCAGACAGGTTTGGCCATTGAGTTCTTCTTCTCCCAGGTAGTGGTAATCAAACTTGTTGAAACCCGGAGATCCCAGGTCCTGGAAGGAGAAATCGCTGCCCAGGAATGGCTGTCCGTGGTTGGTCGCATTCAGTCGTACGACTCTGCGTGTTCTGCGCCGATACACCCACTGGTCATCCGGCTGATCGCTGTAGGAGTGGGTTAGCAGGGAATAGCCGAGCACATCTCTGGGCTGCGTAATGGTCACCAGGCTGAAAGTGCGTCCTTGCTCCAGCAGCATTGCCTTGGCGACACCCTCGCGGGTTGCTGTTTGTTCCGGGGTCTGCAGGATCATTTTGAAATGCGCCTTGACGTCCTGGTAGTCGAAATGTTGACGGAAAGCCTGTTCCACAATTTGTCTGCCACGGTTCGCATCCGCGGGTTCATCGGCAGCCATGACAGCGGGGAGGCCAAGCCAGAAGATAAGGCAATAAGCGACAGTACGCATGCAGAGTTTCCTTTACTGAAAAACCGGAATGTACCAGGAGATAGATACGTTTTACCCCGGGCACCCTATCACGGTTCACATCCACCCGGTAAACACATAGCTGCGGACTTGACCGGTAGCGCGCCGATGAAGCCTCACTTCCGGCCGTTTTCGAGGCGGTTCCGGATGGCTGACATCAGCGATTGCAGGTAGTGGTGCATGGCCGGCTGCACCAGCCAGGGCGGTAACCAGCCGCCGGGGTCGAGCTCGATCCGGTAGATTGCCTCAGTGCCGCCGCTATCGCTGGCGCGGATATCCCAACAGCCACTGAACTGTTTCGGCACGACCAGCTGACCCCCCGGAGGCAGTGGAAATCGGTCGCTGAGGTGCCAGTCAATGCGGAAGTGCATTTTTTCGCTATCGATCTCTTGCCAGGAGCTCTGCAGAAGATAGTGTCGGTCACGGGCAAGAGCGGGGAACTGCAGCACCTGATATATCCATTCCCTGTTGTTCGATGTGGAAATTATACGGCTGGTGACGACGTTGGGGATAAATGTCGAAAATTCATCATAATCACGCACGGTTTCGTAGAGTGCCCGGGGAGAAAACTGCCAGTGTATCGATGCCGCCGCGGATGGCAGGGAGACTGTATTTATTTCAGGCAGGTAGAGTGTGGTGCCGGCCTGTTGCGATGCCAGCCTCCAGTGGCCGAAAGGCGGTGCTACGGGGTTGCACTCTGATGCAGGCCAGCCGGCACCCGGCAGAGCGATCAAGCCCAGAAACAGGGTAATGGCTCTGACTAGCCATTTGTTCAGTTGCATTGTATGCCGGTTTACGCTATTTACGCAGGGTACAGGGTTATTCTTTGTCGGGAATATTTTCTCGTACGTCATACGGCGATTATCGGTCTGGCGTTGCCCCGTTTTTATCGGTGGCGAGGCGAATGCCAGCCACAGTAGTACACAAGGAGGTCATGCACCATGAAAAATCCACCTGTGGAAGCTTTGCAGTACGCCAGCTCGATGGGAAACCTGCTGGTTCTCTATACTCAGGTCGATCAGTTCATTATGGAAGTCTGCGCCGAGCGGATCAGCTGCGCGCCCGGTCAAAGCGCCCGACTCGGGCTCGCCAAACAGGTTGGTGATGAAAGTCACCATGTCAGGATACAGCAGGAGTGGCTCGAACAGTTCGATGTATCTGCCTCTCCGTTGATCGATGAACCGACCCTGGAACATTTTCGCGCGCATTTTCGGGGGCTGAACTGGATCGATTTTCTGACTGACCTGTACCTGGTTATCGAGGCGCTGGGCTCCCAGGCCGTTGAACAGATCGTTCCCCTGGCGGATCCCGGTACACGCGAATCCCTGCGTATTCCCCTGCAGGATGAACTTGACCATGTTGCTTTTGGCATGCGCGAATTGAAGATGGCGCTCGCCGGACTGGATGAAGTGCAACGCAGCTACATTATTGAGCATATTCCGGAACGCATTGAGCACCTGGTAACGATGCTGCAGCAGCTTGATCTCCCCATTCGTGACTGGTTCGAGCAGGTGGGCGCTGATTATCCGGAAGTATGTAGCCGGCTTGGTCAGCGCAGGCAGGAGCTGTTTGCCGAACTGGTGGCCTGATTTCAATTTCTGTAACCGCTTAGAGCTGCCTGAAGTAGCTGGCTTCCTCTTCGCTGAGTGCCGGCAGGCTGTCTGCGTCGATTGAAGACTTCGCCAGTGTTGGCCTGTCCTCTGGCAGTGGCTGCTCAGCTGCGGATTCATCCGGTGTGTCCGTCTGTACGCGGTCCAGCCATAGCCTTGTTGTATCGTTAATCTCCTGTCGCCTGACAACGTACAGCTGTAGTCGGGAGCAGTTCGCCAGGATCGTAGTTGATGCCGGTAGCAGGGTTTGGCTGACCACGACCAGTCTTGCGGGCTGTGGTTCTGGCCGGGTGGCGGTCAGGCGTTCGACTGCCCGAAGTCCGTTAATCAGCGCGGTCTCGCCGTTTCCCGGGTCGAAGCTGATCACCACCGGTTGGTGTTCAGCGTTGTGCATCAGGATCGGGCTACCGTCACCGGGGAGTCCGGGTTTGAGGATGAAGGCCCCCGGCCCTGCCAGTTTTTCCGCAGAGTTGATAAGAAGAGTGCGCAGTTCTTCGAGGTCGCCCGGGTCGGAAGAGGTGACGCTGGACTTCATCCGGACTTTCTGTACACCTCAAGATTGCCGGTGTGAAATTCACTGCGTAACAAACGTTCACTGATGCGGGTCAGAAAGTTATCACGATGATGATCGGCGGGTCCGCATTGCGGCGTAATCTGATTCGGCAGGAAACCGAGGTTCAGCAGCGGAATATCCAGGTAGCGCAGCGTTCCAACCGCGAGCTTGCGAAAATAACGCCAGGCTGCGTGCTGGTCGCGCGGGCCCACCATGACGATGCCGATTTCCGGGGTGGTTTCCTCGGCCAGCAACTTGATTCGCTGATAGGCGAGGCAGATAGCATCCAGGTTTGCGGGCACCAGAAGTACCACGTGGCTGAGACGGAGTCGCTTGATCAATTGCGGCGAAGTTACCGGTAGCAGACGGTATTCATAGCCACTGGCTCCCTGCCTGGCAAGGTGTTCGAAAATTTGTGCTTCCGTGGTGGATGCCAGCTCGTCAACGTGGCACAGAATACTGCTGTGGTTTCTTCGGGTAAGCAGCTTGCAAAGGTCGTGGGTAATCCAGCTCTGCTCCGCTGAGTCCAGCAGGAACGGGATTAGTTTGCCATCTGCCCGGTATGTCGATCTGGTTTGCGGCTTGTCGGTCAGACCAATGCGAGCTGTTCCGGTGGGCGAGGCGGAGTCTGTTTGTTGCGGTTGCATGGGGTTCAGGTGGGTGCTCATCAGAGTTGTACCGGTACTTGCAACAGGGAATTGATGGTGCCTTTATCGTTGGGTATTTCGGCGGTATTTCCCGGGTCCTGTTGCCATTTCCCGTCAACAATCAGGCGATATTCGTATATGCCGGGTTCAGCGGTAAAGATCTTTTGCCAGCGTCCGTTGATTTTTCGGGTTTCGATATTGCGATCGGGTACCCAGTCGTTGAAATCACCGGCCAGTTGCAGTCGTTCGCAGTCGATGCAATCGAACGTCAGCACAACCAGTTGTAGCCGGGGTTTTATATTTGCCGCGTGCATGGTGTTATCCTCCTGGGCCGCAGCTTTGTGCGGGCCCGTTTCCGGTGCGGTCCGTCGCCTTCCTGGAAAGGTGAACGTTTCCACCGTTTCACCGCCCTGTTCTCTGTTGTCAGCAATTTTCAGCCAGAAACAGTTCACCCTGTTCCGGTGCCGGTCGTGATTTCTGCAACCGTTCTACCTCTGCAACCAGTTCGGCTACCGGAAATACCCATTGTTGGCCGGTCAGTGCATCGAATGTCTGCTGGTCGTGAAACACGAGCACGACATCGCCGGTAACCACCAGCGATAATTCCACCAGTGGTTGTTCTATTGTGGGCAGAAAACGAGTAAGCGATTGCAGACATTTGCGTACACGCTGCAAGGATACATTTGCTTCGAGCAGGCGTTTGGCTGCACGCAGGGCGATCAGATCCGTAAAGGAGTAGCGAGCATGTCCGCCCGGAGTAAAGGTCTGCGGAACCACCAGGCCGGTTTTTCGCCAGTACCCGAGTTGACGCGTACTGAGGCCGGTGATGGCAGCTACCTGTTGTCGACTGAATGAGCTTCGTGTCACGGCCACCCCCCCATGGGTGATTCGTGAATCACTGAAGTGTCGCAGGCTCGCGTGGAATGTCAAGCAAAAAGGAACAAAAAGATCAATTTTTGTTCCTTTTTGCCCGATGTTTCCTCGTACGCCCGGTGGTAAGGGTAAGCGGGGTTACCTGGAGACTGTGCGAGGCTCGACGGGGGTGTTTAAGCCACTCTGGCTCGAGAACCAGGCGGCAACGTTCTTGATGTCGTGTTCAGAAAGGCCGGCCGCGAAACCGGTCATAATCGGATTGGTACGTTTGCCCGTCTGGTATTCCTCCAGTGCCCGTTCCAGGTAGTCGGCGTACTGCCCTGCCAGTCGTGGATACTGCGGGTCAGTGCTGTTGCCGTCGGCGCCGTGGCAGGTCTGGCAGGTTTTTGCGGCAATTTCCTTGCCTGCGGAGGGGTCTCCACCGGCAAAGCCGGTGGCCGATGTGACGGCCACTGCCACGAACAGGATTATATTCAGGATTTTCATCATTATTTTGTCTCTCACTGGGGTCACTGGATTTACTTGCCGATCTGTTCGAAGTACGCAGCAATATCCTGCATATCCTGTTCGTTCAGAGTGATGGCCTGGGCCTGCATGGTCGCATGCGTACGTTGTCCGGTCTTGTAGGCTTCCAGGGCCGATACCAGGTATTTGGCGTGCTGACCACCCAGTCGGGGAACGTGGTAGGTCGGATAGACATTGTTGTAACCGGGAACGCCGTGGCAGCCCATACAGGTAAATGCCTTGCTTTTGCCTGCCTCCGCGTCGCCGGCAGCGGTTGCGGCTGCAGACACGGTGGTGGCTGCGGCCAGTAGTGCCAGCCGGATCAGATTGCTTGTTTTCATAGTTCTTGCTCTCGTGGTTAGTTGCCGTGGGGCAACGGTTTTTCCCGTTGCGGGTCAAATCGGGATCTGGCGCATTATAAACAAAGCTTACCAACTGATGTAGCTATAGCCCTGTTCCTGCAGCAGCATCAGGTCATCGGCACCGATTTTGACGATTTCGGCGAAATCCAGCATATCGTCTTCGGTCCAGCTGAGAGACTTCATGGTGTTGCCGCAGGCATGGAAGGATACGCCGTAGGCCGCCAGGCTGGATACGCGCTGACGTATCAGTTCAGGTACCGGTCGTACCGGCCGTTTGGCCAGCACGTGAATGCCAGGTCCGATCACCGTAACGACCAGGTGAATATCGTCTCCATACTTCCGTAACAGCTCTCCCACAGAGAACAGAATATGCTCGATGTACTCTGTGTCGGAGCGGTTGAGCTGGTAGACCAGCTTGTGCGAGGGGTCACCAAACAACTCCCGGTCGATCGGCTCGGCCCGGGTCGCAGAAGCGACACTGAGTACGCCGGCAGCGGCGGCCAGACGTTGCAGGAAATTACGGCGTGGCAGGGGTGTTTGCATGGGTCAGACTCCGGTGGAACGGTGTGTACAATACAGCCTGTTCGTTACAGTACGCATAGGATAACGTGATTGAGCATGTCTGACGATATACATCGTCGCGGGTGCGCGGAGCTGGATCAATTGCGCCTGTTGCTGGAAGGCTGCATGGCGCGGGATGTACCGGCCCTGTCCCGGCAACTGGAGCAACTTGTGTTGCGGCGTCGCAAGCAGCAGCCGATCGACTGCGGCCTTGCCGGGCTTTCCACGGCGGTGCAGGTATCGCGGCAGCAGGTGGAGCAACGCCGGCAGCGTGCCCCCCGGCCGGATTATCCGCTGGCGCTACCGGTGGTCGAAAAACGTGCGCAGATACTGGAGTGTATCGACCGGCATCAGGTTGTGATCCTGTGTGGCGAGACCGGTTCTGGGAAAACCACCCAGTTGCCGAAAATTTGCCTGGAACTGGGACGCGGCACGCGGGGGAAAATCGGCCATACCCAGCCACGCAGGATTGCGGCGCGCAGTCTGGCGGCCCGCATTGCCGAGGAACTGCACAGCCCGCTGGGTGAACATGCCGGCTTCAAGGTGCGCTTTCACGACCGGGTGCAGGAACACAGTTATGTAAAAGTGATGACTGACGGTATGTTGCTGGCGGAGATCCAGTCCGATCCTGAATTACGAGAATACGACACGCTGATTATCGACGAGGCACATGAACGTAGCCTGAATATCGATTTTCTGCTGGGCTGCCTGCACCGCCTGTTGCCGCGTCGTCCTGACCTCAAGGTTGTTATTACCTCGGCCACCATCGACCCGGAACGTTTTTCCCGGCATTTCGGTGTTGCACCGGTGTTCGAGGTTGCGGGCCGCAGCTGGCCGGTCGAGACCCGTTACCGGCCCTTGCGGGGTGAGGATGAGGACCAGGTCGATCGTGACCGGGTACAGGCGGTGCTCGATGCCGTGGATGAACTGGCGGCAGATGGTCCGGGAGATATACTGGTATTTCTGCCGGGTGAACGTGCCATCCGTGAAGTCAGCGAGCGCCTGCGCAAACATCATCCGCCACAGACTGAAATACTGCCGCTGTTTGCGCGTTTGTCAGCTGGCCAGCAGAGTCAGGTGTTCCGGCCGCACCAGGGACGACGGGTGGTGCTGGCTACCAACGTAGCCGAGACATCCCTGACAGTGCCGGGTATCCGCTACGTCGTGGATACCGGTCTGGCCCGTATCAGCCGCTACAGTTATCGCACCAGGGTGCAGCGTCTGCCGATAGAACCGGTATCACGTGCTTCGGCCAACCAGCGTGCCGGCCGCTGTGGTCGTGTTGCCGCCGGCATTTGTATTCGCCTCTATGACGAGGAGGATTACCAGGCACGGGCAGAATTTACCGAGCCGGAAATCCAGCGCACCAGCCTTGCATCGGTAATCCTGAAAATGGCTTTTCTCGGCCTGGGCAAGGTAGAGGACTTTCCTTTTGTCGATCCGCCGGATCCGCGTCTGATGCGTGATGGCTATCGCCTGCTGCAGGAACTCGGTGCGGTCGATGAGCGTTACGGCCTGACCGGCATGGGGAAGCAACTGGCGCACTTGTCCGTGGATCCCCGGTTGGCGCGTATGCTGATCGCTGCCCGTGACCTGCACTGCCTGACCGAGGTTCTGGTGATCGTGTCTGCGCTGGAAGTGGTCGACCCGCGTGAGCGTCCGCTGGACAGGACGCAGGCGGCCGATGAGAAACACGCCCTGTTCGCCGATGTCCGCTCCGACTTTCTTGCGTGGCTGAATATCTGGGTTCGCTACCGGGAGCAGGCACGGCACCTGTCGCAGAACAAACTTCGCAAATGGTGTCGTGAGCATTTTCTTTCCTGGCTGCGTATGCGCGAGTGGACAGAGATACACACGCAGTTGCATGGTCGGCTGGCTGGTATGGGCATGTCCTTCAATGATCAGCCAGCCGACTATCACGCCATACACGGCGCACTGCTGACAGGACTGCTGGGTAACATCGCCATGCGGATCGATTCCGGTGAGTACCAGGGGGCACGCAATCTGCGCTTCAGGATCTTTCCGGGATCTGCATTGATCCGCAAACAACCACAGTGGCTGGTTGCCGCTGAGCTGGTAGAGACCGGCAAACGTTATCTGCGTACGGTAGCGACTATTGATCCTGCATGGGTGGAGACACTGGCCGGACACCTGGTCAAACGCAGTTATTCGGATCCACACTGGGAAATGAAACGCTCGCGGGTCGTCGCTTTCGAAAAGGTATCCCTGTACGGACTGCCCCTGGTCAGCCGGCGCAAGGTGGACTATGCGCGTATCGACCGGCCGCTTGCTCGTCAACTTTTCATCCGGCATGCGCTGGTGTATGGAGAATTCCGTACCCGTGCCGGTTTTGTGCAATACAACCGCGACCTGCTGGCCGAGCTGGATCAGCTTGAGTCCCGATCCCGGCGCAGGGATATTGTTATCGATGAAGAAGACCTGTACCACTTTTTCGATCAACGTATTCCGCAGCATGTCTGTGACGGAGCCAGTTTTGAACGTTGGTGGAGAAAGATGCCGGCTGCACAGTCACAGTTGCTGCAACTGGATCGGCAACAGGTCATGCGGCACGATGCGGAACAGATCACTGAACTGCAGTTTCCGTCGCAACTGGAGTTCCGTGGCCTGCAGTTGGCCTTGCGTTACCACTTCGCACCCGGTGATGCGAACGACGGTCTGTGCGTACAGGTTCCGCTTGCCGGTCTGAACCAGTTACAGTCGGCCGATTTTGACTGGCTGGTGCCGGGAATGTTGCGGGAAAAGATCATTCTGTTGATCAAGTCACTGCCGCGACAGTTGCGGCGCCATTTTGTACCGGTGCCGGATTATGCAGATGCCTGTCTGCAGGCGATGAATGACGCTCAGGTCAGCCTGCTGACCTGGTTGTCCGATGAGTTACACCGCATGACCGGTGTGACGGTGCCTGCCGATGCCTGGCGCAGCGAGGCGCTGCCTGAGCATCTGTCGACCTGTTTCGAGCTGATAGATGCACATGGAAAATTACTGGCAGCCAGTCGTGACCTGGCGCACTTGCAGCTCGAATTCTCGGGCCAGGCTGAGTCCGATTTTGTCAGTGTTAGCGATACTCGCTTCGAGCGTGAGGACATACAGGAATGGGATTTTCCCGCGTTGCCAGAATTTGTTGAATTGCGCCGTGGTGGACTGGTCTTGCGTGGCTACCCGGCACTGGAAGCAGAACACGGCAGTATCGCTCTGCGGGTTTTTGACCAGCAACAGCATGCACTGGAAGCGCATCGGGAAGGGCTGCTGGCCTTGTTTCGCCGCAAATCGGGCCGCAGCCTGAAGGAAGTCAGGCGCTGCGTACCCGGTTTGCAAAAGCAGTCCCTGTGGTTCTCCGCTGTGGCGGATGCCGGCGCGTTGCTGGAAGACATCGAGCGCGCCGCACTACAACAGGTGTTTATGGCCGATAATGGCGATATCCGCGATGCAGAAACTTTCCATGCACGCCTGCAGGCAGGTGTCCCCCGGCTGGTCGGGCAGGCGGTACAGATCGGTGGCTGGAGTCAGTCCGCATTGCAGGCCTTTCATGACCTGAAGCAGCAGCTTGGCAAACCGGTAACTCCGCCCATGATCGCTGCGGTGGGGGAGGTGCGGGAGCAGATGCAGGCAATGATCTATCGGGGATTCGTTTATGCAACGCCGCTGGAGTGGTTGCCGCACCTTGAGCGCTACTTGCGCGCGGCGGCACGGCGCCTGGAGAAGTTGCCGGCCGATCCGGCACGTGACCGCCACCTGGCCGCATCGATCCGGAGCTTCCGTGATCGTTACGCGCGGGAGTCTGTGCGCCGACCTCGGGATGCCGAGCTTGTCAGGTTTCGCTGGCACATTGAGGAATTGTGCGTATCGCTGTTTGCCCAGGAGCTGGGTACTTCCGTCAAGGTTTCTCCCGAACGGCTGGAACGCATGTGGAAGGGCTAATCTTCCAGTTTCCTGAAAATCAGCGATGCATTGGTGCCACCAAAACCGAAACTGTTGGACATGACGGTGCGTAGCCCGGCCTGTTCCCGCAGTTCCCTCTGTATCGGGAAGCCGTCGGCAGCCGGGTCCAGCTGCTCGATATTGGCGGATGCACAGACAAAATCGTTAGCCAGCATCAGTAGCGAATAGACGGCTTCGTGTACACCCGCAGCACCAAGCGAATGGCCGGTCAGTGATTTGGTGGAACTGATCGCGGGGATGTTGTCGCCGAACACGGCTTTGATCGCTTCCAGTTCGCGCGTATCACCGATTGGTGTACTGGTTCCGTGCGCATTGATGTAATCGATGGGAGTGTCGACACTTTCCATGGCCTGCTGCATGCAACGTACGGCGCCTTCTCCCGATGGCTGAACCATGTCGTAGCCATCGGAGGTGGCGCCATACCCGACTACTTCGGCGTAGATTTTTGCACCACGGGCCCGCGCATGCTCAAGTTCTTCAAGCACCAGCATGCCGCCGCCACCGGCAATTACAAAACCGTCACGGTTGGCATCGTAGGCGCGTGAAGCCTTTCCGGGAGTGTCGTTATATTTCGATGACAATGCACCCATGGCGTCGAACAGCAGTGTCATGCTCCAGTCCAGTTCTTCGCCGCCGCCGGCAAACACAATGTCCTGTTTTCCGTACTGGATCTGCTCACAGGCGTTGCCTATGCAGTGGGCGCTGGTCGAACAGGCGGAGCTGATGGAGTAGTTGACACCCTTTATTTTATACGCAGTGGACAGACAGGCCGAATTTGAGCTCGACATGGTACGTGGAACCATGAACGGGCCAACTTTCTTCGCACCTTTCTCACGCAGGGTATCGAATGCCTGGGACAGATTTGCGGTGGAGGCGCCCCCCGAACCTGCAATCAGACCGGTTCGCGGGCTGGATATGTGTTCTTCGCCCAGGCCGGCATCTTCAATGGCCTCCTGCATGGCGACATAGTTGTAGGCTGCACTGTCACCCATGAAGCGCTTCAGCTTGCGGTTGATCCGGCTGTCCAGGTCGATATCCACACTGCCATGCACATGGCTGCGAAACCCGAGTTTCTCGTATTCGGGTACGAATACAATGCCGGAGTTTCCCTGGCGCAGGGATTCGGTGACTGCCTCACGATCGTTGCCGATACTGCAAGTGACACCCAGACCGGTGACTACTACACGACGCATATCTGAATTCCTAGAAATTATCAGTGGAGGTGAATAATCCTACCCGCAGACTTTTTGCGTGGTAGATATCTTTGCCGTCGACGGCCATCACGGCGTCAGCAATACCCATATACAGTTTACGTTGCATGACACGACGCATGTCTATGCGGTAACTCACCAGTTTGTTCCTGGGGGTAACCTGACCCGAATACTTGATCTCGCTGCCGCCCAGCGCGCGGCCGCGACCCGGTCCGCCCAACCAGCCGAGGAAGAAACCGATCAGTTGCCACATGGCATCCAGTCCCAGGCAGCCCGGCATTACCGGGTCGGTTTCGAAATGACAGCCGAAGAACCAGAGTTCCGGGTTGATATCGAGTTCTGCGACTATCGAGCCTTTGCCGTAGATGCCGCCCTCATCGCTGATGTGTGTAATACGGTCGAACATGAGCATGGGGGGCAGCGGCAAGCGGGCATTGTCGGGGCCAAACAGCTCACCGTGGCCGCACTGCAGAAGCTCTGCGTGAGAAAACCGGCTTTGTGTGTTCTTGTGCAAGGCTTGTGGTTGTGTCGTCATAGGAGTAGCCGTTGACCAGTTAGAGTTGCATGGACTCCTATTCTAGCCCGGATTCCTCACCAGATCGACATGATCTCGCCTGATCTTTGTTCCGGTGGGGAATTTTCTTCATTTGCGCGGGCTGGTGGAGAGTTTGGCCCAATGTTTCAGGCCGGGTACTCCAACTGGATCGGGGGTCTGAAATCGGTAACGGAACCCGCTTGGTAACCCGCAAAGAGGGGTTTGTTATGCGTTCAGGGAGCTTTGCCGGTATCAGGCCTTGCACCGGCTGCCTCCCTGTACTGCAATGCGCGTTCCAGTTGTTCGACGAGACCGGTGTATTGCCGGTTTCTGGAGTGGTTCCACGACCTGAGAAAGGGGAGCAGGGCTCTGGCGATTTCGTTAAGGTCCGTATCGGGCGTCTTGCCCGCGGCCAGCTGATCGAGGGCCCGGTGGACGTCAGCCGGACTGGCTATGCTCACGCCCGTCGTGGCATGGTCGCCGGTAGCTGCGATGGCCGGCGATTCATGTCCGGTCGCCTGCGCGGA
Organism: Gammaproteobacteria bacterium; assembly: GCA_030621785.1. GTDB lineage: Bacteria > Pseudomonadota > Gammaproteobacteria > DSM-19610 > DSM-19610 > Thiogranum. Next base: position 36,300 of record JAUXGZ010000002.1, on the reverse strand, counting down.
CAGTTGATGTTGTACACAGTTACCACCGGCTTTCCTGGCCAGGTCCAGTTTGGTGTTCCCGTCTTCCAGTAAATGCGCGGCAGTGACGCCATGCTCAATGAGTGGCGTGGTGACTGCAATACTGGCGCTCGTTTGTAGTTCCGGGCCATCTTCTGTCAACACCAGTCGTTCGATATCGGCTCTGAGCGTTTCGGCTATCGCGCCGGCACCGGCATGGTTGGCTGAAGGCATGAGTATGGCGAAGGTGTCCAGGGAAAGCCGGGCCACGGTATCTTCCTGTCTGCGTGTGCGGGTAAACATCCCGGCCAGCTTTTGCAGTACCTCTTCGGCGACCTGTTTGCCTTTGCGCAGGAACAGAATCTTGTACCTGTCGATCCTGATCTGTACCACCGCCAGTTCGGTTCGGTGACGTTTTGCGTAGGAAATGTCGTCCTCGAGCCGATCGGTAAATGCCCGGGCATTAGCCAGACCGGTGAGCGAGTCGAGCCTGCTGTGTTTTTCCAGGTTCTGTTTTACATCTTCGCTGTGTTTCAGGTCCTGCCGGGTACGTTGCTGGTTTATCTGGGAGCGGGTGCGGGCAACCAGTTGTATGGAGTCAAACGGCTTGGTGATAAAATCACTGGCACCGGCTGCCAGTGCGGTTTTCTTGCTGCCGTCATCGTCTTCTGCACCGGTAACAATGATTACCGGCAGTTCCCGAAGTCGACAATCGTCTGCTGTCCTGATTTTTTCCAGTAATTCCAGTCCGTCCATGTGAGGCATGGACAGATCGGACATTACCAATGTTATCCGGCCGTCTTTCTGAAGCGTGTCCCAGGCGACCTCTCCATCCGGTGCTTCCTCTATTTCAAACCCGGCTTTAAGGATCTTGCGCGCTGCAACGCGCATCAGTCTGGAGTCGTCTACTACCAGGATTACAGGTTTACTGGCCAACAGTTCAGTCATTCGAGGTCTCCGATACTTATACTTGTTGGCGGGATATCGGCAGAATCGTCAGCCTGTTTAGGTCTTGCGTCACTATAAGCCAAATTTCGCAGGGCAAAAAAAAGGCCTGCAACTGCAGGCCTTTTTTAGTCGCTACCGGGTTTAGAGGTGCGCTTTCTTCTTGGTGACACGCTTTTTGGCTACTTTTTTCTTGGCAGCCTTCTTCCTGGTAACCTTCTTTTTGGCTACTTTTTTCTTGGCAGCTTTTTTCTTGGCTACCTTCTTTTTGGCTACCTTCTTTTTGGCTACCTTCTTTTTGGCTGCTTTTTTCTTGGCGGCCTTTTTCCGGGTAACCTTTTTCTTGGCTACCTTTTTCTTGGCAACTCTCTTCTTGGAAACCACCTTCTTTTTCCTGGCGGCGGTCTTACGTTTGACGGTCTTCTTCCGTACTGCCATGAGGATATCTCCTTAACGATACATGGTTCGCGCAACGTAACGGCGTTTGCATTTAAAACTTTAATTGAAAAATAATAAATTACAACACTTAAGTAAGGTTTGGCTCTATGTTTATGCTGTAAGCTTGGCTTTCATTGCATGCTGTTTTATCTTGATGTCATGTGATGTAGTTACAGCTCTGCTTGCAGTAGGATGTGTTTTGAAAGTAAATAATAGTGTATTGCTTCATGTGTCTCGAAATTATTCAGGCTGTACGTGCAGTTAAGCTATAAGGCAGGTGGGTCGTCGCGAAGTTTTTCCTGCTGAAAAATATTTTTGCAGGAAGCTGTCATTTCATGCCTTGAGTGCCGTGATTACGGTTGCCAAGTTGTATAAGTGCAACAAACAGGTGGAAGTCTCCGTGTTATGAACATTGCGAAATTCAAATGCTACCAGCAAGTCATGAACTGGTTATGGAAGGATGATCTGCACGCGTTACACGGGATCGATCGCTGGTCACGCTTGTCAGTACGGATGTTGATTGTGCTGATCAGGGATCAGTTTGATGGTGAGTTGAGCGTGCGTGCAGCAAGCCTGGTATACACCACTCTGCTTTCGGTGGTTCCGTTGCTGGCAGTCAGTTTTTCAGTGCTGAAGGGATTCGGTGTGCATAACGAGCTGGAGCCGTTGCTGAATAACTTTCTTGCGCCATTGGGCGAGGAGGGACGCAATCTTTCGGCCAGCATTATAGGTTTTGTAGAGAATGTGAAGGTCGGCGTTCTTGGTTCTATCGGTCTGGTGTTTCTTCTATATACTGTTGTTTCCCTTACACAAAAAGTTGAATCCTCGTTTAACTCTCTGTGGCAGGTCGAGCGTTTGCGAGAGTTCTCACGGCGTATCTTCAGTTACCTGGGTGTAATCCTGGTCGGGCCGGTTCTGGTGTTCGCGGCGCTTGGGCTGACGGCTGCCGTCATGAACAACGCTCTGGTGAAAGGAGTCATGAATGTAGAACCGGTCGGGCGCATCATTGTGTCGGGCAGCAACCTGCTACCTTACCTGTTGGTTATCGCAGCATTTACATTTGCCTACATACTGGTTCCCAATACGCGTGTTCGCCTGTTGCCGGCGCTGGCCGGTGGTGTGCTGGCCGGTATACTCTGGCAAACCAGTGGCTGGGGTTTTGCGGCATTTATCGCGTCGTCATCGCGCTATGCAGCAATCTACTCCGGATTCGCAATTCTTGTTCTGTTGTTGATCTGGTTATATCTGAATTGGTGGATTCTGTTGCTGGGGGCAAAGGTGTCCTTTTATGTGCAGTATCCGCAGTATCTCACTCGTCATCCTGTGCAGGTCTCGCTGAGCAACCGCTTGCGTGAATACCTTGCACTGCAGCTAATGTTCCTGATTGCAGAACGCTATATCCATCAGCAGGAACCGTGGTCACTGGATGACTTTGTTCAATATATAGGGTTGCCAATGCAGCCGGTATACCATGTGTTGCGTGTTCTGGAAGAAGCAGGCTTTGTTGCGGAGACCAGCGAAGTGCCGCCCGTGTATCTGCCACGGCGTGATATCGATGCTGTTCGTGTGAGCGAGTTGCTGCATGTGATGCGTCGTGCAGGCGAAACCCGACTGCTGACACTGCACCACCTGTCCCATCAGGCCGGGGCAGAGGCAACAATGCAGGCGGTGGAGCAGGCGCTGGAAGATAAGCTGGGTGAGCGGACACTGAAAGACATGGTGATGTCCGGACAGTATCCACAGGCGGGGGCGCCGTCGCCTGAATAGTTACAAATTAACGACCGATTCAGAGCTGGATCAGCTGGCGCGTGCTGCCCGCTTGCGCTCGTGCTCCAGTAGCAATTTTTTGCGCAGCCGGATGCTTTCCGGCGTTACTTCCACCAGTTCGTCATCGTCGATGAACTCCAGGGCCTGTTCCAGGGACATGCGGATCGGCGGTGTCAGCAGAATGTTTTCATCAGTGCCGGCGGCGCGGACGTTGGTAAGTTGCTTGGCCTTGAGCGGGTTGACGATCAGGTCGTTGGCGCGGGCATGGATTCCAATTACCATGCCTTCGTAGACTTCGGTGCCCGGGTCGATGAACATCCGACCACGTTCCTGAAGGTTGAACAGCGCATAGCCCAGGGCTTTGCCGGCACCGTTGGCAATCAGAACGCCGTTGATACGGTTGCCGAAGCTGCCTTTTCTGACCGGTGCATAGTGGTCGAACACGTTGTACAACAGGCCGCTGCCCTGGGTTGCGGTAAGAAACTCGGTGCGGAAGCCGATCAGTCCACGTGACGGGATGCTGAAATCGAGTCGTACCCTGCCATTGCCGTCCGGCACCATGTTTTGCAGGTCCGCCCCGCGCTCGCCCAGTTTCTCCATTACCGTGCCCTGATGCTTGTCCTCGACATCCACGGTCAGTTGCTCAAAGGGCTCCTGTAACGCGCCGTCGATTTCGCGATAGATGACTTCGGGCCGGGAGACGCCGAGTTCGTAGCCTTCACGGCGCATGTTCTCTATCAGGATCGACAGGTGTAGTTCGCCCCGTCCGGAAACCCGGAATTTGTCCGGATCCCCGGTGTCTTCAACACGCAGTGCCACGTTGTGGATCAGTTCGCGTGCGAGACGTTCGCGAACCTGGCGTGAGGTGACGAACTTCCCTTCACGCCCGGCAAACGGGGAATTATTCACCTGGAAAGTCATGCTGACCGTGGGTTCATCGACACTCAGCGGTGGCAGTTGCTCGATCTGGGAGGGATGGCACAGCGTGTCGGAGATGCCGAGTTTGTCGATGCCGGTAAAGGCGATGATATCACCGGCCCGTGCTTCCGTTACTTCGATGCGTTCCAGTCCCAGAAAGCCGTACAGTTGCAGGATACGCGCGTTGCGCTGTTTACCATCGCGGTCCACAACGGTTACCTGGGTGTTGGTGCTGACCGTGCCGCGGTTGATGCGGCCAATACCGATAACGCCGACGTAGCTGTTGTAGTCCAGCGAGCTGATCTGCATCAGGAAGCCACCTTCCAGATTAACTTGTGGAGCCGGCACTTTCTCTACGATCAGTTCGAACAACGGAGTCATATCGCCGTCGCGAGCGTCGGAATCATCACTGGCAAAACCCTGCAGTCCGGATGCGTAGATGACCGGAAAATCAAGTTGTTCATCGCTGGCATTAAGCCGATCGAACAGGTCAAAGGTCTGGTCCAGTACCCAGTCAGGGCGCGCGCCCGGCCGGTCGATCTTGTTGATGACGACAATTGGCCTGAGTCCCTGCTGCAATGCCTTTTGGGTGACAAAGCGGGTCTGGGGCATGGGGCCCTCAACGGCGTCCACCAGCAACAGCACTGAATCTACCATCGACAGAACACGTTCCACTTCACCACCGAAGTCGGCGTGTCCGGGAGTGTCGACGATATTGATGTGATAGTCCTGCCACTCTATAGCGGTGTTTTTCGATAGTATGGTAATACCGCGTTCGCGTTCCAGATCGTTGGAGTCCATGACGCGCTCAGGCGCGTTGGAGCGCTCGCCGAGCGTTCCGGACTGGGACAGGAGCTGGTCGACAAGGGTGGTTTTCCCGTGGTCAACGTGGGCGATGATAGCAATATTACGCAGGCGTTCGATCACGGTACTTTCTCGCAGGTAAAGGAATCAAATTATACCTGATTTCGTACACAAGTATAAGAGGGGTCTAATATGATGTACCAGGGTTCGTTCAGCGTTGCCACGCCGGGTCGGGGCAGTCTTCTGATCGGTGATCAGGTGTACGCCTGTGTGCGTGATTCAGGCCTGGCTACGGGGATAGTGCTGGTCTTTGCGCACCATACCAGCGCATCGCTGATTTTATGTGAAAATGCCGATCCGCAGGTGCGTGCCGACCTGGAGCGCTTCATGGCGCGCCTGGTTCCTGACGGTGATCCGCTGTTCAGGCACACGGATGAGGGCGTCGACGATATGCCGGCGCATGTGCGCAGCATTCTGACCAGTAATTCCCTTAGCCTGCCATTGGTTGACGGTCGCTGTGATCTTGGAACCTGGCAGGGGATCTATCTCTGGGAGCACCGGCAGATGCCGCACCAGAGACGGGTATCCGTCACGATATACGGTGAGTCCTGAATTTATCCTGCCGTCAGGATTTCATGCCCGCCGTCTTGTGCAGGGGTATTTCCAGTTCCAGGTCCGGCACCTGCGGAGCATCGCCGAGTACTTCGTCTTCTTCTTCCCGTACCGCCTGATCCGGCACCTCAAGCGGCACAGCCTGCGGCTCCGGCTCCGGCACTGCCCGGGAGTCGGTTGCGGTGTTTTTGTCGATGTCCTGTTCTACATCCAGCGCGGGATGATCGGGAAGATCGAGCTGCGGAGTATCGACCGGTGTTGCACACAGTTCCTCTGATCCGCTTGCCAGGTGTTCGTACACCTGCCGGTAGCTGCTGGTCATTTTCTGTACCAGCGCGGAGGTTTGCAGGAAGTGGTTGCTTACCTTGTCCCTGTACTGATCGAATTCCTGTTGTAGTTCATCCAGATTGTCCTGCAATTCCTGGGCCTTGCGGCTGTCACCCAGTCCAAGGTAGCCGATCACGATGCCAATGATCACGCCAACGGCGAGGACGGCAAAACCGATAGCCAATACCCAGACGCTTTCAATTCCTGTAGTCATAACGTAAGTTCCCCCTTCTGCAACCGGGCAGGCGCGCCCCGTCGCGCAGATCGTAGTATAACGGCGCCAGCCGGCTAGTGAACAGGCAATTGCTCTTCCGTTGCGGTTTACTTGGGCTATACTTTCGCAATAGGCGCCATGGCCCTGTCGGCAGACACGGCTGGATCCCGGGAACGGATTATCCTCAGGAGGTCGAAAACAACAATGAAATCCATATATGTCGGAAACCTTGCTTTTGAAACGACTTCAGACCAGATCTGGCAGCTGTTCGCCGAACATGGTGACGTGAAGTCTGTCAAGCTGATCAACGATCGTGACACCGGAAAACCCCGGGGTTTCGCCTTTGTGGAGATGGACGACGAGTATGCGGAAGGTGCGGTTGACGCTACCGACGGTGTCGAGTTCGAGGGTCGCAGTTTGAAGGTTAATATCGCCAGGCCGCGCGGGGTGTGGAGACTGCGCCGTCCCCGACACTGAATGACCATCGACAGGCGGTCAGGACGGTGGTGTGTTGACCTGGTTACGCGGGCTTCCCGTCAGGAACGCGTTGATGTTCGTGGCGATTTCCTCCAGCAGGCGTTGACGGGCCGGGCGACTGGCCCAGGCGACGTGCGGGGTTACCAGTAGCCCGGGCAGGTCTGCCTGCAGTAACGGGTTCGATGCGTCAGGCGGTTCCTGTAACAGCACATCCACGGCGGCGCCGGCGATCTGCCCGGTCTGTAACGCCTCCAGCAGCGCTGCTTCTTCGACAATGCCGCCGCGCGCCGTGTTCACCAGGATAGATCCGGGTTTCATCCTTTTCAGCTGTTGTGCACCGATCAGTCCGCGGGTCTGCGTGGTCAACGGGCAGTGCAGGCTGAGCACATCGCAGGACTCGAGCAATTCATCCAGTGGTATGCGTCCAGCGACGGGGTCCACGTGCCGGCGTTGGGCAATTTCCACCTGCATACCGAAGGCACGCGCCCGCTCCGCCACGGCCCTGCCGAGCACTCCGTAACCGACGATACCGAGAGTTCTACCGTAGAGTTCCTCGATAGTATTGCCGAACAGGCAGAAATACGGGCTCTGCGCCCAGTCCCTTCCGGCTACACCTTGCCGGTAGTTATCCAGTTGCCGGAACAGGGTCAGCAGCATGGCGAACACATGTTCGGCAACCGAGGCGGTGGCGTAGTTGCGGGCATTGCTGACCACGACAGCGTGATCGCTGGCTGCCCCGAGGTCCACGTTGTTGGTGCCGGTTGCGGCCACGCAGATCAGGCGTAGCGCTGGCAGGCTTTCGATGGTCGCCCTGTCAATGCCAACCTTGTTGGTAACCAGAATGGCGGCATTGGCGGCGCGTTCAGCAAGCTGTTCGCTTGCTGAACGGTCATGGTGGTTCCACTCGATATGCAGTCGGTGTAACGGAGTCAGGTCCAGATCCTGTGGATTCAGGCTATCCAGATCGAGAAATACTGCCTGCATATTACTCGCTGCCCAGCAGGCCTTCCTTGAGGTCATCATCAGCCGGGTGTTCACCGATCCAGATTTTCAGCAGGGCAGGGAAGAAGTCGTTGCCTTCCACAACGCCTCTGGATTCCTTGTTCACAATGACTTCGGTGCCCTTGCCCGGAGTGAAGTCCATGAGTACGACGTCACCTTCCTTGAGAGAAGGGAACATGTTGTTGAATTTATCGATGCTGGCCTGCAGGTGGCCAAGTTCCTGTTCGGACAGGTTGGCAGCGAAGCCTTCCGTCCATGCCTTGACAAGCTTGCCGGCCGATACGTGTTTATAGAGCATGTACATCTGCATGCTTCCGGGTCCGTCTGCGGCCAGGATCGTGTTTACATCGTGAGTGGGTTTTGCGACGTAGAGTGCCCCTACATACACCTCGACAATGAACTTGCTGCGTATCCCGGCCCCGTTGAGTGCAAGGGTCTGGTTGCCCAGGGTATAGCTGTCGGCCAGTTTTACTCCGGCAATTTCGGTCTCCGCGTGTGTTGCCACGGAAGCCAGCAGCAGGCAAAGGTTAAGAAAGACAGGCAGGATTCGGCGCATGGTGTAATTCCTTGTGCATGAATGAAGGTCGGAAGATAGCAGTATGATGCGCGTATGGAAAGATTCTTGCATGTTCAGGAACACCGACAAATTTTTGCTGTCGCATGAATACTTGATCCAGCTCATGTCGAAAGTTGCCGTTTGCTGATAGGCTCCGCGGAGGATGGCGGCAGTACATTGACGGGGCAAGTGTATTTCCACAGGAGGTTCGTTATGGAACATCGATGCTGTGTTCGGAAGCCAATGAAATTCAGCGTGTTGTTGTACAAACACGGTTTGCCGGTGCAGAGTGGCCAATCTCTCAACATTGGTCTTGATGGTATGTATGTCGCGGCGGCAGGGTGGCGCAGGCATGAACAATTGATGGTGGAATTTACCGGACACCAGGGTGCGGTTTCCATGCGGATACCCGCAATTGTCGTGCACCGGCGAGAGGATGGCATCGGTTTGATGTTCGATGAGGTAACGGCCGGGCAGCGGCGGCAGTTGCGTGCCTGGTTGTTCAGCAGAAGCGAAGCCATGACGGCCGGTGAGGGAGACGACAGCGTGGTCGCTGATCAGCGTGCGGTGGCCTAGGCCCTGCTTCAGGGTTCGCGTTTTTTTCGCGCCGGGTGCTTGATGATGATCCCGGTCTGCAGGGGGAAGCCGTTGCCCTGCGCCAGGTTTTTGTAGTAACGCTTCAGGGTTTCCGTGACTACGGGGAAGGCGAGTTCATCCCAGGGGATGTCACGTTCTTCGTAGAGCCTGCATTCCAGGCTCTCGGTGCCTGGTGCATATTCACCGTTTACCACTTCCCCGCGGAACAGCATATAGACCTGACTGATGTGCGGGATACTGAACAGGCCGTACAGGCTGATATTGTCAATCTGTGCGCTGGCTTCCTCATGCGTTTCGCGCATGGCGGCCTGTTCCGTTGTTTCGCCATTTTCCATGAAACCTGCAGGCAGGGTCCACAGGCCATAGCGTGGCTGGATGGCACGTTTGCACAGCAGGATACGACCATCCCACTCCGGGATACACCCGGCTACGATCTTGGGGTTCTGGTAGTGGATGGTTGCGCAGCCATCACATACATAACGCTCCCGGTTATCTCCGGGTGGAATGCGCTGACTCACGGTAGCGCCGCAGTTACTGCAGTAGTTCACGTTATTTTCCTGTCTCGGGCCAGTAACAGGCCCAGCATGGTCTTGCCATCGTCGATTTCTCCGCTGTGTACCTTTTGCAGGGCGTCCTGGTAGTCCAGCCAGTGTATCTCGATGACTTCGTGCGGATGAGGCGAGCTTGCTACCGGTCGCAAACCGAGTGCCTGGTACAGATAGATGCGCTCGTCGCAGAAGCCGGGAGTGCTCAAAAAGCTTCCCAGGCTCTGCCAGTGTTCGGCCGCAAGACCGGCTTCCTCCTGTAGTTCCCGGCGTACTGTTTGATCCGGACCTTCTCCCGGGTCTATCTTGCCGGCCGGCAGTTCCCACAGCCAGCCGCCCGCCGCATGCCGGTATTGTCGCAGCAGACAGACACGCTGGTGGTTATCCATGGCGACGACGGCAGCACCGCCAGGATGGCGTACCACTTCCAGCTCCATGATTTCGTCATTCGGCAACCTGGCCGTTTCCAGGCCAAGGTCGACGATCTGTCCCTGGTAGAGGGTTTTACGCTGTCCCATTATTCACCATAAATGGCCATGGTTTGTCCCGCGCCCCCGGGTGTCGAAGTATCCAGATACATGGTGCGCAATGGCATGGCACGCACGGGCGCCAGCTGAGGGCCGGTTACGAAAGTATCGAACTCAGTGCCTCCAAGCAGTACATGTGCGGTTGTCAGGTACAGGCGATCGAGCGCGTTACCACTAATCAGGGTGTGCAGCACGGCCGGCCCACCGATTGCGTATACCCGATGGTAACCCAGTTGGCCGAGTCTCGCGCGCAGGTGGGTTGCTTCCACCTGATGGCCGTTTCCGCAAGTGATGATTTGCACGCCTGTGGTGTCAGAAAGCCGCTGCAGCCTGCCCTGGTCGGCCTGCGCGCCAGTGACGACATACAATTTTCTGTCGCGGTATTGTTCCAGGGTGTCTGGCGGGATATTCAGGCTGGCACTGAAGATGGCAATGTCCGGCCGTGGCGACATGCCCTGTATTTTTCTCCAGTCGCGCAGGTCGTCAAATTCGCTGGCAGTACCCAGCGGTAGTTCTGCCTGGGCCTGTTGCTTTGCCGCCTGACGAAAATAGCGGGCCGTGGTAATCAGCAGGTCGGCCTGCGCTGCCAGTTCCTGGAACAGGCGCCAGTCACGTGCGTTGGTGGTTGCCGCCGGCACCTGGTGAGTATGCTGACCAGGCACGGGTAATGCGATGCGTCCGTCCAGGCTGCTTATATAATTGGTATAAATGAATGGTGCTATGCCGGATGTTCCGCTGTCAGGCAATCGCGTGAGGTAGAGTCCCTGCAGAGCGTGACGGTTACCGCATTCCGGGTACAGTTCGAGAACGCGTTCATCCATGCACAAATCCTGACTTTTTCCTGCGGAATAAAAAAGGCCGTATCAGTAAAGCTGATACGGCCGGCTTTCCGGGATGTAAGTGGCGGGTTTTCAGGCCACCTCATCCTGTGTGCTGTTTTTCTGCCTGAAATCGCTGATTGCCGCCTTGATGGCGTCTTCGGCGAGAACCGAACAGTGTATCTTGACCGGCGGCAAGGCCAGTTCGTCGGCAATCTGGCTGTTCTTGATTTCACCTGCTTCATCCAGTGTTTTTCCCTTGACCCATTCGGTCAGCAGGGAACTGGATGCGATTGCGGAACCACAACCATAGGTTTTGAAGCGTGCTTCTTCTATGACGCCCGATTCGTTGACCTTGATCTGCAGTTTCATGACGTCACCACAGGCAGGAGCGCCCACCATGCCGGTACCGATGTTGCGGTCGGCCTGCTGGAAGGACCCGACATTGCGGGGATTCTCGTAGTGATCCAGAACCTTTTCACTGTATGCCATTGCTGTTCTCCAGTGCGCTGTTTCAGTCGACGTCAGGCCGCTGTCTGTGCAAAACCGGAGCGAAAGCCGACCTCGTTTTGCTCACTGCCTTCAACGTTGTTCATTTGTGGCGTGCTGACTGCTTCTGCCAGCGTCAGGCCATCCAGGTAGTCGTAGATACGCGAGCTGAGCTGGTTCCACATAATGACACTCTGGGGCCATTCCTCGCCGGGGATACGCTCGCGGCGGGCCGGCATGGCGTCGTCCACGGCACTCAGAATCTCGGCAATGGTGATTTCGCTGGCCGATCGCCGTAAGCAGTAGCCACCGCCCGGTCCGCGCATGCCGGTCACCAGACCGTGATTGCGCAGGCGGGCAAACAACTGCTCGAGGTAAGAAACCGATATCGATTGCTCACTGGAAATATCCGCAAGCGTCACCGGGCCTTTCTGGTGACGCAGTGCCAGCTCCATCATCGCAGTGATGGCGTGACGCCCTTTGGTTGATAATTTCATGATTCGCCTCATTTTGAACTATCCGGCGCAATACAGGATGCGCGTCTCCGTTTCATGAACCTGGGTACATGATAATAATACTTGAGTATTTTAGTCAAGAATAAATTGCGGCGCAGGGGTACAGACACGCCGGCCCGGGCGCAGTGCCGGGAGAGGGAGGGGAAGGCTGGAAAGTCGGTTCAGGCCGCCAGTCGAGCGGCCAGATCCGTTAAATCACTTGATTTTTCAAATAGTTTGTCTGTTTCTGCGAGAACAGTCTGCTCGTCCAGGCCGAGCATTTCCAGGGAGAATTGCGGAATACCGCCCTGGTCCGATTCGCCGAGACCGTAGTTTGCCAGCGCCCGGTTGGCGATCAATACCAGCTGGGAACAGGTGGAAAACCGGTCCCAGTAACTCTCATCGTGGTGGTGGCGTACGGCCACAATCAGTTCTTCGGGCAGTCCCCAGGCCTCCAGCAGCCAGGCGCCGATCTGGTCGTGAGTTACGCCCAGCACATGACGCTCGAGTTCGCAGGTGGGCATGTCCGGATTGGCCTGGGCGAAGCGGTTGAGAATGAAGAATTCCGGCTGGAAGGTGTGACCAAGAACCAGTCTGCCCAGGTTCTGCAACAGGCCGGCGAGGTAGGCAGTGCCGCGTTGCGGGCGCAATTCATGCGGCAGGTGAAGTGCCAGTTCTTCTACCAGACGAGCTGCATGTACCGAGTGCCGCCAGAAGGAATCCAGCCCGAAAGGACCATCCCGGGGAATGAGCAGGCTCTTGCCGATGGAAAAACCGAGCGCAAGACTCAGTACATAATCGAAGCCCAGTACCCGGGCAATGGCCGTTTGCAGATTCTGGATGCTGCCCGCGTAACCATAAGAGGGGGCGTTTGCGTAACGCAGAACCTGTGCCGTCAGGTCGGGGTCCTGTTCGATGATCTGTGCAAGCTGACGTGCATTGGCTCGTGGATTGGTGGCAAGCTCGAGTATCTGTGCTGCGGTAGCCGGGATGGCAGGTAGTTCGTGGAATTCCTCGATATTGCGTTTTACTCTCGCCGGCGTGAACTGACCAACCACATCGGTTAATTCCAGTTCGTTCTCGCCGTGCTCGCTGCGCAGTGTCGATGCCGGCCGGGAGAACTGGCCGCTCAGTGCGTTGCCCAGCATTTTGCGATACCGCTCGGTGTCCATCTGGACCAGTGTCGTATGTATTCCAGGCTCGAAGGTGATGACATCCAGCTCATCCAGGGAAGCATCGATGATGACATCGAGATTGTAGACCGGTGCCAGTGGCGGGTACGAACGCGGTTCGCACTGGTCAAATATGGTCGCCAGCTGGTTGCCAGGTACCAGTTCCAGGTCCCGGTGCAGCCATTCGCCCAGCGCATTAAAATCGAGTACATGATCTGCGGGCAGCACTGCCATGAGCAGACCTTGCCCGTCTACCAGAATCACGGCGCGGACCAGGTGATTCAGCGGTAGATCGCAGGCTTCTGCCGCCTGGCTCAGGGTAGATGTTCTGCGATGGAACAGGACCTGGTAACCGGTGCCTTCCCGGTCCAGAAAGTTGCGCACATTGCTCGGTATTCCCATCCTGGATTCCTGTATAGTGAATTGTGGTAACGTCCTTTCCTGTAATCAAAAGCAAGAACTGCACCACTGTTGAAAAAATTATGGAATTCAGTATCCTGAGTGCCGCCCGGGGGATGGGCCGAATGAGGGCGACAAAGGACCGACGCTTTGTTGGCAACAGCGACAGAGTCGTTCGTTACGATGTGCCGGATTAGATACGAACAAAGTGACTGGAGTAGATGCATGGCAAGCGAATACATTACCGGTAGCGATCGGCGTGGGCGGTCGCGGGAGAAACTGGCGACACTGGTCAAGACGCGCGCAGAAACCCTGTCCCTGTATAGCGAACTGGCAAATCAGCGGCCGTTCGAAGCCGATGAGGTGACTTCCGATGCGTTGCAGGATTTTTGTCAGGCGTTGATTGACTATGCGGCCAGTGCACACTTTCAGTTGTATCGCTACCTATCGGACAAGCTGGAGCGCCGGACACCGGTGCTGAGTGTGGCCGACCGGGTGTACCCGCAGATCATTCAGACCACGGATGTAATCCTGCGTTTTAACGACAAGTACGAGAGTGTGAATCTGTTGAGCAGCGACAAGGATCTGCTGGATCTGCTGGATGCGGACCTGTCCAACCTGGGTGAGATTCTGGCGGAGCGCATTCAGCTCGAGGACCAGGTGATCGGTGCCATGACCGGTCGAACGCACTAGCGTCAAAACTCCGGCCGGGTGGATTACTTCTTCGCACCTGCCCGAATCTGTTTAGCCTCCTGCCGGCTGAGATAGCGCCACGGCAAGGGGATCAGTCCCGGTACCCGTTGCCGGTAGTGGTCGTACTGTTCACCGTAGCAGGTGACCAGTTTCTTTTCTTCCAGCCGTGAACCGATAATCAAATAGAGGGTCAGGATGATCGCGCTTACCAGGAAAGCGGCATTCATTTCCCTGCTCCAGATGATGACCAGACCGAAAAAATACCAGGGGTGGCGCACGAAGCGGTGCACCGTACACAGGTGCATGGGGGCCTGGTCATCCACGGTGGCTGATTTCTGTCGCAACTGACTGAGGCCGAGGAACTCGCCGCTATCATAGGCGCGCATGGTCCAGACAAACCCGGCGACTGCTGCCAGTGCAGCCGCATCCGCGACCCGGCCCAGCCCGGCTGGCCAGTGCCACAGAACCGTTCCCTGGTAACTCCAGGTCAGCCACAATGGTGGCACCAGCAACAGGCCGGCCAGGATGTTGTAGCCGAGTCGGTATGCCGGGTAATAACGGGGGTAGTGTTGCAGGCACCAGTTCTTGCAGGCGTGGGAGGCCAGCAGGGAATGCACGATGGCGTAGCATGCCCAGCTTATGGCCAGCAGTAGCAGATATTGAGTGGATAGCATGATGCCAGTGTACAGTGACGGGTTACACAAAGCAGGAATGGAAACTTTGGACAGTAAATATACCGGTATCGATGAATTGCTAAGAATTATGGCGCGCCTGCGTGATCCTGAAGGGGGTTGTCCGTGGGATCTGGAGCAGGATTTTGCCAGCATCGCGCCGTATACCCTGGAGGAAGCCTACGAAGTCGCCGATGCCATTCAGCGCAATGCACCGGATGATTTGCGGGATGAGTTGGGGGACCTGCTGTTTCAGGTGGTGTATCACGCGCAGTTGGCCGGCGAGGAAAACTGGTTCGATTTTGCTGATGTGGTGACGGCCATTAACGAAAAGATGATCCGCCGGCACCCGCATGTATTCGGTGATGAAGAAGTTGCCGATGCTGAAGCGCAGACCGAAGCCTGGGAGAGACACAAGGCCAGGGAGCGCGAGAAAAAGTCCGGGCAGCCGGCAGAAAGTGCAATCGATGGTGTGCCCCTGGCGTTGCCGGCGCTGGTGCGTGCCCAGAAGATCCAGCGTCGCGCCGCCCGGGTCGGGTTTGACTGGAAAGAAACCGGTGATGTGATGCTCAAGCTCGAAGAAGAACTCGACGAACTCCGGGAAGCGCTGGCCGGGAATCAGCCTGTGGCCCGCGCCAGGGAAGAGCTGGGTGACCTGCTGTTCAGTTGTGTCAACCTGGCGCGCTTTCTGGACGCAGATGCCGAAACGTTGTTGCGTGAAGCCAGCGACAAGTTTTCCTCGCGTTTCCGCAAGGTGGAGCAGATGGTTGCGGAACAGCAGGGCCAGCTGCAGGACTTTTCCCTGCTACAGCTGGAAGACTTCTGGCAACAGGCCAAAAAGCCGGTCGCCGGCGAGGACGAATAATCGCCGGTCAGTAGCCGGTATCCAGCCATTCCAGAAACGGTCTTTCGATTAGTTGAAAGAATCGTTCCGCTGCTGTATCGATCTGGTCCAGTTCCTGACGCCACCGTACCCCGCACAGTCGATTGATAAAATAGCGAGCGCTGCGTACGTCAATTTCCTCGTTGTAGGCGGTCAGGCTGATCAGTTGCAGATAACTCCAGAAGCCCGGATCACGCATCAGGATGGCGGCATTACCACTCGCACTTCCGCCGGCAAGGCGATCTTTCAGGCGTAAATGACGAATAGTCTGGCGGCGCGGTAGATCGGGTTGCAGGGGCGCCAGATACAGCTGCTGCGTGTGGTCTTCGGAATCATGCTCGGTAACAATGCGCAGGGATAGTTTGCTGCCACCGGTCGCAGTACGAGCCGTCGTGCCGGACAGGCTGTGTGCCTGGTGATTCATCGCTTGTCTCCTCCTGGATGGTTGGTGTCGTGACAGAATGCCAGCTGGTGCCGGAATTCCGTCTTTCGCACAGCTACTGCATCAGTCGTGCCAGCCCTCCATTTTTTTTCAGCATTGATAATCGGGTGAAAATCATTATGGTTCGCCTGCGTACCTTGATGACTGCGTATAAGAAAATTCTGATAAATCTGGTTCCCGGTCATGGCGTGTACGTTCTGTCAGACAATCAAACCCAAAGGAGTCCGTAATGGATCCGTATCAGGCTGGTAGCGACGTATTATTTATTCTGCTTGGAGCGATCATGGTGCTTGCCATGCACTCCGGTTTTGCTTTTCTGGAGGTCGGTACCGTGCGCGCCAAGAACCAGGTCAACGCCCTGGTCAAGATTATCGCCGACTTCGCCATGTCGACCATTGCCTATTTCTTTATCGGCTTCAGCGTGGCCTACGGTGTGGATTTTTTCTCCGGCGCCGAGGTGTTGGCCGAGAAGCATGGCTATGAACTGGTCAAATTTTTCTTTTTGTTGACGTTTGCGGCCGCTATCCCGGCTATCGTTTCCGGGGGCATTGCCGAACGCGCCCGCTTCAACCCGCAGTTGCTGGCTACTTTTGTGCTCGTGGCGGCGATATACCCCTTTTTTGAAGGCATTGCGTGGAACGGCAACTACGGGGTTCAGGAATGGATCGAATCCACCTTTGGCGCCCCGTTTCATGACTTTGCCGGTTCAGTAGTGGTGCACGCCATGGGTGGCTGGATTGCGCTGGCAGCCGTTCTGCTACTGGGGCATCGTCATGGCCGCTATGACAAGGATGGCAGAATCAATGCCCATCCTCCTTCAAGTATTCCTTTCCTGGCGCTCGGTGCCTGGATCCTTTCGGTCGGCTGGTTTGGTTTTAATGTGATGTCCGCCCAGACCATCGATGCGGTGAGTGGTCTGGTAGCGGCCAATTCATTGATGGCGATGGTTGGCGGAATCCTGGCAGCCCTGTTCGTCGGCAAGAACGATCCCGGTTTCGTGCATAACGGTCCATTGGCCGGCCTGGTGGCGGTTTGTGCCGGTTCCGATGTCATGCATCCACTGGGTGCGCTGGCGACCGGGGTCGTGGCGGGCGGCATGTTCGTCTGGCTGTTCACGCTAACCCAGAATCGCTGGAAAATTGACGATGTGTTGGGTGTCTGGCCCCTGCATGGTCTGTGCGGCGCCTGGGGTGGCATTGCCTGCGGGATTTTCGGCAGTCAGGCTCTCGGTGGTCTGGGTGGCGTCAGCCTGGGTGCCCAGTTTACTGGTACGTTGCTGGGTGTCAGCATTGCGTTGCTTGGTGGTTTCCTGGTGTACGGCGCAATCAAAATGCTCGTGGGGCTGCGACTCGACCAGGAGCAGGAATACCAGGGTGCCGATCTCAGTATCCACCATATTTCAGCAACGCCGGATATATGATCCGGGGTGGTTGCCGGCCTTCCGGGGACGGGCATACCTTGTGCGGCTATAGCCAGGTTTATGTAATGGCTGATAATTTCGGCTGGCTGGATTGTTCAGCCGGAATTGAGGTATGGTTGGGTCAGGGAGTAGCCACTGACTCGGGGGGGCGGCATGGCTGGAGAGAAAGAGACAACAATGGCAGCAGTTACCCGGCCGCTGGTCCTGGCGCTGCGGGATTATGGCTGTGACGACGTAACAATATTCTCTGAGGCGGGCCTGGATCCTCATCCCGAGAATACCGCCGAGCTGCGCTATCCGAGCGACAAGCTGGACCGTGTCTGGAGCCTCGCCGAGCAATGCACGGGAGATCCCTGTTTTGGCCTGGCCGTGGCCGAGCACATGCAGCCGCAGGCGCTGCATGGCCTGGGTTTTGCCTGGGTGTCGAGTGACACACTGTACGATGGTCTGAGGCGGCTGGTGCGGTACCAGCGGATTATCAGTACCCGTGCGAACTTCGTGCTGGAGGAAGTGGCCGGCATGGTTGAGCTGCGGGTCCAGATAGCGAGTCGTGCCGCAGCGATCCGGGAGCTGCACCCGATGGTCTATGATGCCTCGTCCGCTATGCTGATCAGGATGTGTCGCCTGGCGCTGGCTGAGGATTTCAATCCTTGCCGTGTGGCGCTACGACGGCAGGCGCCGCCTTGTGCAGAACGTTTCAGTGATTACTTCCAGGCTCCGGTGACTTTTGGCGCCGCAGCCAATATCCTCTATTTCAGCCCTGAATCCCTGCAACGGCACCTGCCGCACGCAAGTCCCGTGCTGGCACGCGCCAACGACCAGGTCGTCATCGAGTACCTGAGCCAGTTCGAACTCAACAGCGTGTGTATGAAGGTTCGTTCGCAGATTATCGAGCAGTTGCCGGCGGGTCAGCCGA
This sequence comes from Gammaproteobacteria bacterium, assembly GCA_030621785.1. GTDB lineage: Bacteria > Pseudomonadota > Gammaproteobacteria > DSM-19610 > DSM-19610 > Thiogranum. Next base: position 18,177 of record JAUXGZ010000002.1, on the reverse strand, counting down.
CCCAGAAAGATGTTGCAACTGTGCTGGGCATGAGTGTGCGCAATCTGCAGCGCAAGCTGCATGACGACGGCTCCAGCTTCACGTTGCTGCTGGAAGAAGTGCGCAGGGAGCTTGCCTCGCAGTATCTCACCCAGAAACACCGCAGCATCGGTGAGATCACCTACCTGCTGGGTTTTTCCGAGCCAAGCAATTTCACCCGTGCCTTCCGCCGCTGGAGCGGCACGTCGCCAAATGAGTTTCGGCAACGTGACGCCCAACCGGAGGATGACGTCCGTTCAGCCTAAAGTCAGAGCCTGTTTCCCGAATTCGTTGATTACTTCCTCACGGGCGATGGTCAGCGTTCCGGGGGCAACGATTCCCAGTCGTGACTGGTTGCCGTTGACGCGGGTCAGCGTGATTTTGATCGGACCGTCCCTGAATAAATCCGCAATCGTCGTATCCGGGTCAAGATCATCTGACGGAAAAATATACACCGATTCACCCATTCGCCTGGTCAGTACGAGCATGATTACCTCCTGAATCTCTACTGGTATCCTGAATCGCCGCGCAGCAGTATGGCTGCAGGGCGTGGAATGCAAGATACGGGGGATAGCGAAAGACGGGTAATCCCTGCACGCCAGATTCTTGTCCGCAGGCACAGAGGACGGGAACAGCCATTTCCTGTATAATGCGGGCTCCCTTGCGTGCCTGCGTTGCAGAAGACCCGGTGGCGACCATGATCGATGCGAAGATCTCGCTTGAAGATCTCAAGCGATTGAGAACCCAGAGAATTCTACCTAATCTGTTAAAAATTCCGTTGTTCGTTGGTCTTATGGGGCTGCTGACCTGGCTGGCCTGGACCACCGAATCGGGGTTGCTCCGCTGGTCTGCCTACATCGGCCTGGGCTACCTGTGGATGGGCATGGTGACGTTTATGCACGATGCCACCCACAACATTCTGTTCGAAAAAAAATGGGAAAACTGGACGTTCGGCATCATCGCCATGATTCCCCTGATGACTTCCTTCATCGCGTTCAAGGAAGACCACATGGATCACCATCGCTACAACCGTACCTACAAGGACCCGGATGCGTTCACCATGGGAAAAAGGGGCGTCACGGATTTCATAGCGTTTTATGCCTATATCGTTGCCGGTGCGGTGCTCAGCTTTGTGCACTTCAACTTCATTTACCCGTTTCAACGCTTTAATCGCAGAAAGTGGTCCATTCACCTGTTTGAAACTGCGCTGAAGATACTCTGTTACTGGGCGCTGATTGCCTGGGCACTGAACAACGGAGTGCTCGCCAAAACGCTGGAAGTCTGGTTGATACCGGTGTTTTTCTTTTCGGTGTTCAATTCCATGCGTTTTATTGCAGAACACTACGAAACGCCGTGGAACGAAGGCCAGTTGCTGGGATCTCGCACCGTGACCTCGAATCCAGTGCACAGTTTTTTCTGGAATAACATTAACTGGCATATCGGGCACCACGTATACCCCGCGATACCCTGGTACAACCTCATCGAGCTGCACAAACTGATGGCGCCCGGGCTGGAAGCGCGCGGCGCCGTTATAGACAAGAGTTATCTGGGCGTACTTCTTAAAGCGCTGGTGCGTGGGCCTGAATCCGAAGAGCGGCTTGCGAAAGTGCTCGCAAAGAGAAGGGCCGCAATCGGCGATCCCGTCCAGCCAGCTTCCGGGTAGGGCGGAACCAAAGTCAGCGCCGAATGGTCGAATGCCCGACTGGATGCTGTAAGAACAGGCGTCCATCCTTACTGTGCCTGACAGGAGAAACATCCTATGCAGCTTCAGAATGCCGGTACGTCCATGCGATTTCTTTTTCTAACGATAGCCGCGTTGATATGGGCAGGGATATGGCTTTCGGGCTATAACAGCGTTCACTGGATACTCTACCTGCCGGCGGTGTTTCTCACCATTGCCGCTGTAACCGGCATCTGTCCGGGCCTGCACATTTTCAACAGGATTTTTGGTAAAGGCTGACGAAATGGCCGCGGGAAGCGCCTGAATACGCTTCTGTGCCGTGTGGGTGAATGAGTATACTGTCCCCGGAATAACCGACCGAAATTATTAGAAAATTTGGTCGGGGCGAGAGGATTTGAACCTCCGACCCCTTCGTCCCGAACGAAGTGCGCTACCAGGCTGCGCTACGCCCCGATGTCAGTAACTGCGGTTGACGGAAAACTCAGCCAGGCCGTACAGGGCGTCCCTGTAGCGACTGGAGGGCAATTCTGTCAGTGCTTCAATAGCCAAGTCTGCCTCCCGCTGGGCAGCCCGCGAAGTGTACGCGATGGCGTTGGTCGATTCAATGGCACCCAGAACCCTCTCCACCTGATCCAGACCACCCTGTTCGATTGACCGGCGTATCATTTGAGCCTGCTCTTCTGTGCCGTGCCGCATGGCATGAATCAGCGGCAGAGTGGGTTTTCCTTCGGCCAGATCATCGCCGATGTTTTTGCCGATATCACCGCCACTGGCGCCATAGTCGAGAGCGTCGTCGATCAGCTGAAAAGCGGTGCCCAGGTGCAGTCCATAGAGGGCCAGGGCATTTTCGACTTCTTCCGGCTGCTTGCCGAGTACGGCACCCAGCCGGGCGGATGCCTCGAACAGCTTGGCGGTCTTGAACTCGATCACTTGCCGGTAGCGTTTCTCGGTGGTGTCCGCGTCGTGACAGTTGAGCAGCTGCAGGACTTCGCCTTCGGCAATGGTGTTGGTGGTGGTGGACAGGATCTCCATGACCCGCATGCTGTTAACGCCGACCATCATTTCGAAGGAACGGGAATAGAGAAAATCCCCGACCAGAACCGCAGCCTCGTTGCCCCATATGGCATTGGCGGTCTGCTTGCCGCGGCGCAGATCAGACGCATCTACCACATCATCGTGCAGCAGTGTTGCCGTGTGAATGAATTCGATAACGGCCGCCAGTTCGATATGATGCGGGCCCGGGTAATTGCACGCGCGCGCCGCCAGCAGGACCAGTAGCGGGCGCAGGCGCTTGCCACCGCTGTTGACGATATAGCGTCCCAGTTCGTTAATCAGGGCAACGTCGGAGCTGAGGCGTGTGACGATCAGCTGGTCTACGGCTTTCGAGTCGGTGCGCACGAGCGCGCGGATATCATCGATATCAAAAGTTTCTTTTTGTTTTTCAAGAGGTTCTTGCATTGGGGGTGCGTTGCTGTGCGATCCTGTCTGCGAATGTAGGCTTCAGCCTAGTCTACCTGTGAGCTGTGCATGGTACCAGAATACAGACGGTTTGACCCAACCCCGCTTAATCTATAGAATTGCGCGTCTTTCGGACGCTGTATTTGGAGATTCAGCCATGTACGCTGTAATCGTGACAGGTGGTAAACAATATCGGGTCAGCCAGGGCGACAAGCTTCGCGTCGAGAAGCTGGACGTTGATGAGGGCAGCTCGATCGAGCTGGATCAGGTTCTGATGGTTGTCGATGGCGACGACATCAAAATCGGCAAACCGGTGCTCGACAGCGGCAAGGTTACCGCTGAGGTAAAGGCGCACGGGCGTGGGGCGAAGGTGGAAATCATCAAGTTCAAACGTCGCAAGCACCATATGAAACGTCAGGGCCATCGTCAGGCTTTTACGGAACTTGAAATTACGGGCATCTCCGCCTGAATAGATGAGGTAAGCGGATATGGCACATAAAAAAGCCGGTGGTAGTACCAGGAACGGTCGCGATTCAGAATCCAAGCGACTGGGTGTGAAGATGTACGGTGGCCAGGAAGTGGTTGCGGGCAATATCATTGTTCGGCAACGTGGCACACGTTTTCACCCGGGCGTCAACGTAGGCTGCGGCAAGGACCACACTTTGTTTGCCAGGGCTGATGGCGTGGTGAAGTTCGCCGTCCGCGGTTCGAAAAACCGGAAATTCGTGGATGTGGTTTCGTCCTGACCGTTTCCCGGTCCTGTTGAGAAGCCCCGTCCAGTAACGGGGCTTTTTTATGTTCGCGGTCCTGATATCCTGCAAATGTTTTATCAATTATCACTGGATTCCTGCCGGCCTGAATTATGAAATTTGTGGATGAAGTTACGCTCGACGTGAAAGCCGGTGACGGGGGCAATGGCTGCGTCAGTTTTCGTCGTGAAAAATACATTCCGCTGGGCGGGCCGGACGGCGGTGACGGCGGCGATGGCGGCAGCATATTCCTGGTAGCGGATAGTGGCATGAACACCCTGGCCGATTTCCGTTACGAGCGACGCTTTGCGGCGCAGCGGGGCGAGAATGGGCGAGGCCGCAACTGCACCGGCAAGAAGGGCGATGATCTTGATGTCCGCGTGCCCGTCGGTACCCTGGTGCACGATGAAGAGACCGGTGAGTTGATGGGAGACCTGGTGGAGCCGGAACAGCGCCTGCTGGTGGGACGTGGCGGCTTCCACGGGATCGGTAATATGCGCTACAAGAGCTCCACCAACCGCGCCCCGCGCCAGTCCAAACCGGGCACGCCGGGAGAGCATCGTGTTTTGCAGCTGGAGCTGAAACTGCTGGCGGATGTCGGTTTGCTCGGCAAGCCCAATGCCGGTAAATCCACGCTGATCCGGGCAATTTCAGCAGCCCGTCCCAAAGTGGCGGATTATCCCTTTACCACCCTGTATCCGAACCTGGGTGTGGTGCGCGTGGAATCGCATCGCAGTTTCGTGGTGGCCGATATTCCCGGCCTGATCGAAGGTGCGGCAGAAGGCGCGGGACTGGGAGTGCAGTTTCTCAAACATCTTTCCCGCACCGGTCTGCTGTTGCACCTGGTGGATGTTGCCCCGCCGGATGGCAGTGACCCGGTCGACGATGTAAAAACGATTGTGCACGAACTGGAAAAATTCAGCGCCGAGCTCGGTGATCGCGAGCGCTGGCTGGTATTGAACAAGACCGATCTGCTGCCGGCAGCCGAGCGTGAGCAGCGTTGTCGCGATATCGCGCAGCGTCTGGACTGGCAGGCACCGGTGTTCGAAACGGCGGCCGTCAGCGGGCAGGGTACCCAGGCACTGGTGTACGCCATTATGGAATATATCGAACACCGGCGCACGGCGGCTGCGGAAACGTCATGAGTCGGCACAGTACGCGGGCACAGGTTGGCGGCTTGTCACGCTGGGTGGTCAAGATTGGCAGCGCACTGCTGACCGACGATGGTCGTGGACTGGATATGCAGGCCATACATGGCTGGGTCGAGCAGATGACATCGCTGCGCCAGCAGGGTCGCGAGCTGGTGCTGGTATCGTCGGGAGCGGTCGCGGAAGGGATGAATCGTCTCGGCTGGACAAGCCGGCCGCGTGAGTTGTACGCCTTGCAGGCAGCAGCTGCGGTCGGGCAAATGGGGTTGATCCAGGCCTATGAATCCAACTTTCAGCGACACGGCCTGCGCACCGCGCAGGTTCTGCTTACCCACGACGACCTGACCAATCGCACCCGCTATCTCAATGCGCGCAGCACGCTGCGCAAGTTGCTGGGGCTGGGAGTCGTTCCGGTGGTCAACGAGAACGACACCGTGGCCTGCGATGAGCTGCGCTTTGGTGATAACGATACGCTCGCGGCGCTGGTTGCGAACCTGGTCGAGGCCGATCTGCTGGTGATTCTTACCGACCAGAAGGGTGTTTACGATGCCGATCCACGCCGGCAGGAAGATGCTCGCCTGATCGAGGATGCCGAAGCCGGAGACGTGCGTTTGCGTGCAGTGGCCTCGGATTCCAGTGGTAGCGGTGTCGGGCTGGGTGGCATGGCGAGCAAGGTGCGGGCGGCGGAACTGGCGGCCCGCTCGGGAACTGTGACCTGGATCGCTTCGGGACGCGAAGCGGGAATTCTGCAGAAGATGGCAGCCGGCGGGGCGGTCGGTACCCTGCTTCACCCGGTGCGTGAGCCACTGGCGGCCCGCAAGCAGTGGCTGGCCGGGCAGTTGCAGTCGCAGGGTCGGCTGGTACTGGATGCCGGTGCGGTACGTGTGTTGCGGGGTTCCGGTTCCAGCCTGCTGGCGGTTGGTGTGACGGCCGTGGATGGCCGTTTCCGGCGGGGCGAGCTGGTAACCTGCGTGGATCCGGACGATAAACCAGTGGCGCGTGGCCTGGTCAATTATGCTGCGGAAGAGGCTGCCCGTATCATTGGTCAGAGCAGCGACCGGATTGAGCAGTTACTGGGCTATGTGGATGAGCCGGAGCTGATCCATCGCGACAACCTGGTGCTGTTGTGAAAATTCGGACAGCAAAAAGCCGGTCAGGGACCGGCTTTTTCTGGAATCCGGCATGAATCCGCGATCAGCCGGCCAGTGCGCGGACGTGTTGTCCGAGACGACTCTTGTGCCGGGCGGCCTTGTTCTTGTGGAGCAGGCCCTTGCCAACCGATTTATCGATAACCGGTACCGCTTTCTGATACGCCGCCTGAGCTGCTTCCTGGTCACCACTGGCCACGGCCTTCATGACATTTTTTATATGGGTGCGCAGCCGCGAGCGCGGGCCGGCATTACGCTGGCGGCGGTTTTCCGCCTGACGGGCGCGCTTGCGCGCTTGGGCCGAGTTTGCCAAAACCTTACTCCTGTTCCAGGTTCCAAAGAGCAGAACACTATGCAGATTCCAGCGTGTTTTGTCAATTATCCGGTCGCCGGGGCTGTGCGCCAATGAGTCGGAAGCTGGCCAAAAGTACCGCCACGGTGGGCGTCATGACACTGGTTTCGCGGGTGCTGGGCCTGTTGCGCGACATGGTTTTTGCCCGTTTCGGTATCGATGCCGGCATGGATGCCTTTTTCGTTGCCTTTAAAATTCCCAATTTCATGCGCCGTTTGTTTGCCGAGGGTGCGTTTTCACAAGCTTTTGTGCCGGTGCTCACAGAGTACAAAACCCAACGGGAGCATGCCGAGGTCAAGGCGCTGGTAGACCTGGTGGCGGGTACGCTACTGGGCTCACTCGGCCTGCTGGTGCTGGCAGGTGCCCTGGCCAGCCCGCTGGTGGTACTGGTATTTGCGCCCGGGTTCTGGAGTGACCCGCAGAAGTTCGAGCTGACCGCCTACATGCTGCGATTCACCTTTCCCTACCTGTTGTTTATGGCCCTGGTTGCCTTTGCCGCCGGGATTCTCAACAGTTACGGACGGTTTGCCCAGGCGGCCTTTACACCGGTCTGGCTGAATGTGGTACTGATTGCGGCTGCCCTGCTGGTGGCTCCGCAACTGGAGCAACCCGTGGTGGCGCTCGCCTGGGGTGTGTTGCTGGCGGGCTTCGTGCAGCTTTTTTATCTGCTGCCATCGCTGGCCCGGATCGGGTTATTGCCGCGGCCACGATGGGGCTGGCGTGATTCCGGTGTGCGCAGGGTTTTGAAACTGATGGTGCCGGGCATCATCGGTTCCTCGGTGTCGCAGATCAACCTGTTGTTCGATACCCTGCTGGCATCTTTTCTGGTCACCGGCAGCGTAAGCTGGCTCTACTATGCCGACCGGCTGGTGGAATTTCCGCTGGGTGTTTTCGGTATCGCGCTGGCCACGGTCATTTTGCCGATTTTGTCGCGTGCCCATACGCGTGCGGCGCCGGAAGAATTTTCCCGTGTGCTCGATGCCGGCCTGCGCTGGGTTCTGTTGATCGGTCTGCCGGCTGCCGTGGGCCTGATTCTGCTGGCCCGTCCAGCCCTGTCGACGTTGTTCCAGTACGACGACTTTGCGCAGCATGATGTGAATATGGCCGGGCTGGCGCTGGTGGCCTACGGTATAGGTCTGCCGGGTTTCATGCTGGTGAAGGTGCTGGCACCGGCTTTTTATTCCCGCCAGGATACCCGTACGCCGGTAAAGGTGGCCATCCGCGCCATGCTGTCGAATATGGTCATGAACGTATTGTTTGTGGTGCCACTGATGTTACTGGAAGTGCCCGGCATACACGCGGGGCTGGCGCTGGCTACTGCCCTGGCGGCTTACGTGAATGCCGGGCTGCTGTATCGTTACCTGCGTCGTGATGGTATTTACCAACCGCTTGCCGGCTGGTCCGGTTTGCTGGCGCAGATGTTTTTCGGGCTCGTCGTCATGGCCGGGGTGATCGGCTGGGGTGCGCCGGCGGCTGCCGAGTGGGCCGGCATGTCCGGCGCCCGGCGTGCCGCGGAACTCGGCATATGGATTACCGCGGGTATGGCCAGTTACCTCGTCGCGTTGCGTCTGGCGGGCATGCGCCTGTCCATGCTGTGGTCGCCGGCGGTAGAATCCGGCCACGAATCGTGACGCCGGCCCGTCAGCGTGGTGAGAAATGCGGGCCAGTTCATTATAATCATCCGTTTTCGGCAGTTTGATGAGAGTAATACGAGGCCTGCACAATCTGCATGCCGCCCATCAGGGTGGTGCCGTGACCATCGGGAACTTCGACGGTCTGCACCGGGGGCATCAGGCGGTGCTGCGGCAATTGCACCGGCACGCGGCGGCGCAGCAGCTGGTCACGTCGGTGGTCACTTTCGAGCCTACGCCGCAGGAATATTTTTCTCCGGCCACCGCACCTGCCCGCCTGCAACGCCTGCGCGACAAGCTGGCGTTGCTGGAAACACTGGATGTCGACCAGGTACTTTGCCTGCATTTCGATCATCGGCTGGCCGGCCTGACTGCTGCTGACTTTGTCCAGCGCATCTTGATAGAAGGGCTGGATGTACGCTACCTGGTGGTTGGCGATGATTTTCGCTTCGGCAAGGGACGCGAAGGTGACTTTGCCTTCCTGCAGCGAGCGGGAGAGTGTCACGGCTTCGAGGTTGCCGGCACTGTGACCTGTACCGAATGTGGTGAACGGGTAAGCAGTACCAGGATTCGCCAGGCACTGGCGGCCGGAGACATGCAGACGGTTGCCTGTCTGCTGGGGCGTCCCTACCGAATCATCGGGCGGGTGGCGCCTGGTCAGCAACGTGGCAGAACGATTGGTTTTCACACGGCCAATATACATTTGCACCGTGCCGTGTCACCGTTGAGCGGCGTGTTCGCAGTGCGGGTTGCCGGTATCGGCGATCAGCCCGTAAACGGCGTTGCCAATGTCGGCACGCGGCCCACGGTGGACGGCAGTTTCCAGCTGCTGGAAGTTCATCTGTTCGATTTCGACGCGGACATTTACGGCTGCTACCTGGATGTGGAGTTTTGCAGCAAACTACGGGACGAAAGGAAATTTGCTTCCTTCGAACTTCTGAAACAGCAGATACAGCTTGATGCCGAACAGGCCAGGCGGTTTTTCACAACAAGCGAGTGCCCAAGTGAGTGACTACAAGAATACCCTGAATCTGCCCAGTACCAGGTTCCCCATGAAAGCGAACCTGGCGGGACGCGAGCCCGAAATGCTCAAGTACTGGGATAGCATCGATCTGTACGGCAGGATGCGCGAGACCGGCAAGGGCCGGCCGCGCTTCCTGTTGCACGATGGTCCGCCGTACGCCAATGGCGACATTCATATCGGTCACGCAGTCAACAAGATTCTCAAGGACATTATTGTAAAAAGCCGCACGCTGGCCGGTTTCGATTCACCCTTTGTGCCGGGCTGGGACTGTCACGGCTTGCCGATCGAACTGAATGTCGAGAAAAAAGTCGGCAAGGTCGGACGCAAGGTGGACGCGAGCACCTTCCGCAGCAAGTGTCGGGACTACGCTCGCAAGCAGGTCGATGGGCAGCGCAAGGATTTTATTCGTCTGGGCGTGCTGGGTGACTGGCAGCATCCCTACCTGACTATGGACTACTGTTTCGAGGCGGATATTATCCGCGCCCTGGCGCGTATTATCGCCGCGGGTCACCTGGCCAAGGGCTACAAGCCGGTGCACTGGTGTACCGACTGCGGATCCGCCCTGGCAGAAGCCGAGGTCGAATACGAGGACAAGACTTCGCCGGCAATCGATGTGCGCTTCCGGGTGCTGGACGAAGAAGCGCTGCTGGCACGCTGTCACCATGCCGAGGGTCACAAGGGAAACGGGCCCGTATCGGTAATCATCTGGACGACGACGCCCTGGACGCTGCCGGCCAATCGCGCGGTGGCGCTTAACCCCGAGCTTGAATACGCAGTGGTGCAGGCCGACCTCGGGCAGGGCACGGAACGAGTGCTGGTAGCCGAATCCCTGCTGAAGGATGTCATGCTGCGCTATGGCTGCGAGCACTACCAGGTGGTTGCCTATTGCAAGGGGGCAGAACTGGAAGGCCTCAAGCTGGCGCATCCTTTCTACGCACGGGAGGTGCCGGTTATCCTGGGCGATCATGTGACGACTGAAGCTGGTACCGGTGCGGTACATACTGCGCCGGGACATGGTCAGGAGGATTATGTAGTCGGACAGAAATACGGGATTCCGGTAGATAACCCGGTGGGACCCAACGGTGTTTTCGTCGACGGGACCGAACTGTTCGCCGGCAAGCACGTGTTCTCGGCCAATGGCGATGTACTGGAGGTGCTGAAAGCCCGTGGTGCCCTGATACACGACGAAGCCTTGCGACACAGCTATCCACATTGCTGGCGGCATAAGACACCGATTATTTTCCGTGCCACGCCACAATGGTTTATCAGCATGGAGCAGAATGGCCTGCGCAGTGCCGCACTCGAAGCCATCCAGACCGTTCACTGGATGCCGGACTGGGGGCAAGCGCGCATCGAGGGTATGGTCGAAGGGCGGCCCGACTGGTGCATTTCCCGCCAGCGTACCTGGGGCGCACCGATCGCGCTGTTCGTGCACCGCGAGAGCGGTGAGTTACACCCGGATACCGCGCTACTGATGGAGGAAATCGCACTGCGTGTCGAGCGTCATGGCATCGACGCCTGGTTTGAACTGGATGCGAGCGATCTGCTGGGCGCGGATGCAGAGCAGTACGACAAGGTGCAGGATACCCTGGATGTCTGGTTTGACTCGGGCACCAGCCACCAGTGCGTGCTCGAGCGGCGCGAGGAACTGCGGGTGCCGGCGGACCTGTATCTTGAGGGCTCCGATCAGCACCGTGGCTGGTTCCAGTCCTCGCTGCTTACTTCGGTAGCCATGCACGGTACGGCCCCTTATCGTCAGGTGCTGACGCACGGTTTTACCGTCGATGCGAAAGGACAGAAAATGTCCAAGTCCAAAGGCAACGTGGTGGCTCCGCAGAAGGTGGTGAACCATCTCGGCGCCGATATTCTGCGTTTGTGGGTGGCTGCGACCGATTACCGCAATGAGATGGGTGTTTCTGATGAAATTCTCAAACGTACTGCGGACGCTTACCGTCGCATGCGTAATACGGCACGCTTTCTGCTCGCCAATCTCAATGGTTTCGAGCCCGGGCAACACCGGCTTGCGCCGGAACAGATGCTGGAACTCGATCGCTGGGCGGTCGAGCGAGCCCGCGAATTACAGCACGAGCTAACCCGTGCCTACGAAAGCTACGAGTTCCATCACATCTACCAGAAGGTGCATAATTTCTGCGCCACCGACCTGGGTGGTTTTTACCTCGATGTGATAAAGGACCACCAGTACACCACGCAGGCGGAAAGTGACGCACGGCGTTCCACGCAAACGGCCATGTACCTGATTGCCGAGGCGCTGGTGCGCTGGCTGGCACCGGTTCTCAGCTTTACGGCCGAGGAGATCTGGAAGAACCTGCCCGGTGAACACGGTGATTCGGTGTTCCTCGAAAGCTGGTACAGCTTGCCGGAAATGTTTCCCGCTGACCGGTCTGACGGGGAGCGTTTCAGCATGGATTACTGGCAGGAGGTGCTGGTGGTGCGCGAGGCTGTCGGCAAGGAGCTGGAAAAACTGCGCGCGGCGGGAGAGATTGGTTCGTCGCTGGATGCGGAAGTGGATCTGTATTGCGATGCCGACCTGCTGGAGAAACTGTCACGACTGGAGGGCGAGTTGCGTTTCGTGTTGATTACTTCGTACGCGCGTCTGCACCCGCTCGAGGATCGACCTGATGGTCTTGCCGAAGTGGAATGTAACGGTGCTGTAGCCGCTATCCAGCTGGCGCCTTCGAGTCATACGAAGTGTGTTCGCTGCTGGCATCACCGCGAAGAGGTAGGCAGCAGTGAACAGCATCCGGAACTGTGCAGTCGTTGTGTGGAGAATGTCGAGGGCCAGGGAGAGCTACGGCGTTTCGCCTGAGCGGCTACCATGATGCGAAAGTGGCTTGGTTTGTCAGTCGTGGTGGTGCTCCTGGATCAGCTCACCAAGTATCTCGCCCAGTCGAAGCTGGTCTACGGTGAGCCGTTGGCTATTCTTCCTTCGTTCAATTTCACCCTGTTGTATAACCGGGGCGCGGCATTCAGTTTTCTGAGTGATGCGTCGGGTTGGCAGCGCTGGTTCTTTGTGACGATTTCGCTTGTCGCTGCGGTGCTGCTGATTTTCTGGTTGCGGCGGCTGCGGCCGGACCAGTACTTGCTGGCGCTGGCGCTGGCATTGATTCTCGGTGGCGCCGTGGGCAACCTGATAGATCGCCTGTGGCTTGGGCACGTGGTCGATTTCATCCAGTTGTATTACCGCAGCTTCTACTGGCCGGCATTCAACCTGGCGGATTCAGCCATTAGCCTGGGGGCCGTATTGCTCATCCGGGATGCGTTATTCGCTCGGGAAGAGGATTCCTGACGTGCAGATTACGTTCGGTTCGCAGGTCACCCTGCATTTTGCCCTGCGTCTGCAGGACGGTCTGGTCGCGGAAAGCAGTTTCGACGACGAGCCGATCTGCTTTGTAGTGGGGGACGGCAGCCTCGACAAGGGGCTTGAGCTGGCACTGATCGGCCTGCGCGCCGGCGATCGACAGTCCCTGCGCTTGATGCCCGGGCAGGCATTCGGGGTGCGTGATGAAGCGGCGATCCATCTGGTCGAGCGCGATTTGTTCCCACCTGATATGCAGCTGGAGCCGGGCCAGGTCATTGGTTTCAGTTCGGAAGACGGAAAAGAAGTTGCCGGGCTGGTGCTGGAGGTGGGGGCCGAGGAGGTCCGGGTGGATTTCAATCACCCACTGGCGGGAAGGGAACTCGACTTCGAAGTGCAGGTGCTGGCCGTTGAGAATACTCGCGCTCACTGGGCTGAATAGTTACGTTGGCGTTATACTTTGTAACAGTCGGTAGTTGTTCGAGGTTCCGGATATATGCAGGTTATTCTCGCTAATCCCCGTGGTTTCTGTGCGGGTGTTGACCGTGCCATCGAGATCGTGGAGCGGGCACTGGACCTGTTCGGTGCTCCGATCTATGTGCGTCACGAAGTAGTACACAACCGCTACGTGGTAAACAAGCTGCGCAACAAAGGCGTGGTGTTCGTGGATGAGCTTGAAGAAGTACCGGATGACGAGACGGTGATTTTCAGTGCCCACGGTGTTTCCCAACTGGTGCGTAGCGAGGCACAGCAGCGTGGTTTGAGGGTTTTCGATGCGACCTGTCCGCTGGTCACCAAAGTACACCTGGAGGTCAGCCGGTTTAGTGAACAGGGAAACGAGTGTGTGCTGATCGGTCATGCCGGCCATCCGGAAGTCGAAGGCACCATGGGACAGTACTCCGAAACAGCCGGCGGTTGTATCTACCTGGTCGAAGATGTGACGGATGTGGAACAACTGGAGGTCCGGCACCCGGACCGCGTGAAGTACGTTACCCAGACCACGCTGTCGGTAGATGATGCAGCGCGCGTGATCGATGCCCTTCAACGGCGCTTTCCGGCGATTGAAGGTCCCCGCAAGGATGATATCTGTTACGCCACACAGAATCGCCAGGATGCGGTGCGGGAACTTGCACGCATGGCTGATATCGTGATGGTGGTCGGCTCTCCCAACAGCTCGAATTCCAACCGGCTGCGTGAACTCGCTGAGCAACAGGGTGTGCCTGCTTACCTGGTGGACAGCCCTGACCAGATCGATGAGCACTGGTTCGAGGGCAAGGATACGATCGGGCTGACGGCAGGTGCTTCCGCACCGGAAGTGCTGGTTCAGGAGGTTATCGACTGCCTGAAAGAAAGGGGGGCCACCTGCGTAAACGAGCAGGACGGCCGTGAAGAAAATATTACCTTTGTCCTGCCCGGCGAACTCAGGATTACCGGCAGTCCTGCTTCCTAGAGTACAGCGCGCCGGGGCAAACTCCTGCTATCGGTGACGCCCTGTCTGTCGCTCCACCTGTATTAAATCCTCTGCAAATCAATCTGTTTCGGTAATTGTCCCTGTCACTATAAAGTTTTGAGCGGTCGATCCCCTATATAGAGGTGGAGTCCGGCAGTTCCTTTTCCGCGCGTTGCACCGCTGGTCGAGAAACCGGCACCTTTGATCGGAATTGGATATACGACAGCACCCGAATGGACGTAGGTTAACTTCATGAAGAAACAACACGGCTTTACCTTGATCGAACTTATGGTGACTCTGGCCATAGCCGCTATTGTCCTGACGGTCGGCGTGCCCAGTATGAAAACGATGATTTATAACAACCGGCTGACGGCGGCTACCAATAGTCTGGTTGGTTCGCTGGCCTTCGCCCGCAGTGAGGCGGTGAAGCAGGGTATCAGTACGACGATCTGCAGCAGTAATAATCAGACGAGCTGTACCAGTAGTGCGTGGTCAGGTGGCTGGCTGATCTGGGTGGATGCGGACAGTGACGGTACCCTGGACTCTCCGGGAGAAATTGTACGCGTGAGCGAGGCGCTCAGGGGGACCATTGTGGTAACCGCCGCAAATACCACGTTGTCGTACAACTCGACCGGTTTCACCAACACACCGGGGACCATCAAGGTTTGTGATGATCGAATCGGGGCACTGGGCAATCAGCTGCAGATTTTAACCGGTGGCAGTGTATCACTGACTACCCAGGTCGCTTGCCCGTAGCGTCATGGAGATCAATATGAAACATCAACAAGCTGCCTTTACCCTGTTTGAAGTCCTGATCGCCGTGGTCATTTTATCCATCGGCTTGCTGGGGCTGGCCAGCCTGCAGGCAGCGGGAATGCGTAACAATAACAGTGCCTACATGCGCAGCCAGGCCAGTGTGCTGGCTTATGACATGGCGGATCGAATTCGTGCAAACCGTCCTGGCGATTACATCGCACCGTTACCGGCAGGTGCAGAACAGGTTACCTGTCTGTCTTCCCCGGGATGCACTTCCGCCAATATGGCACAGAACGATATCTTTGAATGGCAGACAGCGATCGGCAGCACATTGCCGCTGGGCACAGGCACCATCACGCTGTCTGCTAACGTTTATACCATCTCGATTTCCTGGGACGACAGCTTCAGCGGCGCTGCAGGACAAACCTTCGCTACGAGTTTTATACCATGACTTATATGCATTCGCCCGTCAGTACAGGATCGACGCCCCCTCGCGAACCGGAATCATCGGGTCAAACCGGCTTCACCATGGTCGAGCTTATGGTTGCCATGGCTCTCAGTCTGGTGCTGCTGGCCGGCGTCGGTCAGATATTCGTCAGTAGCAAGCAGACCTATCGCTCGCAGGAGGCCAACTCACGCCTGCAGGAGAGCGGACGCACGGCTACCACCTTGCTGCAAAGAGATATTCGGCCCGCCGGTTTCCAGGGTTGCCGCTCCATGAATGTAATTACACCGGCCGTCGTCGCCAATTCGCCGATCCCGGTTATTGATGCCAGTAGTGTAGTGACGGGCTATGAAGGTTCCGGTGGCAGCTGGTCGCCGGCACTACCCGGCGCACTCGGTACGGTCACCAGCGGTACCGACGTGATTACCATCCAGCGTGCCAGTGAATGTGGTGCCAATCTTACCGCCAACATGGGTTCCGTGGATGGCGATATCCAGATAAATTTCCCGAATGCCTGCAACTTCACGGCCGATGAGGTTCTGGTCATTTCCGACTGTACCAATGTAGATATATTCAGGGTCGGTAGTATCAGCAGCACGGTTACTGCCCAGATTATCGAGCATGACAACAGTAGCAATAGCGTAAATACCTCCGCGAATCTCAGCAAAACCTACGACGACGATGCGGACATAATGAAGTTCAGCTCGTTAACGTATTTCATTGCTGCAGGATCTGACGGGCAGCCTTCTTTATGGCGTTTTGACAATACCAGTGCGGCGGCTGCTTCGGTGAATCCGGTAGAACTGGTCAGTGACGTAGCCGATATGCAAATCGAGTATGGTCAGGACAGCGCGAGCGGAGATCAGGTGCCGGATTTTTATGTCGCTGCAGACAATGTTACCGACTGGGCGTCCGTTATCAGCGTGCGGATTTCCATACTGGTCCAGACGCAGGCTAACAACATCAGTACCCAGGCGCAGACCTATACCTATAACAGGGCCAGCGTCACCGCTCCGGACCGGCGTATCCACCGGGTGTTTACAACCACCATCTCACTGCGAAACAAGGTGTCCTGATGCAAAAGCATGCACATGGAAACAGGCAGCAGGGTGCCGCACTGGCAATGAGCCTGATTATTCTTCTTGTGATGACAGTCATTGGTGTAACCGCAATGCAGGTCACGGTGCTCGAAGAAAAGATGGCCGGGAACCTGCGTGACAGGAGTATCGCTTTTCAGGCTGCCGAGTCTGCACTGCGTGATGCCGAAGCCTCGCTAACGGTCGCTGTGCTGCCCTCGTTCAATGGAACCGGTGGCCTTTATCAGGCAACTACTCCGCAGAAGTGGGAGACCATAGACTGGGGTGTGGCGGCCAACGTGGCTGCCTACACCGGGGGCACTCTGGACGATGTGGCAGCCAACCCGACATACCTGATTGAGGAATTTGAACCCGTGCTGGGCGGTGGTGGCAGCCTGGAAGCAGGACTCCCGCAACAGACCGACTTTTACCGCATCACTTCACGTGGTGTTGGCGGCAGTACGAATGCAGTCGTCATGCTGCAATCTGTGTACAAGCGCTAACTGAATATCTCATGACTTGCGTTCAGTGCAGTTGAGGAGAAGAAAGGCCATGAAGAAGATACAACATCAATTATCTCCTGCCGGACTGTTTGTCGGCCTGATGCTCGGCATAATGACCGGAGGCGCTTCAGCTGCAACACTGGATCTGGCTAATACACCGTTGTTTCTGAGTAACCAGGTCAAGCCCAATATTATGGTGATGCTGGATAACTCCGGCAGTATGAAAGCAGCCATGTATAACCCGTCATGGAGTGTACGGTCCGGATTCGATCCGGCCAGGGTTTATTCCGGCATATTTGATATCGACAAGAGTTATGTGTACGACTATTCCATTCCTGTAAATACTTCGGCCTACAATGTGGCTATAGATCCGGCTGTGCAGGGTGCGTTTGTAGAGTCACTCTGTACACCGGCATCCGGTGAGCGAACCTGCTGGAGCGGGCAGTATCTTAACTGGCTGACTACCCGTCGTGTTGATGCCAGGCGCGCGGTCCTGGTTGGTGGCAAGCTCGAAAGCCGCACTGCCTATAACTATGGCTCCGGACTGAGCTACAAGCTGGTTGCAAACAATGAGCGATCCGATCGAACATTCGGTGGCCAGTATTCTTCCAGCGACAGCTATTCGCCGATACCGGATGGAGGGATCGCCATGGTCGCTTCACCTGCCGATGGTGGCGCAATCAAGGCCAGTTATGACCCCTATGCGAAAGTTACCTTCGGCAGCGGTATTATCTATTCTGATGCGGGCACCCCGATCGGGGAATTCGGCCAGGTTACTACCGATGAAGTGTGGGCAACGGTAACCCTGCAGGGTACCTATGCGGATCCGGTAATTGTTGCAAAACCTCCTACCATAGCAGGTAGCGATCCGTCGGTGCTTCGCATGCAGTCGGTGACCGGAAGCAGTTTCCAGATCCGGGTTCAGGAGTACGAGTACCTGAATGATACGCATGCAGACGAAGTCATTTCCTATATGGTGATAGAGTCCGGATCACACACGCTCAGCGGTGGCATGAAGCTGCTGGCAGATACCGTCGTGGATATTGATGAGACCAATGTAACCGGAAACTGTGGTTCTGCCCGCACAGAGCACGCAGATATTGCTTTTCGCTCTTCATTTTCAACGACGCCGGTGGTCGTCTCCTCAGTCATGACGAATAATGACACTGATGCGGTAAATTCCCGGGTGTGGAATGTCGATGCCGGCGGTTTTGATCTGGCCCTGCAGGAAGAGGAGGAAGAAGGGTCCCATGGCAACGAAACTATTGCCTATATCGCCGTGGAGCAAGGCCAGGCCGGTGATGCTGCCAGCGGGTATTTGCTGGAGGCCGGAATCCTGGGGAATGTCGATGAAAATGCGGATACGCTGAGCTACTCGACTACATTTGATTCGCCCCCGGTCCTGGTGGCCGCGATGCAGAC
>JAUXGZ010000072.1 GCA_030621785.1 Gammaproteobacteria bacterium | reverse complement strand
GGCGCCCGGCAAGCAGGGCGGCTGGAACAAATTCAATAAAAGTTCGCAGCTAACCGGCTCCCCCTGAGCCGGCTTCCAGGCAGTCCGCCAGCCGGTCGTACCAGGCGACAAGATCCGCCTGCGAAAACACGGCATTGGCGGGGCTGGGGTTGGGTGACACAAAAATCCGGCTGACGCCGATCATGCCACCCTGCAGCCCCCATTCATCGCTCTCGTCCTGCGGAAAAACAAAACGCCGGAATTGCTTCCACGCCACCTTGCCGTGAAACCAGGCGATGGTCGGAACTGACCGGGCGATCAGCGCCTGCAGACGGGGCGATCCCTCCCTGTAGTCCTGCGCCCTCAGCTCGGCCACGCCGCGCGTCGGTCGCTTCACCAGATCGGTAAAACCGATACGCTCCCGCCGCAACAAAACCTGCATGGCCGCAGGACCCGGCTCGACAGGCATGGATACAAGTCTACTGGTATTGAGTGCTTTCCAGAAGCGATTACGGGGATTGGCAAAGTAGAACCCTGCCGCCACCGATGGCAGCGACGGGTTGAGTCCGATCGACAACAGACGCAGGCCGGGAGCCAGCAGATCCGGCAAGGTGTTCACCTTTCGTCGGACGGCATTTCGTGACCACTGCAAACCGGGCCGTAAGGCCCATGGCGATGCCGGTCGTGATAGTCCATACGATAATGTACAAAACGTCCCAGGTCATCGAAATGCAAAAACGGATTGCCCTCGATCTGCTCACCCAGCGTCGATGTCTGCTTTTCCGCATAATTATGGCCCGGAAGAATCAGGGTTTCCTTCGACAAATGCTGCTGCATGTCCTTGAGGGTATGAAACATCTGCTCCGGGTCACCACCCTTGAGGTCACAGCGACCGCAACCGAAAACAAACAGGGTATCGCCGGTGATTAACTGATCATCGAGTTTGTAGCACGCAGAGCCGGGAGTATGCCCGGGCGTGTGCAACACTTCGATATCGCTTTCACCCAGCTCGATATGATCACCGCCGTGATGCAGGGAAGGCATATCAAGAGTGCGCCCCCAGAACTGCGCCTCGGCCTTCAGCAAATGCAACTGGGCATCGTATTCCTGCAGCACATCCTCGATACCGTTAATATGGTCATGATGGCTGTGGGTCAGCAGAATATCCGTTATGCGGACGCCCCGCTCGCGCGCCAGTGACAGGACTACAGGCACATCCCAGGCAGGATCCACTACCGCGGCCCGACCACTGGAACGGTCTTCGATCAGGTAGACGAAGTTTTCCATCGGCCCCAGCTCCAGGGCGTGGATCAAAAACGGAACAGGTTCGTTCATCCGGGCCTCCTGTGTATTGATTCCACCGGATATTCATATCGACAACTGAACGACCGGAGTAGCTGCCAGTCAACCAGAGGTGTCAACTATGCCAGAAAAAATCCTTCACCCCCAAGCAGCCGACGAATACTGGTTCCAGGAAGGATGCTATATTCTGGAAACCGCAAACCACCCCGACGACCCGGAGCTTTCCATTGTCCGTGTGCGTGTCGAGCCTGGCACTCGCACTCGCTGGCACAAACTGGAGCAGACAAGCGAGCGCTACCTGATCATAGAAGGAGAAGGCCGGATCGATGCCGGCGCACTGGTACAAAAAACAGTGACGCCCGGTGATATCGTCTATATTCCAGCCGGAACAGCGCAACGCATCGCCAATACCGGCCAGCAGGACCTGGTATTTTACGCCATCTGCTTACCGCGCTTTACCCCCCGCTGCTATCGTGACCTTGAAGAAGATCATCGGGACTGAAACCGGACCGGTTACCGGCACTCCCTGAATATTCTCGAATTACAATTTTCACAGATATTCTTGTCCAGACGCGCATAAATCGCGGCAATGGCATGTTTTTTTGTGTCGTAGAAATGGTCGCCGCCTATCTGCTTTATGAAGAATGATTTTGCAGCAAACTCGTACACCGATGCTTTGAGTGCTACAAAATACAGGCTGCCATTTATTCTCTTGAGACGATTGTGTTCCGATACCAACGCCTCTGCACCGGCAAGGTCTATAAAATTTATCCCGCTGGCAACAATCAAAATATGAGTGATCCCTTCACTCTCCACGATTTCCGCAATACGTTTTTGAACGTGGTTGATTGAACCAAAATAGATAGACATGTCCACTCTGATTATTTTTAGTTGGGGGCATTGCCTTAATGGCTTTTTGTCCACATTGATCAACTTTCCTTTTCCGCCGCCCGCCGGAACGTCCAGTGAAAGCGTTGGAATTTGTGGCGTTGATGTTCTGGCCAGAAAGAGAACGAGTGACAGCAGTACACCCAGGTAGATAGCAAATTCCAGTTCAAGAAACAGGGTAGCAAGGAATGTAGTCAGCAATATTGCGGATTCGGATTTGCTAAACCTCAAAACCTGGGCAATATGATGAAAATCAATCAGATTATAGGCCACCAGAAGAATGACTCCACCCATTGCAGCAATAGGCAGGTAAGCGGTTAACGGCGCAATAAGCAACACAATAGCCATCAATGCAATGGCGGAAAATATAGCGGATAACGGCGTTTTCGCACCAGCTTCAAAATTTATCCCGGAGCGGGTAAAAGAGCCGGAACCCGCATAGCTGGACATAAAACTGCCAATAATATTGGACATACCCTGGCCGATAAATTCCTGATTTGAATCTATCCTCTGATGGGATCTTGTTGCCACTGCACGACTGATTGAAACCGCTTCGATCAAACCCAGCAAGGCTACTGCGAAAGCTTCAGGCGCCAGCATCCTGATAGTGGCTATTGAAAAATCCGGCATTGATAGTGGTGGCAAGCGTGCAGGTATTTCACCAACCAGCTTTATGTCTGCTGTAAAATCATTCAGATAAAGGGCCACGACACTACCCACAACCATACCCAACAGCAGATTAGGAAATTTCGGAGCAAACTTTTTTGATACGAACGCAGTAACAAGCGTGACCAGGGCAATAACAACAAGGTAGCCATTCAGGTCACTCATTCCTGAATACAAATCACCCCACGTATGCAGAAACGACTCGCCTTTGGGTACAAAGATTCCCGTAATATGCTTGAGCTGGCTGGTGGCAATCAGGATCGCCGCGCCCGCGGTAAAACCGATAACAACCGTGTGCGAAACAAAGTTGACCAGCGCGCCCAGACGAGCAAGACCAAAGGCCAGCTGGTAGACTCCGGCGAGAAAGGTGAGCGTCAGTGCCAGAGAAACAAATTCCGGCGTGCCCGGGCTTGCATGATGACTCAGGGCGGAAAACACAACAATTGAAATCGCCGTGGTTGGTCCGGAGACCAGGTGGAATGAAGACCCGAACAATGCAGCGATTATGGGAGTGACCATCGCCGTATAGAGACCGTATTCCGGGGGAAGGCCGGCGATCGTTGCAAAGGCCACGCCCTGTGGCAGCACGATTACTGCACCGGTCAATCCGGCCAGAAAATCTGCTTTTATACTGTCCCGGGTTATCAGCCTGAACCAGACCAGGAACGGAAACAGCGATTCTGTTTTCATGGACTACCTGTAATTGCTGTGGGCACCCCCGCCTCCCGAATGCCTGAGGTCGCTACGCTGTGGACAGCGAACCTTATCTCATACGCGGGCATTTTACTGTCCCCCAAAATGGATAGCAGCCGGGGTTTGTCCGGCAAACCGGTGGAACATGCGCCCTGCGCGAGCCTGCAAAGCAGTTGAAAACGGGATTGATTTAATGGATGCTTCGGCGCTCCGGCCAACGCAATGCCGCCTCTTCTGAAGACAAGGAATCAGACATGCGAAGCACATATTTCAAACTGGTAGCAACAGCAGGCATGGCGCTTGCGGTTTCCGGTTGCGCCACCACAGACCCGGCCACGGGCTCCACTTCGAAGTCCCTGATTTCGGTTGCCTATGGACAGGTATCCAACGTCGAGCGGGTAAAAATGGACGTCAACTACGCCAAAGGCGCAGCTGTCGGCGGCGGCCTGGGTCTGCTGGCAACGAGCAGGAGATCGAGGAGCAGCCAGATCGGTGGCGCCCTCGCCGGTGCGGCAATCGGAGCCCTGGTACAGAAAGCTGCAGCGGGCGACGGCATGGCAAACAAGTTCACGGTTAACCTCAGCAACGGCAACACGGTCGCCATCATCACCGAACAGGGTGATATTGATATCGGCGACTGCGTCTCCGTAGAACAGGGCAAACAGGCGAACATACGGCGTGTCTCTTCAGTTATGTGCCAGAGCGATACGGCAAATCACCCCGCAGTCCGTAATGCAGACATGGAAGAGGCTCAGGAGTGCCTGACGGCCAAACAGGAAGTCATGCAAGCCGAGACTGAACAGGCAGTCGATGTTGCCTATCGGAAGATGCGCGCTTTCTGCGATCAGTGAGGACCAACCGAAATTTCTCACCGGATCGACACGATCGCGCCTGATCCGGTGAGAAGCCCGGACTAACCGAAACGGGTGCGCAGCTTGCGGACCGTGACCGGTCCAACGCCGTGGATGGCCAGCAAGGCTTCGTTACTGCTCATGCGCACCTGGTGCGGCGACCGGATTCCCGCTGCAAACAGGGACTGGGCAACCGTCACATTCACGCCAGACTCCCGGACACCGGTATAAAAGGCCTGGATCTGGCGTGCTGCAGCGGTAGATGGCCGCTTCACGGCCCGCCGCTCGACAAAGGTTCCTTCCGGTCCACGCAGTGCCGGGTGCCGGGCGCCTTGCTTCACCGGCGTCGGTGCCGGTGGTCTGCTCCAGCCTGCCACACGAGCCACGAAAACCAGTATGTCCGGCAAACCGGCCTGTCGGGGCCAGGACAGTAATGCCTGTTGCAGCAACCACCCGCCACTGGCTATTGCCATGCACAGGATCAACCATCGTGCCAGCGAATCGTTCCAGTCAGCCAGCCACTGGTCCAGCAGCAGGGACAGCGAGGTACTGAAGACCACCATGAAGCAGACCAGTGCAAGTACGGCGAAACCGATTGACCAGGAAAACATCCGGTAATGGCCGACATACTCGCTTAACCAGCTGCGTGAGCGGCGCTGCCAGTGGTCGAAAATGGTAGGCTGTGCATAAAACTCATGTTCGGTCACAATGATCTTCCTCCTTTACTCCACAAACCCAGTATCCGGATCCACGCGTGGATTTGTGTGACACCACCGGCAAATCCGCCAACCACCCGATATTTTAGCGACCATGGCCACAACGGGTTGAGGCTGTGCCCGCAGGAGCTTATGCTCTGCACCCCATGGCACTGCTACGCACCCGAAACCTGCGCCTTTCTTTTGGTGACAATGACCTGCTCGATGGCGTCGAACTGCAAGTCGAGGCTGGCGAGCGCATCTGCCTGGTGGGCCGCAATGGCAGTGGAAAATCTACGCTTTTCAAGTTACTTGCAGGCGAAATTCAGCCCGACGAGGGTGAAATAGAACGTCAACAGGGGCTGAAATCCGCCCAGCTCGAACAGAATCTTCCTGCGCAGGTCACCGGCACCGTATTCGACTGTGTCGCCGAAGGCCTGGGGGAAGTTGGCCGCCTGGTACGCCGCTTTCACGAGCTCAGTGCCGAGCTCGGCAAAGACGCACAGACAAGGCAACTCGATGAGCTGGAAAAAGTCCAGCACGAACTCGAATCCCGTGGTGGCTGGAGCATCGAACAACAGGTAGAAACCGTGCTGTCACGCCTTTCCCTGGATGCAGATGCTGTTTTCGGCCAGCTATCCGGCGGGCTGCAACGCCGTGTATTGCTGGCACGCGCGCTGGTTACCAACCCGGATCTGCTGATGCTGGACGAACCCACCAACCACCTGGACATCCAGGCTATCGAGTGGCTGGAAGAATTTCTCGACGAGTATCCCGGTAGCGTGCTGTTCATCTCCCACGACCGCAATTTTCTCGACAAGCTGGCCACCCGTATCATCGAACTGGATCGCGGCCAGCTGAGCGACTGGCCGGGTGATTACCAGACCTACCTGCGACGCAAGCAGGAATGGCTGGACAGCGAAACCCGGCAGGCCGCCGAATTCGACCGCAAACTGGCGCAGGAAGAACGCTGGATACGCCAGGGCATCAAGGCCAGGCGAACCCGTAACGAAGGCCGGGTACGTGCACTGGAAAAGATGCGCGCAACACGGCACGCCCGGCGTGAGCTGACCGGCAAGGCACGGATGGAAACCGGTAAAGCCGATCAATCCGGAAAAATGGTCATCGAGGCAATCGACGCTAGCTATACCTTCGACAAATGCCCTCTGATCCGGGGACTGAGCACCATCATCCTGCGGGGCGACAAGATCGGCATCATCGGACCTAACGGTGTCGGCAAGACCACGCTGCTGCGCCTGCTACTGGGTGAACTGGACCCCGACGAGGGAACGATACGCCGGGGAACCCGGCTGGAAGTCGCCTACTTCGACCAGCGCCGGGCGCAACTGGATGACCGGCAGTCGGTGCTCGACAACCTCTCCGATGGCCGCCAGTTCATCGACATTAACGGCAAGCAACGCCACGTGATCAGTTACCTGCAGGACTTTCTGTTTACACCGCAACGCGTCCGCACACCGGTTGCGGCGCTGTCCGGTGGCGAACGCAACCGCCTGCTGTTGGCCAAACTGTTCAGCAAGCCGACCAATCTGCTGGTGCTGGACGAACCAACCAACGATCTCGATATCGATACGCTGGACCTGCTCGAAGAACTGCTGATGGAGTACGACGGCACCGTTCTGCTGGTTAGCCACGACCGGGCCTTTCTGGATAATGTGGTCACCAGTTCACTGGTTTTCGAGGGCAAGGGACAGGTCAGGGAATACGTAGGTGGCTACAGCGACTGGCTGCGACAACGCAAATCACATCTGCAAAAGCGCGCGACAGCCGCCCGAACCGGCTCGCCGGCAGAGAAACCGAAAGCGCGCCTCGCCAGGCTCGGTTACAAGGAGCAACGTGAGCTGGAGCAGCTACCGCAACAGATCGAGCAGATGGAGGCCGAGGTCGAGGCTATTCATGAAGACATGGCCAGTGCATCCTTTTACCAACAGGCGAGTGAGCAAATCACCGACCGGAAAGCCACCCTTGCCAGGATCGAAGCCAATCTGCAAACTGCCTATCAGCGCTGGGACGAGCTGGAACAGCAGCATAACCAGGCCCAACACTAACGCTGAAAAACCAGCCGGAATACGGTGAATCCGCCGTTGCCACAACGCGTTGTGGCACAATGGCCAACCGGCAAATCCCTACGAGAGCCTGCAGCCATGAGCGTCCCTGAACTGACCACCGAAGAGCGCGTCCTGCGCATGATGAAAAACGTACTGACCAGCATCGCCAGGGACACCGCACCGGAGCCCGGCTACAAACATCCCCTGTCGGACACTACCATCCAGTCGATTCGGGAGTGCCTGACACTGATCACGACGCGTGAACGGGAGCTGGGAAAGGAATTTGGTCGCACCAGTTCGGCGCGCCCGCGCTTTGTTGACGAAAAACCGTCCGAAGTCGTCGTCCAGCTCGATAGCGGTGCATCGAAACGCGACCCCGGCAATCACAAGGACTGATGCGGGTTAGCCCTGCTGCAGCAGACTGCGCAAATCGATCACTGCGGCATTGGCCCGGGAAACATAATTGGCCATGGTCAGTGAGTAGTTGGCAAAGACCCCGAAACCACTGCCGTTGAGGATGACCGGGCTGAATTTCGGCTTCTGGCTTTCCTCCAGCTCACGAATAATCTGGCGCAACGAAATCAGTGCATTCTTCTTTTTGAGTATCGATTCGAAATCGTATTCGACCGCCTGCAGGATTGCGCGCAGGGCCCAGGTTGCACCACGCGCCTCGTAGAATACGTCGTCCAGCTCCAGCCATGGCGTTTTCACCACGATGGCACCCTCGACTTCTGTCGATTGCTGCGCGGCGGTATCACCGGCAAGATCTGTATTCACGCGAAACTGACCCACACTGGCACTGAGTCGCTGCGACAGGCTGCCGAGCCGTTTTTCCACGACTTCCAGGTACTTGCGCAGATTATCGGCCCGCGCATAGAACTGGGCCTGCTTTTGCTCCGGGTTCGACAGGCGCTGCAGATAGTCGTCCAGCTCTCGCAGACCTTTGCCAAACTCGCCTTCGGTGGAAGGCAGGATCCAGGAATCGTTACGAAAATTCAGCCGCGGCTCGGCTTCTGCCAGCGCCTTATCCTCGACGGACTGGGACTGGGAACGGGAAAAGTTGTTACGCAACGCCGAAACCGCATCCCGCAGCATCACCAGTACACCATATTCCCAGTTTGGCATGTTATCCAGCCAGACGCCCGGCGGAGCGATATCATTGGACAGGTAGCCGCCCGGCTTGTCGAGCAGTGTCTCAACGATGTAGATCAGCGTACCGGTGTAGATTTCGCCAACCACCGGTTTGCCGCGCTCGCCACCCACCTGCCGCAGGGCTTCCTCGCGCACATCGAACGCATCCGGCTCCCGACTCCAGAAAACCCCCAGCACCACGGACACCACCAGGTAAGTGGCAACAAACAAAGTGCCAGCCCAGAGCATTCCGCGTTCTCTGAGTGTTGTCGGCTTGTACCACTCAGATACTCGTAAAATCAACGAGATAAGCCGTTCCTTGAGATTGTAGAACCAGAGTTTCATCCCGTCACCCGATTGCATGGCCTTGTCCGCGCTGCTGTTGTCAGCGCATCATAGAGCGGCGACCGGGTTCCCGCAAACGAAATACGAGCGCACTTTTGGAGCCCATTCGCCAAATGTGGTATTCTGGGCTCCAGAGTTATTGTTGGCTGACTAACTGATTATGTGGGCGAACAGCCCGCGCGGAGGGTTTTTAGTTATGTTTTCCTGTCCCCATTGTGCCGAGCAAGGCATACCTGCATTACGCAAGTCCATACTGAGTCCCGGCCTGCTGGCCACATGCGAATCCTGTGGCAAACCTTCCGGCATAAAATATGCCTCCTGGCTGACGGCCATGATCCCGGGCTCGGCACTGATGATCACAGCACTGTTCACGGACTCGACCAGCGTCGAGTGGACCCTCAACATTGTGGGCTTTCTTCTCGTAATCGCGGTTCCGCTTCTGTTCACCCCGTTACACAAGGAACAGCACTAAGGGCTCGCTTCGCCCGGTGTAAAACCCGCGACGGCCCACAGGGCCGCATTGCGGTATCAGGCGGTTGTACCGGACGCGCGGGTCGCCGGCGACTCGCCAAGCCGTAACAGGCTCGGCAACAGTAGCAGCGTGAACAGGGTGCTAACGGCCAGGCCACCAACAATAACCGCAGCCAGACCACGATACAGCTCAGTCCCCGCACCCGATACCAGTAGCAAGGGCAGCATGCCGAACAGGCTGGTGAGCGTACTCATCAGGATCGGCCGCAAGCGTAACTGGACGGCCTGTTCCACCGCCGCCCGGCGCGCCAGGCCTTCACGCTCTGCCCGGCGTGTCTGGTAAACCAGCAAAATGGCATTATTCACCACCAGTCCAAGCAGGATAATGAAGCCAATCATGGTCAGCAGGTCCATGGGCTGAAAAACAAACAGGTTCACCAGGTTGAGGGCGACCACACCACCAACCGTGGCCAGCGGCAGCACCACCAGCACCAGCAGACTGTCGATGAAAGACCGGAACAGGGCGCTCATCAGCAGGTAGAGAATAGCAATCGCCAGCAGAAAACTGCCGCTCATGGAAGCCAGGGCCTCGTCCAGTTTTTCCGCCGTCCCGGAGTAGCGGATACTGCCATCCTCCGGCAACACCGACAGCAGTTCGGGCTCGACGCGGCTGCGTAAAACTTCCATCAAGTGCTCCAGTGACATCCCTTCAGGCGCACGCAGACCCAGCGTAACCGTGCGCCGACGGTCAAGCCGACGTATCTGGTTGGGTCCGGCGGTACGCTGCAGGTCAACCAGTTCATCCAGCGGCAGCGTCCCCGCCTCCGGCGTCACCACCGGCATGGCTGCCAGCTCTTCAGGAGTCGACCAGGGCTGCGAGCGCACCACGATATCACGCCGTCGTTCGCCGTCGAAGTACTCGCCTACCTGCAGACCGGAACCAAATGCACGCACCACCCGTGCCACCGTTTCCCGGTCCCAGCCGGCCTCGGCGATACGACGCTCATCGGGAATCAGGAGTATCTCCGGTTCGGCCATTTCCAGGCCTGGCTGGGGAGAAATGGAAATACCCGGAACGACTTCCTCGATCAGTTCATAGCCGATGCGCGCCGCATCCAGCAGCGCTTCCAGGTGCCTGGATTGCAGATCCACTGCCACGCTGCCTCCACCACCGAAACCACTGAACAGCGAATCTCTCCGGGCAAACGCCAGGGTATCCGGAAAGCCGCGCACAATATCATTGAGTATCGGGATCAGCTCTTCCACCTTGTCCGGATCGGCGGCCCGCACCCCCATGTAGGCACCGCTCCGGTAGACAACGAAAAAATAGTGCTTTACCTGCGGCTGCTTTTCACCGCTGAGATAAGGCTCCATACGCTGTGCAATAACGCGGCCCATTTCTTTTTCGACCGTATCAAGATTCACACCGGGCGCCACGCTGATGGACGCCGATACGCGATTGCGATTTCCGTTCGGCAGATAATCCGCCTCTGGCAGCAACACCCAACTCACCAGCAGCGACACACTGATCAACAGTAAAATCCATGCATAACGCCGGGCAGGGGTATCAGTAGCAGACATAATCCAGCGACTGGCCGCCAGCCACCAGTTAGCATGGCGGTCGCGCAGATCCACACCCGTCAGCCAGCGACGGGCAGCGGCCGGCACCAGGGAAATGGCGATCAGCAGAGAGGCAACGATAGCTGCTGCAATGGCAATGGCGAGATCAGCAAACAGCTGGCCGGCTTC
The DNA here is from genome assembly GCA_030621785.1 of Gammaproteobacteria bacterium. Lineage (GTDB taxonomy): Bacteria > Pseudomonadota > Gammaproteobacteria > DSM-19610 > DSM-19610 > Thiogranum. The sequence continues at coordinate 1,613 of JAUXGZ010000072.1, read as the reverse complement.
ATCAGCCAGAAACACCACCGGCAGAAACACCGCCAGGGTGGTCGCAGCAGATGCCAGCAGAGCCCCCCAGACCTGGCTGGCACCCTGCAGGGAAGCTTCATCAAGGGATTTTCCCTGCTCCCGCAGGCGAACAATGTTTTCCAGCACCACAATGCCGGAGTCCAGCACCATGCCGACGGCAAATGCCAGGCCGGCGAGAGAAATAATATTCAGGGTATGGCCACTGAGATCCAGCACCAGGAACGAAAAACCGAGACACAACGGGATCGCCGCCGCCACGATCAGTGTGGCGCGCAAGCGACGCAGGAACCACCAGAGTACCGCCACGGCAAGCATCACACCGGCTATCAGGTTGCTGGCCAGCATGCGGATCGAGTGCTGAATATAGACGGTTTCATCATAGACCTGCTGAATGCTCAGGCCCGCCTGCTGCAGCTGCTCTTCCAGCTCCCCGGCAGCCTGCTGCAAGCCGGACATTACTTCCAGCACGTTTACGCCCGCTTCCCGATAGGCGTTCACCGCGATAGCCCGGTCACCCTGGTTGATAACGAAACTTTCCCGGTCAACCGGCTGTAATGCCACACTGGCCACATCGCGCAATAGCACCGGACGCCCCTCGCGCCATTCGACCACCATTTCACCGAACCGGTCCAGTGCGTAGATACCGTTAAAACGTATGGTGTAACGACGCTTGCCGACATCCACCTGGCCGGCCGACACATCCTCGTTGCCACTCACTCGCGATGCGATAGAGGGCAGTTCCACACCCAGGGCCGCCATCCGGTACGGGTCGAAAGTGATGCGTACTTCCTTTGCGCGCCCGCCGCGGATTTCAGACTTGCCGACACCGGCCACACGTTCAAAGCGTGTCTGTACCAGGTCCTCGACCAGGGGGTAATAAGACGCGAGATCCCGGTCATTACCCGGCAGTGTCTTGATGACGAACCAGGCTATCGGGCGGTTACGCGCGCCAATTGTCGACAGCTTGGGCTCCAGCGCATCATCCGGATAACCGGCAACCAGATTCAACCGGTTCAGCACATCGATAAGCGCACGCTGCATATCCGTTTCCGGTTTGAAACTCAATGTCAGCTGGGCTCGCCCGCGCGAGGCTCGTGCCAGCATTTCAGTCATGGCCGGCGTACCGCGCAATACCTTTTCCTGTGGCTCCAGGATCTCGGACTCAACTTCCTCGGGAGCGGCGGCACGCCAGTTGGTGGTAATGGTGATCTCCGGTCGCTCGACCTCGGGGGTGAGCTGCACCGGCAAACGCCCGATACTGATCATACCGAACAACAGGACCAGCAGGCCTGCGACCAGCGCTGCGACCGGATTGGCCAGTGCGCCGCGCGTCAGGATCACGGCAGCGCATCCGCCGACTGCACGTTTACTGATTGCCCGTCACGCAGGCGCTCTCCACCACGGACCACTACCCGGTCGCCACTGTGCAGATCTCCGTGCACTTCGATATACGGGCCACTGGCGATACCCGTCGTTACCGGTATGCGCTCGGCAACATGGTTCGCCCCGACCCGGTACAACACAATCGAATCCCTGCGCAGCACCAGCGCATCGCGCGCTACCGCCAGCACTTCGCGAGCCGTGGCGGTCGG
>JAUXGZ010000066.1 GCA_030621785.1 Gammaproteobacteria bacterium | reverse complement strand
TCGCACTTTGGTCTGGCCTGGTTTATCCACTGGAGCAGGTTCAGTCGTCGGTGGTCTGTAGATCAGGCCGCCATCAGGTGCCGGTTCTACCTTCCAGCCGTGCTGCTCAAGAGTATTTTGCAGCTGGCCGGCATAACCTCCCGCCGGTTCGGCGAACAACGCCGGGGGCAACAGTGCGAGAACCAGCCAGGTTGCCGTGAGTGAACAAAATCTTGGTACCTGCGAGTGCTTCATCGATAACTCCTTCGGGTTCTTGATTACAGGTTGTGGGAAAGCGTCACATCGTGCTTAGGCAAGTCCTGTGCCAGCACCCGATAAGCCAGCTGGTTCAGTAAAGAATTCAATGCTTGCTACAAGGTGGCTGGTAAATTTCCAGCGGATCCGGACGGTTCGGTGACCCGTACACCAATCAGGCCTGACAATTTGTCCGGGAAAAAATATTCGCGCCCTGGTTTGCATGCGGCCGAGCAGGCGCTGACCGATTCCAGCCAGCAGAGTCAGTGAATTACTTCCCGGAAATGGTGGGCCGCGAAGTTGACAAGTGCCCCCAGGTCACCGGGCGCCTGCTCAAACTCAGCATGCCGGCGGCGAGCGCACCAGAACTGGTGACAGTGAAGGATGCCGTGGGCGAAACTCTGAGTCTGTTGTACTGGAAAGCCAAAGAGCGTGGTATCCGAGACGCATGAACAGTGTGTTGAAAATCGATCATCAAGCTGAACAGCTCCGCTTTGTATCCACGGTGGATAATCAGGAATCCCGCCTGGAGTACTAGTTGATGCCCCGCAACGGTATCAATTTCACCTATACCTTCGTACCGGAATCGCTGCGTGGCCATGGAATTGCCGAAAAGCTGGTGCGTACCGGCATTGCCTGGGCGCGGGGACAGGGTTTTGAGATTGAAGCCAGCTGCTGGTACGTACGGCGGTTTTTACGCTAACCTGTCGGGATCTGAAACAGGAGAAACTCACATGAATGATCTGTTCTCGCCTATCGGTCTGGGTAACCTGACACTACCAAACCGGATGGTTATGGCGCCGTTGACGCGTAATCGGGCCGCCATGCCCGGTAATGTGCCGCAGGCCATGAATGTGAGCTACTATGCGCAACGGGCCAGTGCCGGTTTGATTATCTCTGAAGCCGCGCAGGTGTCTCCGGAAGGTGTGGGGTATCCGGGAACGCCGGGTATTCATAGCCAGGAGCAGGTACAGGGCTGGCGTGCTGTGAACGACACGCTTCATGCGAAAGGTGGTCGTATGTTCGTGCAGTTATGGTACTGCGGTCGCATCTCCCACCCGGATCTGTTGCCGGACGGGCAGCAACCGGTATCCGCGTCTGCTATCACGCCCGCGGGCGATGCCATTACCTTCGAAGGAATGAAAGCTTTTGTTGAACCCAGAGCGCTGCGCACCGACGAGTTACCCGGTATCGTGGAGCAATATCGTCAGGCGGCGCAATGTGCCGTGGAAGCCGGCTTCGATGGCGTCGAGATCCACTCCGCCAACGGTTATTTGCTGGACCAGTTCCTGCGTGATGGCACCAATCTACGGGATGACCGGTACGGAGGCTCGCTGGAAAACCGCTCCCGCCTGTTAGTGGAAGTCCTGTCTGCCGTGCTGGAGATCTGGGAACCCGCGCAGGTGGGTGTGCGTATCTCACCAGAAAATTCCTTCAATGATATTCGTGATTCTGACCCGCAGGGAACGTTCAACTTTGTCGCCAAAGCACTCAGCGGCAAGGGACTGGGGTACCTGCATGTGGTGGAAGGTGAGATGATGAGTGGCGAGCGCAGCGTAGACTATCGACAGATCCGCGATAACTTCGATAGCTACTACATGGCCAACTGCAGCTATGACAAGGCATGTGCCCAGTCCACCATCGCCAGAGGCGATGCAGACATGGTGTCGTTTGGCCAGCTGTTCCTGGCTAATCCGGATCTGGTGCAACGCTTCAAAACGAACGCTGAATTGAATGTGCCGGACCCGGATACTTTCTACGGTGGCGATAAAAAGGGCTATACCGATTATCCGACGCTGGCCTGATGATCGAACAGGGGCGGCGACAGACAGTTCAAGGCGGGAGAAGAACGTGCGGGAGATTATCACCATTGCCACCCATCAACGCGAAATGCTGGTGGATATCACCGACCTGGTTAAACAGGTTGTCAGCAACAGTGAACTCCGCGATGGCATCGTGACCGTGTATGCACAGGGCGCTACTGCCGCGATAATGATTCAGGAAAACTGGGATGAGAGCGTGCAGACGGATGTGGTCGACTTTTTGCGCCAGATTATTCCCAGAGGCGTATGGCTGCATGACCGACAGGATGGCAATGGCGATTCACACCTGAAAGCCGGTCTGGTGGGGCCATCGGAAACCGTACCGCTCATCGATGGTAAGCTGGGACTGTCACAATGGCAGAATATCTTTCTGTGCGAGTTCGACGGGCCACGTTCGGAACGCCATATTGTTTGTACGGTAATCGCCGATGGTTGACAGCTTGTGAACAGGAGGTGGGCGAGAATGAAGCTTTATCTCGTACAACATGGTAAGGTTTGTGCAAAGGACGCCAATCCTGAACGGCCACTGACCGATCAGAGCGAGATGCGCCTTGCAGCTAACGGTTTCTCGTCACGCTGCAAATTGCTCATCTAACATTTGATTAATTTCTGTTGACTCATACAGCCATTTAACAGTGCCGTCATCGGCTGTAATTTTTAAGCAAGGCACCTGGTATTTACCGCCTTTGTTAATCAGTTCCAGATTCCAGTTTGGATCGTTGCGTGCATCGCGTGTATCAATATTTAAAGCCAGGCGACGAATCTGGCGGCGCGTCTTTACACAGAACGGGCATAACTTGAACTGATATAACGCCATATTCCTTGTTTTCGCATCGACCTCTTTTTGTATTTCATATGGACGCTCGACCGGTTTAGGACGTGTTACCCAATCAAAAAAAATAACTATTTGACCTAATACCCAGCGCACTGGTTTGAATATGAAACCCATAGTTTTTCTCTGCTTCTGAAATTAAAATTTTAAATGCACACTGTAATCAGGCAGCGGTTCCTGATGGCGATGATGTACTATACGCCTGTTCCCGTTCCGAATATGATAAATTCCAGAAAGTGGTTGGTTCTCGTACTGGTTTACAGGGAAAAGAATTAGCATGGTATCGGGGATTGGTGGCAGCCGGCACGTCGCTTCATTTTCCGGTCTTGCGAGACAGACCTAGCTGCAGCTTGCCGGTGCCGAACTTTGCGGCAATATCATCGATGGTCTTCAGTAGTTGCCGGTCGCTTTCCCGCTGTTCGGGTTGTGCGAAGAGATCGGCCTGGCCCGTCGGGTCATCGTCGAAGCTGCTGATGCCCACGCCAATAAGTCGCACCGGTTTTTCGGGTAAATTACTTCCCAGGAAAAGCTGCCAGGTCGTTTTCAGGATTTCGCGCTCGTCCTGGGTAGGGGTGGTTTGCTTGTGCTGCCGGGTGTGGGTCTCGAATCCCGTGAAGCGAATTTTCAGCGTGATGACCGATCCAGACAGATCTTCCCGGCGCGCAGTCTGCGCAACCTGTGCCGCAAGGCCACGTAACACATCGTGCAATACCGCGTGATCCTGAACATCGGATTCAAAGGTGGTTTCTTTCGAAATGCTCTTGCGGCCGCGTGCCGGCACGACCTGGTCCGTGGCGATGCCAAAGGCCTGACGATGAAAGCTGGCAGCGGCCTTTTTGCCCAGCTGGCTTTCCAGTAGCTCCAGTGGAATAGCGCGCAGTTGCGCCACGGTGCGGATGCCGAGACGGTTGAAGGTTTTCTGTGTCTGGCGGCCCAGCCCCCGCAGGTTCGCGACCGGCATGGGCGCCAGGAAATCGAGCACCTGGTCGGGCCGGACTACGGTCAGGCCGTCCGGCTTTTGGTATTCCGAACCGAGCTTGGCGACCAGCCGGTTTGGTCCGATACCCACTGAGGCGGTCAGCCCGGTATCGGCAAGAATGCGTTGCTTGATTTCGCTCCCGATTATTTCCGGCGGACCGAGCAGTTTTTCGAGTCCGGTAATATCCAGGTAGGCTTCGTCAATCGATGCGACTTCCACGTCCGGTGTGATGGTTTCCAGAACCCGGAATACCTGTCGTGATGCCCGGCGGTACTTCTCCATGTCCGGGCGCAGGAACACGGCATCCCGGCAACGGCGGTACGCCTCGGAGATCGGCATGGCCGAACGGATGCCGAACCGACGCGCTTCGTAGGAGGCAGCGGCAACCACACCACGATGGCCGGGGAGGGCGCCAACCACGACCGGACACCCCTTGTACTCGGGACGCTCCCGCTGTTCACAGCTCGCAAAGAACGCATCCAGGTCCATGTGGGCGATCCAGCGATGAGCCTGTTGACTGCCGGCCATCCGTTTTACGGAAGTCGGTACCGCAGGGTTTGTGTAAAGGTGCCATCACCGTTGTTAACCGATGCCATCTCCCCGCTAATGCCGCGGTACTGTCCCGTGCCGCCCACAATGCCGAGCACTGATATTCCCTGCTCAAATTCTCGCCCGGCCACCTGGATGCGGCCGTTTTCCAGTGTCAGGGTCCACTGACACTGGAAGCTGTGGCCCACTCGCGTGCGTATACAGGTGCCGCTGTTATTCCCGATGTCGGTGAGATCCTCGTTCAGCAAGGGTTGGTCAAAAACGAGGATATCTCCAACGGAGTCGCCGGGTTCTCCGTTATCGATAATTTTTGCCTTGTGAACGCGGGCATCGGCAATGGTGACCAGCGTCTGCGAGGTTTTCGGAGAGCAGGCTGCAGCACTCAGGAGGATAGCCGCGAGTAACAGCTGGTTCGCAGGTACGGGAAATCGCTTCATTACGCGTGTCTGTCAATGTGGATAGTTGCCGGATACTATATCAGTACAGGGTACGGGACAGACAGGATGGAGGGGCAGGGTATGCCGAATACCCGCCCGCGAATTAAACTGTTTTCAGCGAGATAGGTCGCTTGCAGAAAATACTGTAAATCGGTGGGGACTTACTGTAGAGTCTATTCCTAACGAGCTGAGTCAACGACACTATTTCGTGGGGGTGCGAAGGATGTGTAGAACAGTTATGAGGCCGGTTCTCTACGCGCTCATCTATCTTCTGGGTGTAATAGCCCTGCCGTCGGCCGGTCAGGCTGCGAATCAGTACGACGTTTCCTATGTCTGGTCCAATAAACTCGATAGTGTTCGTGATTACCGCGAGCGCGTGCTTCGTGTGCTGGGTCCGGGTGTATCGAAAGGTCTCAAGCTGGTTTCCAGTGGCGACCTCTACGGCGTAGTGTACGTTCGCCACGGCGATAGCAACGGAGCAACCAGGGTCGCACGGGTCCATAGTGGTCTGTTGCGTGCCGGGGGGCTCGATGCAGCCGCGCCGCTTATCTCCCGGGACTGGACGTTTGTCGATGATGCCGATGACGCGCAGGTATCTTTCGCGTCGGTTACCCCGGCAAGTGTTCCTCAAACCCGAAGCATTCCCCGGGTAGAGAGTGTTCCCAGGGTCCACAACCCTGTCAGGTTGCAGAGTGTTCCCAAGATCCAGGGTGCTTCCACGGTTCATAAGACCCCCAGGGTACAGAATGCCCCCCGAACCAATCGGACGGTCGCGGAGCGAGCGCATGAACTCCGCGATATCGGGGCAGCAGTAGAGGCCTATATCAAGCTTCTTCGCCGGCAAGGCAAGCTCGAGTCCGACGAACGCACCAGCTGGTCAGTCTATGACTTCACCACCGGAGAGAAGCTGGTTAATATAAATGAAGATGTGCAGCTCCAGGCGGCCAGTCTGGTGAAGCCGTTTATCGCGGCGGCCTTTCTTCACAAGGTCAGGAACGGTGACCTCATTTACGGCAGCAGAAGTCGCCGGCACATGGAAAAGATGATCCAGCGTTCCAATAACTGGTCTACCAACTGGGTTATGCGGCAGGTGGGAGGGCCACAGGCCGTAGAACGTATATTGAAACAGGAGTACCCCGGGATCTTCCGGGATATGCAGCTGGTCGAGTACATTCCTGCCAACGGCCGGGCCTATCGCAACAAGGCGTCTGCGCACGACTACAGCCGCTTTCTGTACGCGCTCTGGAATGGCAAGATTGAAGGTTCCCGTGAGATCAAGCGTCTGATGGCGCTTCCGGGGGGAGACCGGATTTACATGGGCGCAAAGAATATTCCGAAAGGCACCGAGGTCTACAACAAGACCGGGAGTACTGCGCGTGTCTGTGGTGATATGGGCATCCTGAATATCAAGGGTCCGGACGGCAAACGTTACCCCTATACGATAATCGGCATTATCGAAAAGCAGCAGCGCGCCAGTAACTACACTTCCTGGATCCGTGCACGCAGTGACGTCATCCGGCACGTCTCCAGTATTGTCTACGAGGGAATCACGCAACACCACAAGATATAGTGTGCCGGATTCCCGGCTAACTCGATTGCTATGAAACCCGTCCGTTTCTTTCGCCATGTGGCCTGTGAGCCGCCCGGTTACCTGGGTCGCATGCTGGATCAGCGCGCTTGTCCCTCCGAACTGATTTGCATCGATGAAGGGGTTACCGTGCCGGGCGACCTCGATACGGTTGCTGCGCTGGTGTTCATGGGCGGGCCGGGTAATGTGGCCGAACCCACAGAATGGATGCAGCAGGAGCTGGCGCTGATTCAGGAGGCTGCCGCCCGCGGGATTCCGGTACTCGGTATCTGTCTCGGGGCGCAGTTGATAAGCCAGGCGCTGGGCGGTGTGGTGATGCCGGGCGAGAGCCTGGAAGCCGGTTGGCATACGGTTGAATGGCCTGAAAATTCCTCGCCGGCCCGGCACTGGTTTGCCGGCTTGCCGTCCCGGTTCGAGGTATTTCAGTGGCACGCGCATACCTGGAGCCTTCCACCGGGTGCGGTGGCACTGGCCCGTTCAGCCTGTTTCGAACAACAGGCGTTCGCTATCGGTAATATCCTGGCGCTTCAGTTTCATCTCGAAATTACCGCCGAGTCGATCCAGAGGATCGTCGCCCGCTACCCGGGTGATCTGGAACAGGTGTCGGAATGCGTGCAGAGCGCCGCCGCCATCACGGCAAACCTGGATGAGCGAACCCGGTCATTATATCGGGTGGCGGAGGTGATTTTCGGCCGCTGGCTGGACCGGGTTTACGCCGACGGATAATCCTTGAACTTTCTGCCCGGTGTACGGACTAACAGGCATTGATTACGCAAGAGAGTCCTCCATGTCCGTACGCGCATTGCTGTGCACAATGATTACCCTATCCTTTCCATCGCTACTGTACGCGGAATCTGAATCTGCACCGGCGAGCGAAACTGCGATACTCGCAGGCGGGTGTTTCTGGTGTATTGAATCTGATTACGAGAAGCTGGATGGGGTTCTCGAGGTGGTATCAGGGTATACCGATGGTCATGTCGACAATCCGTCGTACAAGCAGGTGTCAGCCGGTGGAAGTGGCCACATCGAGGCCGTACAGGTGACCTATGATGCCAACCGGATCAGTTACGCGAAAATCCTGGATTACTTCTGGCGTCACATCGACCCGACGCGCAGTGATGGTCAGTTCTGTGATCACGGACCACAGTATCGTCCGGCAATCTTCTACCGGAATGAAGATCAACATCAGCAGGCTCTGGCTTCCGAAAAACGCATTGAGCAGGAAAAGCCGTTCGCAGACACACTCAAGGTCGAGCTGATTGCGGCGTCGGAATTTTATCCGGCCGAAGACTATCACCAGGACTACTACCGGAAAAACCCGCTCCGTTACAACTTTTATCGCTACTCCTGCGGACGTGATGCCCGCGTAGAGGAGCTATGGGGCGAGGCTTCCTGAGACCCTCCCTGCTTACCTGTTACCCCTGCCGTCCTGGGCAGAGTTTTTACCCTGACTCCGGCCAGAGCGTGGGTGCCGATGCTGCGCTGTTGCCGGGCTATCACCGGACTTGCGGCGCTTGTTGGTTGACCTTTTGCCCGCCGGTTGACCCCGGCCGGCTCCCTCGGCCTGTTTGCGGGGCTGGGAACGATTATTGCCGCCGCGTCCCCTGGTAATCGGTTCTGCCTTGATAGTGGGGTCCGGTTCATAGCCTTCCAGAACTTCACAGGGAATGCTGCGCTTCAGCAGTCTTTCAATATCCCGCAACAACTTGTGCTCGTCTATGCAGACCAGGGAAACGGCCTCGCCTTCATTGCCGGCGCGACCGGTACGACCGATGCGGTGTACATAGTCTTCGGGCACGTTGGGTAGCTCAAAGTTTACGACGTGGGGCAGCTGGTCGATATCCAGGCCGCGGGCCGCAATATCGGTGGCCACCAGAATCCGCACTGCGCCGCTCTTGAATCCTGCCAGTGCACGGGTACGGGCACCCTGGCTTTTGTTGCCGTGGATAGCCGCGGCGCTCAGACCATCTTTCTCCAGCTGTTGTGCCAGACGGTTGGCACCGTGTTTGGTGCGGGTGAACACCAGTACCTGGCGCCAGTTGTGCGAGCCAATCATGTGACTTAGTAATTCCCGCTTGCGGCTTTTGTCTACCGGGTGAACCCGCTGTGCGATCAGTTCGGCCGTGGTGTTGCGGCGTGCCACCTCGATTAATTCCGGGCTGTTAAGCAGGCGGTCGGCCAGTTGTTTGATCTCATCGGAGAAGGTGGCCGAGAACAGCAGGCTCTGGCGCGAGTGGCTGGCCGGCAGCAGTGCCAGCACCTTGCGGATATCGTGAATGAAGCCCATATCCAGCATGCGGTCAGCTTCGTCCAGCACCAGGATCTCGACGTGCGACAGGTCTACCGTCTTTTGACCGGCGTGATCCAGCAACCTGCCCGGTGTGGCCACCAGGATATCGATGCCGCGCCGCAGGGTTGCGATTTGCGGGTTGATCTTGACCCCGCCGAAGACCACGGCTGACCGCAGTGGCAGGTGCCGGCCGTAGGTCTTTATGCTTTCGCCGACCTGGGCTGCCAGCTCCCGGGTGGGGGTGACCACCAGGGCCCGAACCGGGCGCCGACCGTTATTGACCGGGCCGGTGCTCAGCCGCTGCAGCAAGGGCAGGGTAAAGCCGGCCGTTTTTCCGGTGCCGGTCTGGGCGCCTGCGAGAACGTCTTTACCATCCAGGATGATGGGGATTGCCTTGCGCTGAACAGGGGTGGGTTCGGTGTAGCCCTGCTCGCTGATGGCGCGCAGAAGTTCGGCCGACAGGCCAAGGGTATCAAAGGACATTGGGATAATTGCTCCAGTCTTGCCCTCACTGCAGCAGCATTTGCTGGCAGGAGCCGGTCCGGGCTGGATGATGAAATTCTTGTGTGCGGGACGCCCGGGGCATGCAGGGCAAACGGCTCAAGATCTTTTCCGACGACCGTTGGTCGCAAGGGGTGCTAACCGGTCAGGCACCCGGAAAAGCGCATTGTAACAGAAACCGGGTTAATAATGCGGCCGGTCGAGGCAGTATAATGCCGTAGCCAGTAACTGGAATAACTTCGTCGGGAATAGTAATGAGTTTAAAACAGCTGTGGGTCGATGCCGATGCCTGTCCGAAAGTGATCAAGGATATCCTGTTCAGGGCAGCAGAAAGGATTGGTGTGCCCCTGATCCTGGTAGCCAATCAACACATCCAGGTTCCCGGGTCTCGCTACATTCGTTCGGTGCAGGTGGCCGCCGGCTTTGATGTTGCCGACAACTATATCGTTCAGCAAATGGAGGCCGGTGACCTGGTGATCACCGCGGATATCCCGCTGGCCGCCGAAGTCATCGACAAGGGCGGCCTGGCCCTGAACCCGCGTGGTGCGCTTTACACGGAAGAAAATATTCGCCAGCGCCTCAATATGCGGGACTTCATGGATACCTTGCGCAGCAGCGGTGTGAATACCGGTGGGCCGGCGTCATTCAGCCAGGCCGATCGCCAGACCTTTGCCAACCAGCTGGACCGGTTGCTGGCAAGGTAGATGAGGAGATGTTTGATGGCTGGAACAGCGGGTATTGTCATGTGTAGTACCGTACTACGATTCCTGTTAAGGAATACGCTGATTCCTGCTTTGCTACTATTATTGACCGCTAAGGCCCATGCACTGGAGTCTGACTGGATCGATCCGGCAAGGGTTATGGTCATCTACAACACGGCCAGGATGAACAGTGTAGACCCGGCCGAGCGTGCCACGTTTTCACGCGACATGGGAGCGTGGTATATGCAGCGTCACGGCATGCCGACCCGGCACCTGTTCGGGTACGATATGGGGGTGCGGGTAAAATGGAATAATCCCGGGGCGTTCGATTTCCTGAATGCAGTGGCAGATTACATCGAAAGCCATGCTATCCAGGTGGTCTTGCTGGCGCCGGGTACGCCGCTACTGGTGCGCGATATCAACAACAATGCCAATCTGGCGCTCGATAATCTGGCGGGCCACGCCCTGTGGTTCGCGAAAGTCAGGAAGGAAGCACCCGCCTGCAAGCAGCGCAGGTCGATTGCCGAAAACAACAGTAACCTCTATTTTCCCTATGCCGACATGCAGGACGGCGCCAGTCCGTTCATCGTGCGCACCAATAATGCCTATCGCTGGTGTCCGGAGGGCGGCGCACTGATCGGTGGTCGACTCTGGTATGGCACGATGATGGCAGATCTGCGTGATCACCCGTCGGTGCGTCCCTTCGGGCGTATCGGCTTGCCCTATTACCCGGAGGCTTTCCCGGCGAAAGGAAAGCAAGCATCCATCCCGCTGGAAAATACGCAGATGGTCAAGGACCTGGTGGATGGCGGGTTTGCCGCTACTACTTCGATCAGCGAGTTCAACAAGCAGTCTGAACGTAGCTTGTTGTTCTTTGGCAGGGAGAATAATACCGCTTCGTTTATTGACGTCGAGTCGAGCTTGTATGAAGCCATGGCGCAGGATGCGATGATGCAGGGTGTTGCGGCCGGGCGAATGGTTCGCGTACACCCGCGTGGTGGTAAATGGAGCAAAAGCAGCTGTTTGCAGGAACCTTCCTGGGACTATAGCCAGACGGCATTTTTCCAGGGACTGATCAAACCGGCCATCAACCCGCTGATATTTTCGGGCGGGGGAGTGGGCAACACCACTGAAGTCATGAAGCCATGGCCGGCCAGTCTGCAGGTGCGGCCGGGGCTGGTGGCGACGGCCTCGGTGAGCAACGGCAGTGCATTTGCCGGCTCGCTGTTGAAACGTGGTGCCACCACCATCGTCGTCAATATCAAGCACCCGCAGAACGCCCGGTTACATGCCTGGTTCAGCATTTTCAGGCAACTGGTCAGCGGCGCGACCGTAGCAGAAGCCATGCTGGCCGGTGGTGGTGCAGAGCGCGGCGGTTATATTTCCGGCAGTGTCTGGGGCGACCCGCTCTACGCGCCGTTTGGAAAGAACCCGCACCATGAAAACTGGTTTATCGGTGGGCGAACACCACCCGTGATGCCGGAGAAATTTGTCGTTGCCGCATCCGTTGCCGGGCAGATCAGGCTCAGCTGGGCTCCGGTGCATCTGGCCGCGGGCTACCGCCTGGAGCGTCGCAGTAAGGACGGGACTTTTGCGCGGCTGGCTGATCTTTCACCTTCACGGACCACCTACCGCGATTTGTCGGTGACCGCCGGCAGCCGCTATGAATACCGCTTGCAGGCCTACAACAGTGCCGGCCCTGGTGGCTGGCTTATAATTCATGCAACAACCCCCAGGATATCTGAATGAGCAAAGCAGTAACTTCCAGCGTATTTTTTCTGGCACTTCTGTCGCTGATACCCGCTTTTGTATTTGCCGAAAATACGGCAGACGGCTACCTGTCGCCGGTCGAGCGAGAAGTGTTCAGTGAACTCAACCTGGTCAGGAGCGACCCGCAAGGCTACGCTGAATACCTGGTCGAATGGCGGCAATATTTCAGGGGAAACCAGCTGCATCGACCGGGTGAGATTATCCTGATTACACACGAAGGTGCAGCGGCATTCGATGAAGCCATCGAGTTTCTGCGTGCCAGCAAGCCCTTGCCGGCCCTCAAGCTCTCCAGGGGCCTGTCACTGGCAGCAAAAGCACACGTAACCGATCAGAAGGACGGTGCTACCGGCCATGAGAGCAGCGATGGCACCCAGCCCTGGGAGCGCATGAATCGATACGGCACCTGGCAGGAAAGGGTCGCGGAAAACATATCCTACGGGGGTAATACCGCCAGAGGTGTCGTTATCCAGTTGATGGTCGATGATGGCGTACCCGACCGTGGACACCGGGTGAATATGTTCGCACCGGAATACCGCTTCGTCGGTGTGGCATGCGGCGCGCACGCCGGCTTCAGGGATATGTGCGTAATGGATTATGCAGCGGGATATACGGAGCAGTAATGTCCATGCGTGCACCGGGAGTTACCGAAACCCGCCGCGATGCACTCGTCGCAGAATTCGAGCGCGTGCGTGGCTACACGGAAACGCTTTGCCAACCGCTGGCAATCGACGACTACCAGTTGCAGTCCATCGTACAGACCAGCCCGCCAAAATGGCATTTAGCGCATGTAAGCTGGTTTTTCGAAACCTTCGTGCTGCCACACTTCAGGCCTGACTACCAACCCTTCGATCCACGATTCGATTATATCTTCAACAGCTACTACTACACCCATGGGGCGATGCATCCCAGGTCGGAACGCGGGTTGTTGTCGCGTCCAACCGTGGAGGAAGTGTACCGATACCGTGCGCAGGTAAACGACCGCATGCGAGAACTGATCGAGACAGTAGATGATACGCAATGGGATGAGCTGGCCTTTCGCGTAACCCTGGGCCTCAATCACGAGGAACAGCACCAGGAATTGCTGCTGATGGATGTTAAACATAATTTTTTCGTAAATCCGCTGAAGCCTGCCTACCGGGATGATTTAAAAATACCCCGGGGTGAAAGCCGTTCGATACGCTGGCTGGAGCGGGCCGGCGGCACCTTTCAGATCGGCCACGACAACGAAGGTTTCGCCTTCGACAATGAAACGCCCCGGCACGACGTTTTGATTCGTGATCATCGTCTGGCTGACCGTTTTATTACCAACGGCGAGTACCTGGCTTTCATCGATGATGGTGGTTACGACAATCCTGCCCTGTGGTTGTCCGATGGCTGGGCGCTGCTCCAGCGAGAGGGCGGGCGGCATCCACTTTACTGGGCACAGGAAGACGGCCACTGGATGCAGTTTACCCTCGGCGGGATGCGGGCGCTCAACCTGCACGAGCCGGTCTGCCATATCAGTTTCTACGAGGCGGATGCCTACGCGCGCTGGGCAGGCAAGCGCTTGCCACTGGAAAGCGAGCTGGAGACCCTGCTGGTGGAACCAGCCGTGCGAAGCAATGCAGCCGGCAGCGAACGGTTACACCCCGCACCGGCCGGCGATGCCGGCCAATGGGTCGATACACTGTGGGCCTGGACCGGTTCGCCGTATATTGCCTATCCGGGCTTCAGGCCGCTGGCCGATTCCATGGGTGAATACAACGGCAAGTTTATGTCCAGCCAGATGGTACTGAAGGGAGGGTGTTGCGCAACGCCGCACGGTCATGCCCGTGCCAGCTATCGCAACTTTTTCTATCCGGATGAACGCTGGGCGTTTACCGGTTTACGTCTGGCAGAGAATGCCTGATGGTAGCGATCTGTAATCCTCTGTAGCATGAGCCCGGGTAGTTGAACCTGTGCGACGTACCTGTATGGGCAGAGTAACACTTCAGGAGTTCCGTCTTGCGGATCTACACACCATGTTAACAACCACCCGGCGTGGTTCATAAAAATCAGGATCCAACGTTAACCGGACTCATGCTGCAGAGGACTGAAACCTGTTGCTTTAGTCCTGCTGCGGTCATATTGGATAGAGCAATGTTGATGCCAACTGTGGCGAAGCGAATCTAATTGAAATCGTATCAACAAGTTAGCGCATGTCTGGCAATTCAGGAACAGCGACTCCGTCGAGATATGGTCAAAAACTCTGTTTTCTTGCGTCAACCTTTTGTCAAGCGACAGTAAATAGAAAAGGCCCCGGTAACTACTTCCGACCCGGAATACCCTGCTAGCCTTCGTCGATAAGAAAATGCTAAGTTGATCGGCTAACAGGCAGTTGACGACCCAGTGGCCTCTAGCGACTAAGGTATTGTAAGTGCTATGAAAAGCGCAATCTGTTAGGAAATGCTGTATTCTAATCGCTCCAATCCTTGAATTGCATAGAAGAGAATTCGAATGGCTAAACCCAATTACG
>JAUXGZ010000056.1 GCA_030621785.1 Gammaproteobacteria bacterium | reverse complement strand
CGACGCGTCGCCGAGGCAACCGGCGAAATTCTGAAACGGGAACACGAAACCCTGCTGCGTCTGGCCAGGGCGGGTGAATATCGTGACGAGGACACCGGCAACCATGTGGTGCGAATGGCTCGCTATTCCCGTCTTATTGCCAGGGAAATGGGGCTTTCCAACGGGGAGTGTGCAGCCATAGAAATGGCAGCACCGATGCACGATATCGGAAAGATCGGTATTCCCGATGAAATCCTGCGCAAACCCGCACGCCTGACACACAGTGAATTCGAAGTCATGAAAACCCATACCCGCATCGGCTACGAAATTCTCAGGGACAGTCCGTCCGAATACCTGCAAATGGGCGCGATCATCGCTCTGAATCACCACGAGAAATACAATGGCACCGGCTACCCGAATCAGCTGGGAAAAGACGAGATCCCCCTGCCGGCGCGTATTGTCAGTGTTGCTGATGCCTACGACGCGCTGACATCCGAACGACCCTACAAACGCTGCTGGTCTATCCAGGAATCTGTGGACTACCTCAATAAGCAACGTGGCAAGTACTTCGATCCGGACTGCCTGGACGCATTCATGGCAAGACTGGATCAGATTGTCGGCATTCAGGAAACCCTGCAGGACCCCCTCTCCCAAAAACGCATGATGCGCTGATTCACATCGAGCACCATAATCCGTAGCATGGCACGCATGAGCATGTATCAATACCACGCGGAAATTTTACTCCTGCAGCGGCGCGCAGCTGTCCTTTTTTTTGTGCTACTGACCCTGGCTGGCCTGGTGTGCGCCGAAACGAACAGCACAGACGTCAGGCTGATGTTGCCTGGACACCGACTGGAACCCGGCGAACTGGCCATCATCGTTAACGATGCTGATCCGCTGAGTGTTCGTATCGGTGAGTATTACCAGAAAGCACGTGGAATACCGATAGAAAACCTGTTGCACGTCCGCTTCAGACCTGGACGGTCAAAACTTCCGGCAAAAATATTCAGCGGCATAAGAAAGCAGCTCGAACGCGTGACGCCTGACCATATACAGGCCTGGGCGATTACCTGGACGGCACCCTACCGGGTCGACTGTATGTCCATAACCTCGGCACTCACGTTCGGTTTTGACCAGGCCTGGTGTTCGAGCAAACGCTGTGCCCCCACCGCCGTCAACCCCTGGTTCAGGCAGTCGACATCGAAACCCTATACTGATTTCGGGATACGCCCCACCATGGCCATCGCCGCCACCGACTTTGAGCAGGCGCGGGTTCTGATCGACCGGGGCATTGCCTCCGACGGCAGTCAGCCCGGGGGAACCGCTTATCTGGTGAGCACCAGCGACCGTGCGCGTAACGTGCGTGCATCACGCTTCCCGGCCATCGAAAAACACTTCGAGGGCTGGCTGGAAACCCGCATCGTCAAGGCCGATAGTCTTAAGGATAAGGATGATGTTCTTTTTTATATTACTGGCAAGGCATGGATAGCCCACCTTAATACACTGCAGTTCGTCCCCGGCGCAGCGGCCGATCACCTGACATCGGCCGGGGGAAAACTAACCGATAGCCGACAGATGAGCAGTCTGCGCTGGCTGGAAGCCGGTGCCACCGGCAGTTACGGTACAGTTGTCGAACCCTGCAATCTACCCGGCAAGTTTCCCGATCCGGCAATCCTGATAGAGAGCTACACCCACGGCAAGACACTGCTGGAAGCCTACTGGCAAAGCGTGCAGCAGCCGGGAGAGGGTATTTTTATTGGTGAGCCGCTGGCCGCCCCGTTTGATGGCTATAGCCTGGATGTAGAGGATGACGCCATCCTGCTGCACACGCGCGTACTGCTACCGGGAACGTACCGCATATACTCCTCGCCTGGTCCGATAGGACCTTACCAGCCAACCGCGGAGTTGATTGAATCGGGAGTCCACCAGGAAATCTACCGCTTGCCGCGGAACGGAAACCCATTCCTGAAGCTGGTACCCGTAACACCGGTGAATGCTGCGGCGGAACACAGAAAAATCCTGCCGAAAAACGACTGATCACCAGTTGTTATCTTCCTCCCAGATATCCACCCGTTCCACCCGGGCCTTGTCCCCGTCGAAGAAATCCCTGAAACGCGTTACCAAACTTTCCTGATCAGGACGGACATCGGCCGCCGCCTGCAGCTGCTCTGTTTCCAGAGCACGGGTACGACGCTCTTCGGCAACGACCCGCAGCTTCTCTTTCATTAATAACAGCCGTTGATCATCCGGACGTACACTCAGCCCGCGGCTGACATAACGCCTTGTTTTCTCCTCGTCCTGGCGGCTGCTTGCCTGGCGGGCAAGAATGACATAGCGCTCCGCTATCCTGTCCAGGCCTTGCAGAGCCTGCGCGTTTTCCGGATCCTGCTCGAGCACCTTCCGGTAATAGTAATGGGCATTATTGTTGGCAGGAACCAGCAAACGGTTCCGCTCCAGAGAGCGTCCGGCCAGCACCAGAAAATCGGCAATGCCCTCTTCATGCACCTGCAATTCGGGCGCGGGCTGATCTGCAGCCGACGAGGCATGCACCAGCCCCTCTTGCAAAGCGGTCATCTGATCGACACTCTCGAGCACGGCAATATCGGATACGAAACCCGGAGGTAGCGGTACCTCCATCGCACGATAATCGGTTACTTCCGCAACAGCCAGGTCGGTAATGGTCGCTGGTATTCCGCTATACCCGACCCGATCCGACCGGGACTCTCCCTGCTGCGTGGGCGGTGAGACCAGCGTGGGTACCGGCCCACTATCCGGATTTGCGGACAACTGTTCCGTAGACGAGTCTGAAAACCCGGTTTCAGGATTGTCATCCCTCCCGCCGCGGTACATCATCATGGCAACGGAAGAAACCAGCACAACGGCCAGCATCGCAGGCAGCCAGGCACGGAAAGCCGGTTTTGACGCCTGCGGTGACCGGCGGTTGACTGCCTTCCCCGGCTCTCGCCATACCGGCGGTGATTCGACAGCTCCTGGCTCCGTCCCGCTATCTGCCGCCACCGACTGGAAAGCCGCCGGGCCGGAAACAATGGCTTTCTTCAACGCGAGATCGTCCAGTGAAAGACTGCCGTCTTCCAGCTCTTTCACGATCAGTGGTGTTGGCTGCGCACTCTCCAGCGGAGCCAGCTGTTCGGCACGCAGTTCACCGACGATGGTCAGAACATCGTCCCGGTTCAGTTCGTGCTTTTTATTCAGGCTGCCGTACAGAAAAAGACGATTGGCAATCTTGTTGATATGCCGTGGCACACCCCTGCTATATTCGTAGATCAACAACATTGCCCCGCCGGTCAGCTCGGGATCACCTTGCCAGCCTGCCCGCTGGAGACGATGCTCCATGTATTTGCTGGTCTCCCGGATATCCATTGGCTCCAGGAAACAGGTGCCAATCACACGCTGCTGCAGCTGTTCCAGCTCTGGAGCAGACATTACGTTGCGTAACTGTTCCTGCCCGACCAGGAACACCTGCAACAGGGGACCGGAGTCCGTCCGCAGATCGGCGAGCAGGCGTAACTCTTCCAGCGCTGCACAGGATAAGCCCTGGGCTTCATCAACAATGAGCAGTGCCCGCTTCCCCTGCTGCCTGTGCTGCTGCAAAAACTGCCCGATCCGGCGCACAACCGTTACCTTGTCCAGGCCTTCGACATCAATGCCCCAGGCGTACGCTACGGCACGCATCAGGTCTGCCGCTTCAACGTTGGTCGCAGCGACACTGGTTGCCACTATGCCGGTTGGTCCAAGCTCCGCGAGGAATTCACTGATCAGGGTGGTCTTGCCCACACCCGTTCGACCGGTAATTACAATGAAACCCTCACCCTGTTTCAGCGCATACCGCAGGTACGCCCACGCCTGAATGTGACTCTGGTGGCGAAAGCAGAACTCTGGATCAGGAGCCAGCCTGAAGGGGTTGTTGTCAAGCTGGTAAAAAGCTTCATACATACGTGCAACCCCTCAAGCGACGGATACTACTTCAGTCCGACCCATTTCATTGCCAGAAACATCGGGCAAACACCGCTGATTCCGGCGCCCAGAATGGCAAAACCCATGAACCAGGGAATGAACCAGAGTTCTTCCGGATAAACGAGCACACTGAGCAACAGCATCGCCGAAACGCTGAATCGCCAGCCTCGCTCAGCGGCGAAGGTGGTCCTTGTCCTGAACGGAATACCCAGCGTACCTTCTGCAGGATCGGGAACATAATCCTTGCGCAACATGGACACGACACGCGGGATGCGAAGATTGGTGATCGCCTCGAAAAGAGACAGGGCCACCAGTGCATAGATAGCTTCGTTCAGGTCGAAATACAGGGCAATCAGCAAAGCGGAACCAAACAACATCCTGTAGAGCCGATTACTCATATACCTTCCCCGCTCGCCCGAAAAAGTCTGTGGATCATACCCGCCAGGAGCCTGTCATGCCGAAATGACCTTGCGGAGCATACCGCATAGCGGAGACGGTGGCATCAACGATCACTTCCTGCAGTTTTGTGCATAACTTCCCGGAGCTCGGGAATGCAGGTGAGTCGCCGTACGAAACCGTTATCGTACCCCGATTTTTATCACAGGACCCGTTTCAGTGCCGCTGGTTCCAGCAATGCGCCCGAAAGGAAGCGCCGGTAGTCGTCGCGCACCGATCCACGGATAAAGTGGAACCAGGCGGCCACCGCCAGTCCCAGCAGGAGCAGGCGCAATCCATCCCAGGCGCCAGGCAGTTCGACGAACAACAACAGGGCCAGGGGCCAGACATACAGCAGACCGCGCAGGCCGTGTTTGGCGACGATCAGCAACACACCTGCGAAACGGAGCAGGCGTTGCCGGCTGGAGTTATAGTGCGCCAGGAACACGGCGCGCTCCAGATCATCGTCGATGGCATCGAGCCTCTTTTTCATACCGCAGGGACTAGTGCGTGGAAGCCTGCACACCCACCTGCGGCATGCCGGCCAGACCGGCCTCACGGGCATGCTCCTGAAAAGCAGGATTCTTCCAGAAAAAGGCACCGGGCATGGTGGTAGGAATAACCAGCACGTAGAACAGCGCTCGCCCGACAAGCGCGGTTATTGTCACCAGCAATGCAAGCAAACCCCAGAGCACCAGACCGGTGCCACCGGACAAAGCGGAGACGGCGACCAGCGCGAGCAGCACCGCACTGACCGCCATGCTGGCATTGCGGGTGATCCAGGTCTTGCCAAAGCGGGTACACTGTTCCTGCCAGGCGGCATCGCCCTCGCCCGCCCCTGTCTGCAGGTAACGGGCGTGGCGCCACAGACCGAAACCTTCCAGCAACAGACCCGCCAGCATCGGCACGACCAGCCATTGCATGAGCGAGGCATAATCGACACCCTGGTAAGCCAGTACCGGCAGAAACACCAGCGCCGCCAGCAGCGGCCCCAATGTCAGCATGCTGCCAAAGAAACTGGTGAGTACCTGCCAGTGATTCCAGAACGGCCGTGCCGGAATGCGATAGATACGTTGCATGAAATACAGCGACACCGGTCCGGCAATGACCGCCAGCCAGCCGCTGGCTTCACGCACGGAATTCACCAGTCCATCAGGCAGCCAGGCAAACAGTTGCGGCACGCCCGTCAGCACGGCGTACACGCCCAGCAGGTTATAGAACACCGCGACAGCAGCGACCTCCCTGCTCACCGGCGAATAGCGCAGGTTGTTAAAGGCGCGATAGAAACGGTGCGGTCGACCAAGATGCAGGGTGGATATTACCAGTGCGAAAGTCTGCAGGGCGATCAGGCAGAACAGGGTCACCGGGTAGGCTATCGGATGTGCGCCCGCACTCAGGCTTTCCAGGCCCAGTAATGGACCCATGAACAGTACGGCAAAGGCACCGACCACTGCCTGGGTGATCAACGTGAAAATCACCAGCGGATCTTCACGGGAACGCAGCTTGTCCAGGCTCCACTGCCTGGGCTGGTTGCGGTTCTTCAGCGGTGTACTGCGATAGCCGCCCTGCCCGCCCTTGACGCCAGGCTCCGGTTTGACATTCTGATCATCGCGCACATAGCGCAGCGGCGTACTGTCGGTACGATGCATTTCGCGTGGCAGACTGCGGGTTTGCTGGAAACGGATATTGGGGTTGGTAATCGAGGTATCAGGGAACCCGGGAATTGCAGTTTCCAGCTGCTGTCGGTTTTCCGGTGTGGTTTCGATGACCCCGAAGTCCAGCGCCCCGCCAAGGCAGGCCGAGGCACAGGCCGGCTTCAAACCGACCTCCAGGCGATCGACACACATGTTGCATTTGGATACGTGTCCGGCCTCAGGATCGAGCTGCGGTGCATTATAAGGACAGACCCAGGTGCAATAGCCGCAGCCGAAACAGATATCCGGATCCTGCAGAACCGCACCGTACTCGGCGAACTTGGTATAGGCGCGCGTCGGGCAGCCTTTGAGACACACCGGGTTATCGCAATGGTTGCAGGCCATGGAAATATTCAGGCGCGCCACGGCCGGGTAACTGCCACCCTCGAGATAGCCGACCGAACGGAAAGCGAGGTGTGCAGGCGTGTCATTCTTTTCCGCACAGGCGGCTTCGCAGGCGTGGCAGGCAATACAGTTATCAGCATTGAAGTAGAATCCATGCTGCTTGTAGCGATCCGGATTATCGCCAACACTGCTGTCACCGTTGATATTCAGGCTCTGGCCGGCCAGCGGGTCACTCTCGTCGACCAACTGGATCGGCTTGCCGTAACAGTTATTTTCCGGTGCCTCGACCCGAGGTATGAAGGCGTATTCCGGCTCGTTTTCCCTGACCTTGAACATGTCTAGTACGCCCTCGCTGCCAGGTTGATCGCAGCAGCATCTTTTTGATCAGCAATCGGCTCTACGCGTATGGCACACTGTTTGAACGCAGGCTGACGCGAGTGCGGATCGAGCAATCCGAGGCTGACGCGGTTGACGCACTCGTGGTAATGAAACGGCACAAATACCATATCGCGCGGCACGCGCTGGGTACACTGCACCAGTACAACTGCATCACCGCGGCGCGACACCAGGCGCACGTACTCGCCGTGGCTGATACCGAGTTCCACCGCGGCATCGGGATTCATTTCCATATAGGGTGTCGGACTGAACTTGTTCTGGTTGCCCAGCTTGCCGGTACGGGTGCGCGTGTGGAAGTGTTCGACCACGCGACCGCTGTTCAGCCAGAAAGGATAGTCATCGTCCGGCCGTTCGTTGTTGTCGACGAACGGCAACGGAATCAGTCTGGCCTTACCGCCCGGATACTGAAATACGCCATCGGCATACAGGCGCTGCGAGCCGGTTTCGTCACCATCGCGGCACGGCCATTGCATGCCACGCTGCTGTTCGATCCTGTCGTAGCTCATGCCGGATATATCCAGCAGACGACCTTTCGACAGTTGCTTCATTTCCTCGAACACCTGTTCGGTAGTCTCGGGGAAGCCGGGTTTCTTTTTGCGCTCGATGCGTTTTGCCATTTCGTTGAAGATCCAGAAATCCGGCTTCGATTCAGCGAAGGGCGGCATCACGTTACGGATCAGGTTGACGCGGCGCTCGGTGTTGGTGAATACACCTTCCTTCTCGGCCCAGATAGCCGCCGGCAGGAATACGTGGCTGTACTCGTTGCTTTCCACATCGGCATAGGCATCCTGCACCACCAGGAACTCCAGTTTCTCCAGCGTCTTGCGGATACGCGCCGTATTGGGCATGGATGTCATCGGGTTGGTCGCAACCAGCCACAGGCCCTTGATCTGCCCGGTTTCGATCGCGGGCAGGATATCGGTCATAAACAGGCCGCGCTTGTCCGGGAAGAAATCCTCGTCAATGCCCCAGAATTCGGCAATCTCCTTGCGATCCTGCGCCTTCTCCAGCGCCCGGTAACCGGGCAGCCCGGAACAGGATGACCATTCACGCGTACCCATGGCGTTGCACTGGCCGGTAATGGAGAGACTGGAGCCACCTGGTTTGCCGATATTGCCGGTAATGAGATTCAGATTATTGATGGCCACCACACCGTCAGAACCATGCGTGGACTGGTTTATGCCCATGGTCCAGATGGTCATGGCCGATGGCGCTTTGGCGTACACGCGCGCAACATTGCGAATGGTGTCTTCATCAATACCGCAGATCCCCGACGCCGTCAGCGGGTCGTAATCCTGCACTGTGGCCTTGAAGCTGTCGAAATCGTCGGTATGGGCGCGGATGTAATCCTCATCCTGCAGGCCTTCTTCCAGAATCACGTACGCCAGACTGTTCAGCAGTACCAGATCGGTACCCGGCTTTACCGGCAAGTGCATATCGGCATTCTGCGCCAGCATGGTTACGCGCGGATCAATTACAATTAGCGGAAAGTGGCGCTTCTCACGCGCTTCGCGCATGCGCCAGTAAATGATGGGGTGCTGCTCCGGCAGGTTGGAACCAATGGCCAGCAGGCAATGAGTGTGCTCGAAGTCCTCGTAGCAACCGGGCGGACCGTCCGAACCAAACGAACGCTTGTAACCACTGACCGCGGAAGCCATGCACAGCGTGGTGTTACCGTCGTAATTATTGGTTCCCACCACACCACGTGCCAGCTTGCCCAGTGTGTAGAACTCCTCGGTCATGATCTGGCCGGTGGATACGATCGAAAACGCATCCCGGCCATACTGGTCCTGGATACGCTGGATTTCGGATGCTGTCTTGTCCAGCGCCTCGTCCCAGCTCGCCTGGCGAAACGGCTCCTGAATACGCTCGCGCATCAACGGTACCCGCCCGCGGCCACCACTCTCGAACAGCTCGTATTCGAAAATCCCCTTGATACACAGCTTGCCACGGTTCACATCGGCATCGCCGACACCGCGCGCCGACACCGCCTTGCCATCCTTGTTCAGCCCGACCTCGATCGAACAGCCGGTCGAACAGTATCCGCAGGTCGTGTACTTCCACTCCACCGCACCCTTATCGGCGAGTTTTATAGGATTCTTCTTGTTGCGTCCGAAAAGCATGATTTAGTCCCTGGGAAAAGCCTGATCAACTCGTCATCGCGAGCGAAGTAAAATAATGGCTCGAAGCCATCAGCCTCAGGTATTGGGGCAGCCTTCGTTCGGCGTCAGCAATAGCATAATCATCTCACCCTTGATCTTCACCGGAAAACCGGCAGCACATCCTTCATCCGGCGCTACTGCGTCACCCGAGTCCAGTTGAATCTTCCAGTCGTGCAGCGGACAGGCGACTCGTTTGCCATGCACGATCCCCTGCGACAGGGGACCGCCCTTGTGCGGACACTTGTCACGCAGCGCGAAAATCTCGTCGTCCACCGTACGGAATACCGCAATGTCTCCCTCGGCACGCCGCACTACGCGCGCACCCTGGCGTGGAATTTCCTCGATCTTGCCGACTTCAATCCAGTTATCGTTACTCATGTTCTTAACCTACCTGCTTGATCGGGGTAAATTCATGCATTTCGCCACCTGCGGCGCGCTCGGCCCATGGATCGTCCTGGGCGAATTTCTGTGCATACCGGAAGCGTTCCGACAGTGCCTCACGGCCTTCCGCGTCCTCGACCACCTTTTCCTTCACATAGGTCAGTCCAACACGCTCCAGCCAGGGTGCAGTGCGCTCCAGGTAATGAGCTTCCTCGCGGTACAACTGCATGAAGGCTGTGGCGTACTCCTCGACCTCTTCCGGAGTCTTCACCGCACACAGGTAGTCCGTGGCGCGCACCTTGATACCGCCGTTACCACCCACATGCAACTCATAGCCGGAATCGACACACACCACGCCGAAGTCCTTGATGGTCGCCTCGGCACAGTTACGCGGACAACCGGAGACCGCCATCTTGTACTTATGCGGTGTCCAGGAACCCCAGGTCAGTTTTTCCAGGGCAATACCCATCTTTGTGGAATCCTGGGTACCGAAACGGCACCATTCACGGCCCACGCAGGTTTTCACCGTGCGCAGTGCCTTGCCGTAGGCATGTCCCGATACCAGGCCGGCAGCATTCAGATCAGACCACACGGCGGGCAACTCTTCCTTCTGCAGACCGAACAGTGAAATACGCTGTCCACCGGTGATGTGGACGGTCTTCACACTGTACTTCTCCGCCACATCGGCCACGGCCCTGAGTTCCGCCGGCGTGGTTTCACCACCCCACATGCGCGGAATTACCGAGTAGCTGCCATCCTTCTGGATATTGGCATGGGCGCGCTCGTTGATGAAGCGCGACTGGCTGTCGTCCTGGAATTCACCCGGCCACTGGCACAACAGATAATAATTGAGCGCCGGGCGGCACTTGCCACAGCCATCCGGCGTTTTCCACTCGAAGAACTGCTGTGCCGTCGGAATATCTTTCAGTTCATTCTCGCGTATACCGGTACGAACTTCGTCGTGGGTAAAGTCGGTGCAACCACACAGTGGTTTCCTGGCCGGCGACTCTGAGTAGTCTCCACCCAGCGTGTGCGCCAGCAGCGCTTCCACCAGACCGGTACAGGAACCACAGGAACTGGATGCTTTGGTATGCGCGCGCACGTCATCCAGCGTAAACAGGTTCTTGCTGGTAATGGCCTGGACGATATCCCCCTTGCAGACACCATTACAGCCACAGATCTCGGCGGTATCGGCCATTGCCGCCACGCGGTTGTCGTCACCGTGACCGGAATCGCCCAGGTGCGCCTGGCCGAACAGCAGATGATCACGCAAATCCGTGACATCGGTATTGTCACGCAGCAACTCGAAATACCAGGTGCCATCGATGGTATCGCCATACATCACCGCGCCGATAATGCGGTTGTCTCGCAACACCACTTTCTTGTATACACCGCGTCCAGGATCCTGCAGCACCAGTTCCTCGGTATCCTCATCACCGTGAAATTCACCGGCGGAGAACAGATCGATACCGGTTACTTTCAGCTTGGTGGACGTCACCGAGCCTTCATAGCGGGCAATACCGAGGTGCGCCAGATGATTGGCACAGACCTTGGCCTGTTCGAACAGCGGGGCCACCAGACCGTAGGTCTGCCCACGGTGCTGCACGCACTCGCCAACGGAATAAATGCGCGGATCGAAGGTCTGCATAGTATCGTTGACCACGACTCCACGCTCACAATGCAGGCCGATCTGCCTGGCCAGTTCAATATTCGGTTTAATGCCGACCGCCATGACCACGATGTCGGCCGGAATCTCCAGTCCGTCCTTGAAACGCACTCCCTCAACCCGGTCCTTGCCCAGCACGGCCTCGGTTTGCGCCTCCATCAGGAATCTCATGCCCTTTTCTTCCAGCGAAGCCTTCAGCAGCGCACCGGCCGGCTTGTCGAGCTGGCGCTCCATCAGGGTATCCATAAGATGCACCACCGTGACATCCATACCCTGCTTCATCAGTCCGTTGGCAGCTTCCAGGCCGAGCAGCCCGCCACCGATCACCACGGCTTTGCTGCCGGATTTCCTTGAGGCTTCCAGCATGATGTCGACATCACTGATATCCCGGAAGGCGATAACACCGTCGAGCTCGTTACCCGGGACCGGAATAATGAAAGGATTGGAACCGGTGGCAATGATCAGGCGATCGTACCCTTCTTCGGTACCGTCCGATGCGCGCACGATACGCTGCGCACGGTTTACTTCCTCGACCTGCTTGCCCTTGTGCAGGGTAATGTTGTTGTCCGTATACCATTGCTCGTCGTTGAGCATGATCTCGTCAATGGTCTTCTCGCCTGCCAGCACCGGCGACAACAGGATGCGGTTGTAGTTACCGTGGGGTTCCGCACCGAATACGGCAATGTCGTACTGCTCCGGCGCCAGCTTGAGGAGCTCTTCGAGTGCACGCACACCAGCCATGCCATTGCCGATCAAAACGAGTTTTTCTTTCATGTAGTTCTTCCACGCCTGGGTTTACGAATGTTTTGCAAGCGCCGTGCCAGCCTGAGAATAAGTTAATTTTCTCTTTATTAACATGAAGATATAAAGATTAGCCGGATGACGGACAAGCACTAAAAACCACGCATCGCACTATATTAGTGCAGCCTAATACACTAATGCATTAGCATGGCGCACCAGTTTCACCCGGAACGGGTCGCGCACTTTTCCGGTGAGCGATAGCCGTCGCGGAACTGCAGTTTTCCCGGCACCGGCCGGACACTGAAAAACCGCCAGCGCGGCGGCGTTCCGGACGGTTTCACGCCTTCATTCCGGGAACCCGCCGGTGTGTCGGGATGGAGCTTCCTGCAGGCATGGCACACTCCTTGCTGAATAGATTCGACAATCGCATTCAAACGGGAAACATCCGCATCATGCATGACTCGAGGTTCACGGTATTTTCTTTCTCCGGCAAGACCAGGATCCTGCACCTGTCCTGGTTCGCCTTCTTCCTGAGCTTTTTTGTCTGGTTCAACCACGCGCCACTGCTTGGCGCCATGCGTGACACCTTTGACCTCAGCGATCAGCAGATCAAAACCCTGCTCATTCTCAACGTCGCCCTGACGATTCCGGCACGCATCATCATCGGCATGCTGGTAGATGCCTTCGGGCCACGACGCATTTACTCAGGTCTGCTGTTCGTATCCGCGTTTCTCTGTTTCGGTTTCGCCGTTGCCGATGACTACGAACAACTGGCACTGATGCGCTTCCTGCTTGGCTTCGCCGGCGCAGGTTTCGTTATCGGCATTCGCATGATCACCGAATGGTATCCTGCCAGACAGGCCGGCATCGCACAGGGTATCTATGGCGGCTGGGGCAATTTTGGTTCGGCCGGTGCGGCGCTGGCATTACCCACGCTGGCGCTCGCTTTTGGTGGAGACGACGGCTGGCGCTACGCAATTGGTACCACCGGCGTGCTGGCGCTGCTGTACTCCGCAGTCTATTTCTTTTCCACCAGCGATACGCCCAAGGGTTCGACCTACTTCAAGCCGAAGCGCAACGGTGCCCTGGAGATCACCAGCCCGGGTGATTTTTTCCTGTACCTGGTGATGAACATACCGCTGTATGCTGCGCTGGCAGTACTGACCTGGAAACTCAGCCCGGCCAACCTCGGCATGCTCAGTGTAGCGGTGGTGGATATCATCTACGCGATACTGGCCAGCCTGTACATCTTCCAGACCATCCGCATCTACCAGATCAACGGTCATGTTTTCAAAACCTCGGTACCGGAAATTGAACGCTACAAGTTCAAACAGGTCGCCGTGCTGGATCTTGCGTATATGGTGACTTTTGGTTCGGAACTCGCCGTGGTATCCATGCTGCCACTATTTTTCCAGGACACCTTTGACCTGTCCATTGTCAAGGCCGGGCTGATTGCTTCCGTGTTTGCAGGCCTGAACCTGGTCATGCGCCCCGCAGGCGGATGGATCAGCGACCGCTTCGGACGCAAGCGTTCACTGGTCATCATCATGGCGGGACTTGCGATCGGTTACCTGCTGATGAGCTATATCGACCACAGCTGGTCAGTGGCCTCGGCCGTAGCTGCTGTCATTTTCTGTTCCATTTTTGTCAACGCCGGAAACGGCGCCGTATTCGCCGTCATACCACTGGTAAAGCGCCGCCTGACCGGGCAGATCGCCGGTATGGCCGGCGCTTTCGGTAACGTCGGCGGTGTAGCTTTCCTGACCGTCCTGTCCTTTGCGGCACCTGGCGTATTTTTTCTGGTAATCGGCGGGTCGGCCGTTGTAGTACTGGTCGCCGTGATGTTCTTCCTCGATGAACCCGAGGGACACATGACCGAAGTACTCCCGGACGGAACGGTACAGATGATCAAAGTTAGCTGATGTGACATCATCCTGAGCATGTCCACACTCATTGTCATCGCCGGCCAGCAGTCTGATGCCGGCAGCAAGGAATCCAACGACGACTCCTGCGGGATTCGTATTCCCGATGACACGCAACTGACGACCAAGGGCATCGCCGCGGTAATCGCCGACGGCATGAGCGGCAGCGAGGCCGGGCGTGAAGCTGCCGATGCCTGTGTGCAGGGCTTCCTTAGCGATTATTTCAGCACCCCGGATTCCTGGACTGTGGAGACTTCCGGCGAGAAAATACTCGGGGCACTCAACCAGTGGTTGTACAGCCAGGGACACCAGAAGTACGGGTCGCCGAAAGGCCTGGTCACCACCCTCAGCGTGCTGGTCATAAAGTCCAATACTGCCTACCTGTTTCACGTCGGCGATACCCGTATCTATCGCCTGCGTGACGGTGAACTCGAACAACTCACCACCGACCACCGCGTTACCATTGGCACCGACAAGACCTACCTGAGCCGGGCCATGGGCATCGATACCCACCTGGATATCGACTTCCGTTCCCTGCCGGTAGAGAAGGGAGATATCTACCTGCTGACCACCGACGGCATACACGACTTCGTCAGTGACACCACCCTGAAACGACTGGCCATTGAACACCGCAGGACACCGGAAGCCGGCGTAGATGCCATTATTCGCCAGGCAACCGTTGGTAAAAGCAACGACAATCTCAGCGCTCAGATACTGTTTATCGAACAACTGCCGGCAGCGGCCGAACATGAGTTTTACGAAAAACTGACCGAGCTGCCCTTTCCGCCGCAGCTGGAACCCGGCATGGTACTCGACGGTTACCGGATTCTGCGGGAACTGCATGCCAGCAACCGGACCCAGGTCTACCTGGCGCTGGATACCGAAACTGATGGCAAAGTGGTACTCAAGACTCCTTCGGTGAATTACGAAGACGATCCGGCCTACATTGACCAGTTCATGCACGAGGAATGGGCCGGCAAACGTCTCAACAGCGCACACATCCTGAAGGTCTTCGAACCTCATGGCCGGCGCCAGTGCATCTACTATGTCACTGAATATATCGAGGGCCAAACGCTGCGCCAATGGATGCACGATCATCCGCAACCATCGCTGGACGAGGTACGCAACATCATCGAACAGATTGCTCGCGGCCTGCGCACCATGCATCGGCAGGAGATGATCCACCAGGATTTGAAGCCGGAAAACATCATGATCGACGAGCACTGTGTGGTAAAGATCATCGATTTCGGCTCCACCCGCATCGCCGGAATTTCAGAAATCACCACACCGCTGGACCGGGACAACATCCTCGGCACCAGAAACTACACCGCACCCGAATACCTCAGGGGACACGGCGGCTCCAACCGCTCCGACCTCTATTCACTGGGGGTTATCGCCTATGAAATGCTGTGCGGAAGGTTGCCTTATGCAAAGGAGTTCACGCAGCGCAACATGAACCGGCAGAAGTACATCCCGGCACGGGAATGCAAACGCAACATCCCGGAATGGATCGACGGGGCGCTGCAGAAAGCAGTTTGCATAAACCCGGAACGCCGGTACTCACTGCTATCGGAGCTGGTCTATGACCTGTCACACCCCAACCAGACGTATTCACGCAAGCACCGCGCGCCACTGATCGAGCGTGACCCGGTGACTTTCTGGCGCGCTACTACCATTGTGTTTTTCCTGACTACCATCGCTGCACTGGTATTTTAACAGGCGCCTAGATTTCGCGTGTGGCCAGGAAACGGATATCCGGATGGCGTTCTATGGACAGTTCCAGGTTAACCCTGGTCGGAGCGATGTATACCAGCTCTCCAGCCTGGTCGATGGCCAGGTTATCGTAGGCTTTTTCGCGGAACTTCGCCAGTAGCACTGGATCATCGCACTCGATCCAGCGTGCCGTGGCCACAGATATATTCTCGAAAACGCATTCCACCTTGTATTCATCCCTGAGCCGCTGGGCCACCACATCGAACTGCAGTATACCTACGGCTCCCAGTATAAGGTCGTTATTTCGCAACGGACGAAACAACTGGGTGGCGCCCTCTTCACTAAGCTGATCGAGCCCTTTCTGCAGGGCCTTCATGCGTAGTGGATCCTTCAGTACTGCACGGCGAAACAGTTCCGGTGCAAAGTTGGGAATACCCGTGTACTTCAGCTCCTCACCCTGGGAAAAGGTGTCGCCAATGCGTATCGTACCGTGGTTATGCAAACCGATAATATCGCCCGGATAAGCCTCCTCGACATGACCACGATCGGAAGCCAGGAAGGTCAGGGCGTTGGATACCTGCACATCACGACCAATACGTACATGACGTATCTTCATGCCTTTTTTGTATTGCCCCGAGCATACGCGGAAAAAGGCGATACGATCCCGGTGCTGCGGATCCATGTTGGCCTGTATCTTGAAGACAAAACCGGTCAGCTTGTCCTCCAGGGGATCGACACTGCGGCTGACGGTTTCCCGCGCCAGCGGTGGAGGTGCATGTTCGACAAAATAGTCCAGCAATTCCTGTACACCGAAGTTGTTGATCGCTGAACCAAAGAACACCGGGCTCAGCTCACCACGCAGGTAGGCCGCCTTGTCGAAACTGTGACTGGCACCCTGTACCAGCTCGATTTCTTCGCGCAATTCCTCTGCCTGGGTGCCGAAAACTTCGTCCAGCAGCGGGTTATCCAGGCCATCGATTACAGTCGCTTGCTGACGTTTACTGCTGTCACCGGAGGTATACAGGAATGCCTTGTCCTGCTCGATGTGGTAGACGCCCTTGAAACGTTTTCCCATGCCGAT